>CANPYE010000087.1 GCA_947588005.1 uncultured Lachnospiraceae bacterium | reverse complement strand
GTGACCTATGGGGCTGCGATGGACAACCAGATCCTGAGGGATCTGTTCAGTGAGTGTCTGCTGGCGGCGCGGGAAGTGCGAGGGGATTGGAAAGAGCGGCAGCTCCGTCTGGCTGAGGCCGGAATCCCAGATGAGGACGCGTTCCTTGCGCAGGTCAGGGAGACATTGGGCAGGCTGGTTCCCACCAGGATCGGCCGGTCGGGAAGGATCCTGGAATGGATCGAGGACTACGAGGAATGCGAACCGGGACACCGGCACATTTCCCACCTGTACGGGCTGCATCCGTCCCAGCAGATCACGGTTGACGGCACGCCGGAGCTTGCGAAGGCCGCCCGCGCCACGCTGGAGCACCGTCTTGCTAACGGCGGCGGTCACACCGGCTGGAGCCGGGCCTGGATCATCAACCATTACGCGAAGCTGTGGGACGGAGACGGGGCGCTTTATAACCTGAAGCAGCTGCTGGTTTCTTCCGTCTATCCGAACCTGTTCGACCGCCATCCGCCGTTCCAGATCGACGGCAATTTCGGCGCGGCGGCGGCCATTGCCCAGATGCTTGTTCAAAGCTCCGCCGAGAGGATCGTTCTGCTGCCCGCGCTGCCATCCGAATGGACGAGCGGAAGCGTCCGGGGCCTGCGCGTTCGCGGCAACGGCGCGGTGGATATCGCGTGGGAGGATCACAGGCTTAAACGATTCCGGCTTACCGCGTATTCCGAGATCCATACCAGACTCCTGTATGAGGAAAAATACCGCGTGATCCATCTTTCTGCGGGAGAAACGCTGGAAATGGATGGCGGCTTCAGGGAGTAGTTTTTACAGAAAAACATTGGAAATGGATGCGGGTATTCGAGAATAATAAGCAAGGCGGAAGTATCCTGTGAAAAGGAAAGGGAAAACATGCAAAATAGTACTTTCCAAACAGACGCAGTTCTGCTAGAATGCTTTTAATATAATTTTACATACAAGGAGAGGCGGGCAGCATGAAAGCACTGGAAGAAAGAATCCGCAGGGACGGTATCCTGGCGGAGGGCGATGTACTGAAGGTAGACTGTTTTCTGAATCATCTGATGGATGTGGACCTGTTTCATGAGATGGGCATGGAGTTTAAGCGGCTGTTTGCCGGCAGGCCCATTAACAAGATCCTGACCATTGAGGCCAGCGGGATCGGTATCGCCTGCGTGGCGGCGGAGTGCTTCCATGTGCCGGTGCTGTTCGCGAAGAAGGCACAGAGCCTGAACCTGTCGGGAGACGTTTATACGACAAAGGTGCAGAGCTACACCCACGGAAGAGTGTATGACGTAATGGTTTCCAAACGGTTCATCGGGCCGGAGGACCATGTGCTGATCATCGATGATTTCCTGGCCAACGGCTGCGCGCTGAAAGGGCTGATCGAGCTGGTGCAGAGCGCGGGCGCGACCGTGGAGGGCATCGGCATCTGCATCGAGAAGGGCTTCCAGCCGGGCGGGAAGATGATCCGGGATATGGGTATCCAACTGGAGTCCCTGGCCATTGTCGAGAGCATGAATCCGGCGACAGGGGAGATCGTGTTCCGGGAATAATAACAATATTTTTCCTGTGATCTCCACAATATCTTGACTTTGCCTTTTCCGTGTGTTAAAATGCAAACCTAAAGGAACCCGTCAACGATGACAGCACATGTATTTGTGCTGCCATTTTTTAAAGGGAAAGGAGATCGGCAGTATGACAAGCAATTTTATCGCGCAGTCATTTGGAAGATCCATCAACTATACAGATATTCCCAACAATCTGTTTAAGGAACATAATGTCAAGAAAGGACTTCGCAATGAGGATGGAACCGGCGTCCGCATCGGGCTGACGAAGATTTCCGATGTCGTTGGCTACGCGTTCGAAGACGGAAAGAAGGTTTCCGCGCCCGGCGATCTTTACTATCGCGGCTATCGCGTCAATGATCTGGTGAAAGGAAAGGGCGATTCCCATTTTGGATATGAGGAGACCTGCTTTCTGCTGCTGTTCGGCTATCTGCCGAAGCCCGGAGAGCTGCGGGCTTTCTGCGAGGTCATCGCGTCCCTGTACCAGCTTCCGGATGAATTCCTGGAGATGCGACTCATGCGGATGCCGAGCCGCAACCTGATGAACTGCCTGCAGCAGTCCGTTCTGAGTCTCTACGATTACGACAGCGACCCGGACGACGTCGACCCGTACCACACGGTTCTGAAAGGCCTCAATATCCTGGCCAAGCTGCCGTCCATTATGTGCTATGCCTATCAGAGCAAGCAGCATTATTACAACCGCGACAGCCTCATTATCCACTATGCGAACAAGGACTATTCGATTGCGGAAAATATCCTCTATATGCTGCGCGATGATAAATCCTTCACGCCGCAGGAGGCCGCGCTTCTCGATACGCTGCTGGTCGTCCACGCGGATCACGGCGGCGGCAACAATTCCACCTTTACTAATGTCGTCATATCTTCGACCGCAACGGATCTGTACTCGACGATGGTCGGCTCCATCGGCTCCCTGAAAGGTCCGAAGCACGGCGGCGCGAATATCCGCTGCTTTGAAATGATGGAGGCGGTCCGGGAGGAGATTGGTCTGGATGCTTCCGAAAAGGATATGGAAAAGGTTGTAAAGCGCATCTTAAACCGTGACTTCTATGACCGTACCGGCCTGATCTATGGTCTGGGACATGCGGTGTATACGGTTTCGGATCCCAGGGCGGAGATCCTGCGGGAGTGCTGCCGGCAGATGGCTGCCGAGAAAGGCCGCACGGAGGAATTTGAATTTATGGCGCGTTTTGAGAAAACGGCGCGGGCGACCTACACGAAGGCAACCGGCCGCGAGGTCTCGAATAACGTTGATTTTTACAGCGGTTTCGCCTACGATATGCTGCGGATCCCGAAGGATCTGTATACGCCGCTCTTTACGGTAGCGCGTACCGTCGGCTGGCTTGCGCATAATATTGAGAATAAGCTCTACGACGGGCGGATCATGCGTCCGGCTACCAAATACGTGGGAGAAATACAGGAATACGTAAAAGCGGAGGACAGATAAGATGAATCAGACAATTACAGTATTTAAGGGCGACGGCATTGGGCCGGAGATCACGGACGCGGTGCTTGCGGTTCTGGACGCGGCGGGCGCCGGCCTTTCCTATGAGATCTACCGCGTGGGCAACCAGGAATATCTGGAGAACGGTGCTCTGATCCCGGACGCGGCGTTTCAGTCCTTTGAGCGAACGAAGGTGCTTCTGAAATCGCCGATCACCACGCCTATCGGCAAGGGCTTTCGCTCGTTAAATGTCACGCTGCGCGAAAAGTATGACCTTTACGCGAATATCCGCCCTGCGAAGTCGAATTCGGCGGTGAAGACGCCTTTTACGGATGTGGACATCGTTGTTTTCCGCGAGAACACGGAAGATCTGTATGTCGGAAAAGAAGAACGGATCGACGCGGACACGGTTTACGCGACTAAGATCATTACGAGAAAGGCCAGCGAGCGGATCATCCGCGATGCCTTCGAATATGCAAAAGTGCACGGACGGAAGACCGTGACCTGCGTCCACAAAGCCAATATCTTAAAGATGAGTGACGGGATGTTCCTCGATATTTTCCATGAGATCAGCGGGCAGTATCCGCAGATTACGGCCAATGACAAGATCGTGGACAATGTCTGTATGCAGCTCGTGATGAACCCGGGACAGTTCGACGTTATGGTCATGCCGAACCTGTACGGGGATATTGTATCCGACCTGACGAGCGGCCTGATCGGCGGCCTGGGGCTGCTGCCTTCCAGTAATCTGGGCAGCGGATACGCGATGTTTGAGGCGGTGCATGGAAGCGCGCCCGACATCGCGGGGAAGGGCATTGCCAATCCGACGGCGCTTTTATGGTCTGCCTGCATGATGCTTGAGTATCTGGGAAAGGATGAGACTGCCGCAAAGATCCGCCGCGCGGTGGATCTGGTGCTGGCGGATCCGTCGGTTACGACGCCGGACATTCACGGAAGCGGAACGACGGAAAGCTATAAGAACGCGATCATCGCGCATCTGGCGTGAGGCAGAAATGAATAATCGTACATCCGGCATGAGACGGGACAGATTAAGAACTGCCGTCACCACGGCTTCAGTGCCGGGTGAGGCAAAAAGGAGAGCAAGATGATTGAATTAACAAAAGGCGGCGTCTACCTGCTGGACGGCAGGGAGCTGATTGAAGAAGAGAATACGCAGGAGCTGGCCGCGCGTCTCGGCCGGCCCGCAGATCGTGAAGCGGCGCGGAAAGGGACCATCGCCGCTTCGATCCTTGCGGCGCACAATGTGTCCGGCGATGAGAAGAAGCTGAAGCTGAAATTCGACGCGCTGGCGTCCCACGATATCACGTTCGTGGGCATCATCCAGACCGCGAAGGCGTCGGGAATGCGCGAATTTCCGATTCCCTATGTGCTGACCAACTGTCACAATTCCCTCTGCGCCGTGGGCGGCACGATCAATGAGGACGACCATGTATTCGGTC
This sequence comes from uncultured Lachnospiraceae bacterium, assembly GCA_947588005.1. Classification (GTDB taxonomy): domain Bacteria; phylum Bacillota; class Clostridia; order Lachnospirales; family Lachnospiraceae; genus UBA3402. The sequence goes on along the minus strand of CANPYE010000087.1, from coordinate 8,622 downwards.
TGACCGCGGCGAAGCATTACGGCGGGATTTTCGTGCCGCCGCATATTGCCGTCATCCATCAGTATATGCGGGAAATGATGGCCGGCTGCGGGAAGATGATCCTGGGTTCCGACAGCCACACGCGCTACGGCGCGCTGGGCACCATGGCCGTCGGCGAGGGCGGCGGGGAGCTGGTCAAGCAGCTGCTTAGCGACACCTACGATGTCGCCGCGCCGCAGGTCGTGGCCGTCTGGCTGGAGGGGAAACCGGCCCCGGGCGTCGGACCGCATGACGTCGCGCTGGCAATTGTCGGCGCCGTCTTCAAAAACGGTTATGTGAAGAATAAGATCATGGAATTCGTCGGCCCCGGCGTGGCGTCGATGGATACCGATTACCGCAACGGCGTGGACGTAATGACCACCGAGACGACCTGTCTGTCCTCGATCTGGCAGACCGATGAAGACACGCGCAGGTATCTGGCGATGCACGGGCGGGAGGACGCCTATCGTGAGCTGAAACCTGCGCCCGTCGCCTACTACGACGGCGTGGTGAAGGTGGATCTTTCCGCGATCCGGCCGATGATCGCGATGCCGTTCCATCCGAGCAATACCTATGAGATCGACGAGCTGAAAGCGAACACGGGTGACATCCTGCGGGAGATTGAGAAAGAAGCGGCGCGCATCAGCGGGCGCAGCGAGTCGGAATTCAAACTGACGGATAAGCTTATCGGCGGGAAACTCCGGGTGGACCAGGGCGTGATCGCGGGCTGCGCGGGCGGTAATTATTCCAATGTCATGGCGGCCGCGCATATCCTGAAGGGGAAATCCTGCGGCAGCGGCCTGTTCAACCTCTCCGTCTATCCGTCCTCCCAGCCGGTCTTCATGGATCTGGTACGGAAGGGCGCGGTCACGGAGCTGGCGGCGGCCGGCGCGGTGATCCGGACGGCCTTCTGCGGCCCCTGCTTCGGCGCCGGAGATACGCCTGCCAACAATACGCTCAGCATCCGCCATACCACGCGCAACTTCCCGAACCGCGAAGGCTCGAAGCCGGGCAATGGCCAGATGGCGGCTGTCGCGCTCATGGACGCGCGTTCGATCGCCGCGACCGCGGCCAACGGCGGTTTCCTGACCTCCGCCGCGGAGATGGCGGACGATTATCGGATCCCGGATTATGAATTCGACGGCACGGTTTATGCAAACCGCGTTTATCAGGGCTATCGGAAGGCGGAACCCGCGGAGCCGGTCATTTACGGACCGAATATCAAGGACTGGCCGGAAATGAGTCCGCTGGCCGATCATATTCTCTTAAAGGTCTGCTCGAAGATTCTTGACGACGTAACGACGACGGACGAACTGATCCCTTCGGGCGAGACGTCTTCTTACCGTTCGAATCCCCTGGGCCTTGCGGAGTTTACGCTCTCGCGGCGCGATCCCGGCTATGTGGGACGCGCGAAGGAAGTCGGGGCTGCAGAGCGCGCCAGAAGAGAGGGCGGCGCTCCCTGGGAGACCGATGCAGGCCTTTCGCAGGCCTTTGACCGCATCCGGGCGATTCCGGGACAGGAAGGGATTCAGCCGCAGGAGATGGAGATCGGCAGCGTGATCTATGCGAAGAAACCCGGCGACGGTTCTGCGCGTGAGCAGGCGGCCAGCTGCCAGCGTGTGCTGGGCGGTCTGGCGAATATCGCCGGCGAATACGCGACCAAGCGCTACCGCTCGAATGTGATGAACTGGGGAATGCTGCCGTTTCTGATGGACGGAGAGCCGGAATTTGCGGTCGGCGACTACATCTACATACCGGGGATCCGCGCGGCGCTTGACGGGACGATGAAGGATATTCCGGCCTATCATCTGACTGCGGACGGCGCGAAAGAACTGCATCTTTCGATCGCCGATATGACTGCGGATGAGCGCGAGATCGTGAAGGCTGGCTGCCTGATCAACTTTAACCGCGCCCGGATCCTGGAATAAGCAATACCGGCGCCGATCGGGGGAGTATACGAAAGTTTTCCGGGGTTAGTAAAGAAGGGGGGCATTTTCATGGAACTGTATTTTCCGAAGCTGTACCGTTATGACAGAGCGCGGGAGCATTGCAGCGTCGCGGTGCCTTTTGCCGCCGGCAAACTGCGAAGCGCGGACGGCGTGAAAGTATTCCAGGATGAAAAACAGATGCCAGTTCAGACGAAGGTCACGTCCCGTTACCGGGACGGAAGCATCCGTTATCTGTTCGTCCGTTTCCTGGCGGATCTGCCGGGAAATCAAAAGGCGGTGCTGCGGCTGAAGACCGGAGCGGAGGAAGAGGCGGATCCTGCGGCCGGGGCGGCAGAATGTATTCCTTATGAAGGCCTGACGATGGAGCGGTTGGAACATGGCTTTGTCGTGAACGGCGGCCTGCGCTTCTGCGTATCCGACGGAGCCGCGTCGCTGTTCGACTGGCTGGAGGACGGCAATGCGAGATATGAAGCGGATCAATTCGACGGGCCGTTTCTGGAGGATGGGGACGGCGGCCGTTATACGATCCGTCTCGGCAAATGGCGCGCTGCGGAAGAGGGCCCGCTGGCGGCGGTGCTGCGCTGCATGGGCGAATGCGTTGGCCCAAGGCCGGTGACCTTTGAAGTCAAACTGACGGCTTACGCGGAGAAACCCTGGGTGGAGATCGCTTACCGGATCATCAATTCCACGGATCAGCCGCTTGCGCTTTCCGAACTGAAGTTTTCGGTGCTGGCGCATCGCGGCGGGGCTGACAGTATTTTGCTGGATAAAATAGAAGATGCGAAGACAGATTCGCGAAGTTCGGGGGAACGGGCTGCTTCTGTATTTATGAAAGAAGAATGTCCTCCAGATGCGGACGGAGGGAACGCAGAAAAACGGATTGACGAAGCATTTAAGGAACGCACTGCAGAAACGGTCGAACAAGGAACAGGAAAACAGGCGACGGCCGGAGAAATTTTCCGCACGAAGGGAACGCTGGAACTGTCTGAGATTGAAAGCCGCATAAAAGGCGTGCGGACCTGCGCCGCCAATTCCAACTATAAGACGGATTTTCTGATCGGAAGCAACGCGGCGCCGGTGGAAAAGACTGTCGACGCGGAGTATTTACTGAAGGAAAATAACGAGCATATGGCTGAAGTGTTGTACGGAACCTTCTTCGCGGACCGTACCGGGGAAAGCGGCGGCGTATGCGCCACGATTTTCCAGGCCCAGCAGAATTATCCCAAGGCGGTTCGGGCCGATAACGCGGGCGTTCACATTTTCCTTGTGCCGAAAGGCGGTACGCAGGTGATCATGCAGTCCGGTATGTCCCGGGAACAGCGGTTTTTGCTGCATTTCCATGGGCCGGAATGCGGGCTCCTGGAACTGGACGACCGGAGCCTGATCTATCAGATGCCGGACAGGCCGTCGATCCCGCCGGAGGTATTCCGGGACGCGGGCGTCATGCCGGATATTTTCGTAGACAGGGAGAAGCGGAAGGACGATGTGGAGATCGCGCTGATCGGCCGGTGCGACAGCCACGCCAGATGCTATGGAATGCTTAACTGGGGCGACGCGCCGGATCCGGGCTATACCGCCCAGGGACGGGGCGGCGGGAAGCTGGTGTGGACCAATAACGAATACGATTATCCGCACGCCTGCGCGCTGTTCTACGCCCGGACGGGGGAGCGCCGTTTCCTGGATTATATGCTCACAGCAGCGTCTCACTGGATGGACGTCGACGTATGCCATTACAGCGACGATCCGCTTCTTTTAGGCGGTCAGTGGGAGCACTGCCGCAGCCACACGCTGGACAGCACGATCGTCTGTTCCCATGAGTGGGTGGAGGGGCTGCTTGACTATTACCATTTTTCCGGGGATGAGCGCGCGCTTAAGACCGCGGTTGGCATCGGGGAGAATGTACTTCGCCTGCTGGATACGCCCATGTATCAGAGAAATGGCGAGGTCGGCGCGAGGGAAACCGGCTGGGCGCTGCGGACGCTGACGGCTCTTTATGTGGAGACGGGAGAAGACCGGTGGCTTCCAAAATGCGAACGGATCGTGGAGCAGTTTCGTCAGTGGAAGGAGACTTACGGCGGATGGCTGGCGGCCTATACGGACAATACGATGATCCGCACGGGATTTATGATTGCGGTGGCGATCGGAAGTCTCATGCGCTATTACCGCGTATCCCCAAAGGATGAGATCCGCACGATGATCCTGGATGCCGTTGACGATCTGGTGGAAAACTGTCTGATGGATAACGGCCTGTTCCACTACAAAGAACTGCCCAGCTTAAACCGGCTGGGAAATAATACGCTGATCCTGGAGGCGCTTACTTATGCATGGGAGCTGACGGGGGACAGCCGGTATCTGCGCTATGGACTTCCTACCTTCCGAAGCGCTGTAGAAGGGACGAAGCGCAGCGCGGGCGGATCGAAATCGGTGGTGGACGACGCGCTGATCAATGCGGGCGACGGCACGAAGACCTTCGCGCAGAGTTTTCTGCCGCTTTCTCTGTTCTATAAGGCTGCGGCGGACTGCGGGCTGTTGTGAGTGATGGCATGGGAATGCCTGGGGCTTCTGTCATGCGCGGTATATGCGGTTGGCGAAAGTGTTGTTTGATTTGGGTGATTTGCGTACATGGTCGCGGAAGATACGCGGGGCAGTCGGGGCCGTGGCACATTCTGTACGCTCATGACTCCGAAGGGAAGTCTTTCTAAATTCAAAAACGTCAGTTTGAGGGCAACGGCAAATTCGCGAGAATTTCTGAGGAAATTCTCGCTCAGGTTTCCATGCGAGCAAGGCACCAGTGACGCCTTGCTCGTATTGCCGCTCCGCCCCTGACTTGTGGTCAGGGGCTCCGGCCCTCAAACTGACGTTTTTTCATTAAGAAAGACTAACCCTTCTCCGTAAATCGCGTCCAGGATGTGCTGCGGTCCCGCCTGCCCCGCTGTGTTTTGGCTGATCGGATGTTTCTTCAGAAAAATAGTTCTTTTTGGAAATGTGCGCCGAAACATATTTTCAGAATAGCGAACAATATTAACAAGAGGATCAAAGGGGAGGGGATATTAGGATGATGACGGAAAAATGTCCTTTCAGAAGGGCAAAAGCGGGCGCAGTATTTTCATGATATGGAATATCCTATTCATGCTCTTTCTGATGATAAGTTTGAAAACTGCGTTTATCTGTGCGGCGAGGGCGTCCATGGATCTCTTAAGAAACGGTTATGATAGAAAATCGTAAGCGAATCATAATAGTATGGATAGAGATTTCATTTCGCAGATATGATAAGATAAAGGGAAGGAAATGACTGGAAATGAAACCATGCGGGCTGCCGCGATGAGGGGGAGGACCGATATGTTGAGAAGAAGGATTGCGTGCGTTATGCTGGCCGGCTGCCTTGCGCTCCTGTCCTGGCCATGTACGGTGTTTGCGGGGGAAGCGGGCAGAGGCGTTCTGACCGGTATGGAGATTCAAAAGACAGGCAGGGCGTCACTGGCGCTCTTCCTGCATGGAAATATAGCTGCGCCGCATACGATGTTGATTCGCGCCGCGGCGGGAGTCGATCCGGCTACTCCCGGAGAAGCGGGGCGGAAGACAGGAGACTTTACTGTCACAGGCGGAACATTCGGTACGGATTACCGGTATGAAGAGCATGTTCTGCATATCCTGACCGGTACGCCGCTTGTGGTATCCGGGACGACGACAGCCGACCGCATTTTTGTGGAAAACGGCGTGAACGCGGACATTACGCTTAAGGGAGTCAATATTCAGCTTCCGGATGGCGATCATGTGCCTGCGTTTGAGATCGCGGCGGGCAGCGCCGGGAACGTTACGGTTACGCTTGCGGACGGAAGCGCGAACGTATTCAGAAGCGGAATATGGTGCGCCGGTCTGCAGAAGGACGGAGGCGGAACCGCGGGAACGCTTACGATTCGCTGTCAGAAAGCGGGAACCGCAGGACATGTCTGCGCGGCCGGCTGCGGTTCGCTTACCGCGACAGGGTACTGGGGCGCGGGGATCGGAAGCAGCGCCTCGGAGGATTCAAAAGCGCATGAGACGAAGAATATTACGATCAGCGGCGGGAATATTCACGCATCCAGTATAACCCATGGCGCAGGGATCGGCGCGGGCAGTATGGGAACCGCAGAGAATATTGCGATACGCGGCGGGATCGTGGAAGCGTCCGGAGGCGTAATGGGCGTTGGAATCGGCGATTCTTCCTGCTTACATACTGTTATCGTCAGCGGAGGAAAGGTGACAGCCGCAGGCGGGAGTATGTCGGCCGCAGGCAGCGGCCAGAAATCTGCTTATGGTATTGGAGGGCGGCTTGCGACAGCGGATGCTTCCGGAAAACCAGGAAACGCGTACATTGCGGCCGGTTCCCTGGCGGATGCGGCCGGGCAGTCCGACTGGTCGGGTGTGATCCTGATCGGGAAGGAAGGCCGCGTCTGGGGCAGCGCGGTCAGGCTGCCGTACAGTGCGGAGATCCCGGAGGGCGCGGTACTGACGGTCCCGGAAAGTTCCACTCTCACAATGGAAGCCGGCGCGGTTCTTTCTGTCAAAGGAAAGCTGCGTGTGGATGGTACGCTCGCCGGTGCTGGGCAGATATCAGGAACGGATGTCCTGTACCGGCTTAGTGTAAAGGATGGTGAAGCATCCGGAAATATTGACGGAGGATATGTCCGGGAAGGCGAGCAGATCACGCTTACGCCGAAGAAAGCCGCGTCCGCCGGACTGACCTTTTCCGAATGGAAATGTACCCCTGCAGGCCTAAAGATTACGGGAAACCGTTTCAGTATGCCGGCTTCTTCGGTAAGCATAGAGGCTCAGTATGTAAGAAAGCAGGGATCCTATACGGATCATGTTCACAGCTACGGCGACTGGGAATATGACCGTACCGGGCACTGGCGCGCGTGTTACGAATGCGGCCTGAAAGGATGGTACGGTTCCCATACGTATACAAGCTGGGTTACCGCTGATGGGTGGCGCTGTGAACAGTGCGAGAAGTGCGGCTATCAGGTAATGTCCGCGGCTTCTGCAAGAACCGTTCCGGCCGGATCGGTGCCGGCAGGTTCCGGCGGGGGCGCCGGGGCCGGAAATGGAGGAAATGCAGGAGCGGGAACAAGCTCGGGAAGCGGTGCAGGCGCAGGCGCAGGAACAGGCACGGGAACTGGGGTGTCTGCGGGGACAGGCGCAGGAACAGGTACAAGCGCGGGCGGTCAGAAAGCGCCCGGCGCTCCGGCCGGGGTCGGCGGAACAGCCGGCGGGAAGGCGCCGCAGGAAGCATCCAAAGCGCAGAATGGCACTAAACTGCCGGCGGCTGCTGCGGCAGAAAGCGCAGATGAGACAGGATCCGGGAAAGACCCTGGAACCGGCGCATCCTCCGATGCCGCTGTGGTAGTAGTCACACCGCCCCAAAAGCCTGACGCTTCGAACGAAGCCGGCTGGTGGGAATCCGACGGAGAGATGCCGGCCGGGCCGGAAACGGCGAAAACAGAGGAAACAGAGGCCGAAGTAGCTGTTGGAACAAAGACCGCTTCCATCGGCAGTCTGCTCTTTGAAAGAATACCGTGGTGGTTCTGGCTGGTTGCATTTGCCGCCGTCGCAGCGTCTATAGTCGCTTTTGCGGTTATACTTGAGACTTCCGGCGATAAATAAACCGTCTTTCCGGTTGTGTGGGAAACGCATATCATAACTCTGAGTTATAGTATTCATGACTTATATCTAGTTGACAAACAGCGGTTCGATTGATAAGATAAAGGATAATCGTGACCGGGTTAATTTCATTTGCAGAAAGTAGGAAGTTATATGGATAGAATCGTGTTATCGCTGCTTGTGGACAACACTTCCGGCGTCTTAAGCCGCGTGGCCGGGCTTTTCAGCCGCCGCGGATATAATATCGAGAGCCTGACAGTCGGCGAGACCGCCGATCCGCGGTATTCCCGCATGACGGTGGTATCCACCGGCGATCAGGAGATTCTGGAGCAGATCGAGAAGCAGCTTCGGAAGCTGGAGGACGTGCGGGACATCAAGGAGCTGAAGCCGGGGCATTCGGTCTACCGTGAACTGATCATGGTAAAGGTCCGTGCCAATGCGTCGGAGCGCCAGGCTATCAGCGCGATTTCGGATATATTCCGAGCCACGATCGTGGACGTAGGCAAGGAGTCCCTGACGGTCATGCTCACCGGCGACCAGTCGAAGCTGGACGCCCTGATCAATCTGCTGGGCGACTATGAGATCCTGGAGCTTGCCAGAACCGGGCTTACGGGGCTTTCCCGCGGCGCGGACGATGTGCGGTATCTGCCGTAATGGGGGGTTCTGAAGCGGCGCGGATAATACGCGTTATCTGCTGCGGTCTTTTTGAAGCGGATGCTGGCCGTATCGTTTGCCGGACAGGCCTGCCGCCAAGTGAACGCTAAGGTTTTTGCCACAGCCTTCCCTTTCTGAAAAGCGCGGGGCCTGACAGAAGCTTTAACAATATTATTAATGAGAATCCATAGATTTTCAAGGAGGAGTAAAAAATGGCAAAGATCTATTATCAGGAAGACTGCAACTTATCCATGCTGGACGGCCAGACGATCGCCGTCATCGGTTATGGCAGCCAGGGACATGCGCATGCGCTGAACGCCCGTGAGTCCGGCTGCAACGTGATCATCGGCCTTTATGAGGG
>CANPYE010000086.1 GCA_947588005.1 uncultured Lachnospiraceae bacterium | reverse complement strand
GGTGCCCGCGGGTATTTTCTATTATAATATCAAGGACCCGCTGATCGACAGGGAAGCGGGGCAAACGCCGGAAAATGTGGAAAGCGAGATCTTAAAGCAGCTGCGGATGAACGGGCTGGTCAACAGCGATCTGGAGGCCATCCGGCATCTGGACAGCGGGATTTTGGAGAAATCCGATGTGATCCCGGTAGCGATGAAGGACGGACTGATCCAGGAAAGCCAGTCGTCGGTGGCGGGCGGCCGGCGCTTCGCAGTGCTGCGGCAGTATGTGCGCGGACAGCTTGAAAAGGACGGCCGGGAGATCTTAAACGGGCAGATCGGGGCGGAGCCGCAGAAGGACGGCGGGCATACGGCCTGTGATTATTGCCCGTATCATGGAGTCTGCGGCTTTGACACTCGGATCGCCGGATACCGGTACCGGAGATTCGCGCCGGTGGACGCAGAGCAGGCGTGGGAGAAAATGGAGGAGGCCTGCGGCGAAGCGGCGCGAGATGCGCGGGAAAATGCGCCGTCAGGCGGCGAAGCGGCGCAGGATACGCGGAAAAATGCGCCGTCAGGCAATGGGGCGGCGCAGGATACGCGGGAAAATGCGCCGTCAGGCAATGGGGCGGCGGAAAATGCGCGGAAAGGAGGCGCGGCGGATGCAGTGGACTGAGAAACAGAAGCAGGTCATTGAGACGAGAGGCTGCAATCTGCTGGTCTCCGCAGCGGCCGGAAGCGGCAAGACCGCGGTGCTGGTGGAGCGGATCATCCGCCTGATCAGCGAAGGAAGCCGGCCTCTGGACATCGACCGGCTGCTGGTGATGACATTTACGAACGCGGCCGCGGCGGAGATGCGGGAGCGGATCGCGCAGGCGGTCGAGAAGAAGCTTTCGGAGCAGCCGGACAACGAGCACCTGCAGGCGCAGGCGGCGCTGGTTCCCTACGCCCAGATCACGACCATCGACAGCTTCTGCCTCAGCCTGATCCGGGATCATTTTAATCTGCTGGACATCGACCCGGCGTTCCGGATCGGCGACGAGGGGGAGCTTAAGCTTCTGCGCGCCGATGTGATGCAGAATATGCTGGAGGAGTATTACGCCGCGCAGGATCCGGCGTTTGAACGGTTTGTCGATACCTATGCATCCGGCAAGTCGGACAGCGGGATCGAGGATTATATCATGCAGGTGTATACATTTGCCCAGAGCAATCCGTTCCCGGAGCAGTGGATCGGCCGGTGCCGCGCGGAAATGGAGCAGACCGAAACCGGAAATCTGGAAGAAACCGCGTGGATGCATTTCCTGATGAAGGATGTGAGGCAGCAGCTTAAGGAGATGACGGGGCAGTATGAAGAAGCCATAGAGCTTTGCCGGGAGCCGGACGGCCCGGAGGCATATCTGCCGGTACTTATGGAGGAACTTCGGATGCTTTGCGGCCTGGCGGGAGCGGAAACCTATGACGTTCTCTGCGAAAGGCTGCGGTGCGCGGCGTTTGGGAGGCTTAAGGCAGTCCGCGGCGGGGACGTCGATCCGATAAAAAAGGAGCTGGTCAGCGAGTGCCGGAACCGGATCAAGAAGGCGGTAAACGGCCTGAAAGCGTCTTATGGGGCGCAGACGGAGGCGGAAGCCGCCGCCGATCTTCTGGCTACGAAGGACGTGGTTTTGAAGCTCCTGGAGCTGGCGGAGGAATTTGCGAGGCGGTACCAGGAAGCGAAGAAGGACAAGAATCTGGTCGATTTCAATGATCTGGAGCATTATGCGCTGGAGATCCTGGTGGAGAAGCCGGGAGAGCCTGCGGCAAGGGCAGCGGATACGACGGCTGGGGCAGCAGACGGCAAAGCGGCAGGCGGCGCGTTATCTGCGCTGCGCTATACAGAAACCGCCGACCGGCTGAGCAGCCAGTACGCGGAAATATTGGTAGACGAGTACCAGGACAGCAATTACGTGCAGGAGGCGCTGATCCGGGCGCTGTCCGGCGAGCGGTTCGGCCGCCCAAATGTATTCATGGTAGGGGACGTCAAGCAGAGCATTTATAAATTCCGTCTAGCCCGGCCGGAGCTCTTTATGGAGAAATACGAAACCTATTCGGAGGGAAACGGGCCTGACCGCAAGATCGAGCTTCACCAGAATTTCCGGAGTCGGGAGACGGTGCTTGAGAGCGTTAACCGAATCTTTTATCAGATCATGACGAAGAATCTGGGCAATGTGGATTACACCGAGGAGGCGGCCCTGCACCCGGGAACCGTGTTCGCCGAGGGAGAGCGCTGCGGGACGCCGACGGAGCTGCTTCTGCTGGATACGGGGAAGGAATCCATGGGCGCGCTGGAGGATGCCGTTATACGAGAGGAAGCAGCGGCGCCGCGCCTGCAGCAGGACGAAGCGGCGGATTATACGGCCCGTGAACTGGAAGCGAAAATGATCGCGCGGCGGATGCGGGAGCTTACCGACCCGCAGACCGGACTTCAGGTCTGGGATAAGGAGAAAGGGAGCTACCGGCCCGCCGGATACGGCGACATGGTGATCCTTCTGCGCAGCATGACCGGGTGGAGCGAGACCATTCTTCAGGTGCTGACCAGAGAAGGGATCCCCGCGTATGCGGAGACGGGGACCGGATATTTTGACACGATCGAAGTCGAAACGGTGCTGGCGATGCTGGCTGTGATCGATAATCCAATCCAGGATATCCCTCTGGCGGCGGTTCTCCGTTCGCCGATGGCGGGCCTAAGCGATGAGGAAATGGCCTGGATGATGGCCGCTTATAAGAAGGTGACGGAGCACAGGCAGGACCGGGGCATTTACGGGGCGTTCCGGTATCTGACCGGGAGAGCTGAAAGCCGCATCCTGCGCGATGGGCCGGAGAATGATGGGGCAGCGGGGCTGCCGGAGGACCGCGCCCTGTGTGATGGGCCGGTGAGCAGCGGGGCAGCGGAACCACTGGAAGAATTTGCGGAACGTTTGGGTACTGTGGTTCCCAAGCTGAGCGCATTTGCCGTTCTGCTTGAACGGCTGCGCCTGCAGGCTTCCTATCTGCCGATCCATGAGCTGGTCTGTCAGGTGTATGAGCAGACCGGATATTACGATTATGTCTCTGCGATGCCCGCGGGACAGACCCGCCGGGCCAATCTGGATATGCTGGTCGAGAAGGCCTCGGCGTTCGAGAAGACCAGCTATAAAGGGCTGTTCCAGTTTATCCGCTATATCACGCAGCTTAAGAAATACGAGACGGATTTCGGGGAAGCGTCCGCCGGACAGTATGAAAATATGGTGCGCGTTATGAGCATCCACAAGAGTAAGGGACTGGAATTTCCCATTGTATTTCTGGCAGGCACCGGGAAACCGTTTAACAAGCAGGATGTGCGCGGGAAGCTGATCATCGACTCCGATCTGGGAATCGCTACGGATTATCTGGATCTTGAACTGCGGGTCAAAGGACCGACGCTCAAAAAGAATGTTCTGAAACGGAAGACGGATCTGGACAATCTGGGAGAGGAGCTGCGCGTTCTCTATGTGGCCATGACCCGGGCGAAGGAAAAACTGATCCTGACCGGCGCGGACCGGTCGCTTGCGAAGAAGCTGGAGAAATGGGAGAATATGGAGTGGGGACAGGAGGGCCGGCGGCCCGTTCCCGCGATTCCCTATACGGTTCTGTCTGCGGCGGGTTCTTATCTCGACTGGATATTGATGACCCATCCGGAGCGGAGCGGATGGATGGAAGTCAGCCAGATCCCGGTGGAGACGCTGTTTCGTGAAGAAGCGGCGCGCCAAGCCGAAAAGAGGGCAGGAAAAGAGGAACTGCTCCGTCTGGTGAAAGAATCGGACGGTTCTGCCGGGGAAGCATTTACAGATGATTCTGTATATGCACAGCTGGATGGCTGCTTCAATTACCGCTATCCTTATGAGGGCGACATCAGCCTTCATACGAAAATGACGGTTTCCGAGCTTAAGAAGCTCGGACAGGAGGCGGACGATTTTACCGGTCTTATCCAGGCGGCGCCGGCGGATTATCTGGACGATGCCGGTAAACGGCATAAAGAAGATACAGACGCGCCGGCAGCAGGCCCGAAGGCGGATATCCATGTCTCCATGGAACGGGCTGCCCGCCGCGGAACGGCGTATCACCGGGTGCTGGAGCTTCTGGATTTTGCCGGAACGGGAACCTGTCCGGACGTAGAGAAGCAGATCAAAGAGCTGGCGGAGGAGCACCGCATCGGTGCGGAAGCGGCAGACCTGGTGAGACCTTATCCCATATGGCGTTTTGCGTCGTCGCCGCTCGGAGAGCGCGTGCGCCGGGCGCAGGAAGGGGGACGCCTTTACCGGGAGCAGCAGTTTGTTCTGGGCATTCCGGCCCGGGAAATGGGACTGGCCGGTTTGGACGAGCTGGTGCTCATCCAGGGTATCATCGACGCTTATCTGGAGGAAGACGATGGCCTGGTGCTTCTGGATTACAAGACGGACCGGATCGCCGAAGGGCAGGAGGATGTTCTGGCAAAGCGCTATAAGGTTCAGCTGGACTATTATCAGCGGGCGCTGGAGCAGATGACAAAGAAGAACGTGAAGGAGAGGTATATCTATTCTCTGCAGCTTATGAAGGTTATACCGGTATAGATCCGGCACAGAAAGGCGGTCGATCGATATGTTTTTTATTATGGGAATCAATCAGGGCATGAAAGAACTGTCGTACAACGCGGCGCTCTTTATCTGCGACCGGTGCGGCCGTTACGGCCGTTACCAGGTCTGCATGACGTATACGTACCTGTCGCTGTTTTTTATCCCCATATTCAAATGGGGAAAACGATACTACGCGAAGACGAGCTGCTGCGGCACCGTCTATGAACTGCCGCAGGAGACCGGCCGCCGCCTCGCCCGCGGCGAGGACGTGACGCTTACGCCTGAGATGCTGACAATGGTATCGGCCGGCAGCGCCGCAGCCGCCTGGCGTCCCGCGAAGCGCTGCGCAAACTGCGGCTACGAGACGACGGAGGATTTCGAATACTGTCCGAAATGCGGGCAGAGATTCTGACGGTTTCGATGGTGATAAGAAAATATGCAGGTACTGCAATCGTATACGGACAGGATTTCTGTGCGACAGGGACAAAATGAGGATTAAATACGAGGAGAGCGTCACTGGCGCTCTCCTCGCATGGAAACACGAAAGGGAGCTGCCGGAACATCCCGACAACTCCCGGTAAATCAAGGATTTGGCGTTGTTACACATTAAACCGGAACAGAATCACGTCTCCGTCCTGCACCACATAGTCCTTTCCTTCCAGCCGAACCAGCCCTTTATCGCGGGCCGCGGCGTAGGCGCCGCAGTCGAGGAGATCCTTATAGTTAACCACCTCGGCGCGGATGAAGCCGCGTTCGAAATCGGAGTGGATCTTACCGGCGGCCTGGGGAGCTTTCGTCCCTTTCTTAATGGTCCAGGCGCGGGTCTCGTCCTCGCCGGAGGTCAAAAAGCTCAGAAGCCCCAGCAGATCATAGCTTGCGGCGATCAGCTTCTCTAGTCCGGATTCCTTAAGCCCCAGATCTTCCAGGAACATGGTCTTCTCGTCGTCGTCCAGCTCCGCGATCTCCTCCTCGATCTGGGCGCAGATCACGAACACCTGGGACCCGGTCTCGGCCGCAAACGCGCGAACCTTCTGTACATGGGGATTGGAAGCGCCGTCGTCTGCCAGATCATCCTCCCCCACATTGGCGGCGAAGATCACCGGCTTATAAGTAAGAAGGTTAAGGCTTCCAAGGATCGCCAGCTGGTCCTCGTCGTCGCAGACGAAGGTACGCGCCGCCTTCCCATCTTCCAGATGCGCTTTCAGCGCCTTTAAAAGGTCCACTTCCTTCACCAGCGACTTGTCGTTAAACGCGCTCTTGGCCGTCTTGGAAAGCCGCCGCTCCAGAACCTCCAGATCGGCAAAGATCAGTTCCAGATCAATGGTCTCAATGTCCCGCAGGGGGTCGACGCTGCCGTCCACATGGATCACATTGCTGTCCTCAAAGCACCGGACCACATGTACAATGGCATCCACTTCGCGAATATGAGAGAGAAACTGATTCCCCAGTCCTTCCCCCTTCGACGCGCCCTTCACCAGTCCTGCGATGTCGACAAACTCAATAACCGCCGGCGTCACCTTCTTAGAATGGTACAGATCGCCCAGCAGCTTCAGCCTCTCGTCCGGAACCGCCACCACGCCCACATTGGGATCGATGGTGCAGAACGGATAATTGGCCGATTCCGCCCCCGCTTTCGTCAGAGAATTAAACAAAGTGCTTTTGCCCACGTTCGGCAGACCCACGATTCCTAACTTCATAATATAATAACCTCTTTCTGTAAAATGATTATTCTATACCTTTTCGTTATCTACGTGGAGTATAGCACACCCCCGAAAGAAAAGAAAGTCTTATTTCTTCAGAAAAGCTTCCTTTAAATCGCGAAAACCAGCGCAGAGGTCCCCGGTCCCCCTCCTGTCGAAGCCTGCCGCAAACTGTCGGTCGAATAAGATTGCTTTTTTAGATATTTAGCGTTAAAATGGAGAAAATCATTGAGAAGGGAGCAGATACCTATATGACTGCGCCTGCTGACATTCAGTTTACGCATCTCGGAATCACCATTGAACATTTGAGAAACAGCATCTCTGTATTTGGTTTCCGAATCGCCTTTTACGGCATTATCATCGGCATCGGCATGATCGCTGGGATCCTGATCGCCCAGTCCGACGCGAAGCGGAGAGGGCAGGATCCGGAGGTCTATCTGGATTTTGCGATCTACGCGATCATTTTCGCCATCATCGGCGCGAGGGCCTACTACGTGATCTTCGACTGGGACAATTACAAAGATAATCTGATCCAGATCTTCAATATCCGCGCCGGCGGCCTGGCGATCTACGGCGGCGTCATCGGCGGAGTATTGACGCTTGTCTGGTTCGTGAAGACTAGGAAGCTCTCCTTCTTTTCCATGGCCGATACGGCCTGCCTGGGCCTGATCACGGGCCAGATCATCGGAAGGTGGGGGAATTTCTTCAACTGCGAGGCATTCGGCGGCTATACGGACAGCCTTCTCGCCATGCGGATCCGCCGGGCGCTGGTCAACGAGAGTATGATCTCTCAGGAGCTTTTAGACCATCTGATCGTGGAGGGCGGCGTTGAGTACATACAGGTTCATCCTACCTTCCTCTACGAATCCGTATGGAATCTGGGAGTTCTGCTGTTTATGCTCTGGTACCGGAAAAGAAAGAAATTTGACGGCCAGATGCTGTGCATTTATCTGTTGGGCTATGGTCTGGGAAGGACGTGGATCGAAGGATTGCGGACGGACCAGTTAAAATTCTTTGCGACAGGCATCCCGGTGTCGCAGGTATTATCCATGGTACTGGTACTTGTCGCGGTTTTGGGTTTAGTGGTAGGTAACAGGAAAAAAGGCATGCAGAAGGAGGATGAGAATGGAGAAACTTACCAGGGATGAGCTGATCGTGAGAATCGAATCAGCCCGGAAAAAACTGAATCAAAGCATCGATGAGAAACGACGGTACGAAGAAATCTACCAGGACAGTGTACGTTTAGATGAACTGATCGAACAATATATTGTGGCTGGAGTTTAGGCTTAATCAACATTTTGAGGCAATTGCGGAGAACCACGCAATTGCTTCATTTTTTTTGATTTTTTTTAAAAAATTCCTTGCGTTTTTCTGAATCATGTACTAGAATAATTAGTACCAGGTGGGAGAAAGTGGTTGATTGTAGGAGACTGTGGGAGATAGTGGTAACAATACCGCTTAAGGATCGGTTAGGAGACAGGCATGGGATTCATCGGTGAGTACAACCATACGGTTGATGCAAAAGGCAGAGTGATCGTCCCATCCAAGTTCCGCGAGATATTGGGCGATGAGTTCATTGTCACGAAGGGCTTGGATCACTGTCTCTGCGCCTATGAAAGCTCCGAGTGGGACAAGTTCGAGAAGAAACTGGCGGAACTCCCCACGAATAACCGCAACACCAGGCAGCTGACCCGCTTCTTCCTCTCCGGGGCCACTTCCTGCGAAGTGGACAAGCAGGGACGGATCCTTCTTCCCGCGGTCCTGCGGACATTTGCCCAGATCGAGAAGGACGCCGTGCTGGTAGGCAACGGCAACCGGGTCGAGATCTGGAGCAGAGACAGATGGACCGAGGCGAACAATTACGATGACATCGAAGATATCGCCGAGGGCCTGGAAGGGTTCAGTATATGACATTTGAGCACAGACCGGTCCTTCTGAATGAGACGATCGACAGCCTCCGGGTGAAGGCCGACGGAATCTATGTCGACGGTACGCTGGGCGGAGGCGGCCACGCATACGAGTTGTGCGGCAGGCTGGGGCCTGAGGGAAGGCTTGTCGGGATCGACCAGGATGAGGACGCCGTCGCGGCGGCGACCGAGCGGCTGGCCCCGTATCGGGACCGGGTCACGATCGTCCGGAGCAATTACGAGCAGATGGAGGATGTGCTTGACGGACTCGGGATCGGGAAGGTCGACGGGATCTACCTGGATCTGGGGGTTTCTTCCTTCCAGTTCGATACGGCCGAGAGGGGCTTCTCCTACCGGGAGGACGCGCCGCTCGATATGCGGATGGACCGGAGGCAGGAACTGACGGCGGCCGATGTGGTGGAGCGCTACGACGAAGAAGACCTTGTCCGGATCATCCGGGATTACGGCGAAGAAAAGTTCGCCAGGCAGATCGCCAGGCAGATCGTAAGGCGCCGCCGGGAAGCGCCGGTTAAGACCACCGGACAGCTTGCGGAGATCATTAAGGAAGCGATCCCGATGAAGATGCGGGCGGAGGGAGGCCATCCGGCCAGGAGAACCTTTCAGGCTCTGCGGATCGAGGTGAACCGGGAGCTGGAGGTGCTTGACAGTTCCATCGACGCGATGATCGGACGGCTTAAGCCGCAGGGAAGGCTTTCCGTCATCACATTTCACTCGCTGGAGGACCGGATCGTGAAGAACCGGTTCCGGGAGAATGAAAACCCCTGTATATGCCCGCCGGATTTCCCGGTGTGTATGTGCGGAAGAAAGAGCAAAGGCAAAGTCATTACCCGCAGGCCGGTCGTACCGGCGGCGGAGGAGATAGAAGCAAACCGGCGGAGCAGAAGCGCGAAGCTGAGGACCTTCGAAGCGCTGTAAGCGAAGCGGAAAGGAGACCGATATGGCAGCCACGAGATCATCACAGGCGAGAGCGGCACGCAGGAATACGAGACGGCCGTCAGGGAATGCGGTGTACGTTCACGGCAATACCGTGAGGAAGCTGGCGCCTGTGGAGGAGCCGGTCAGACGGCCGGAGCGGCAGCCGGAGCACAGAAACCGGCAGCGCGCTGACTATACGGTCAGAAGAAACCAGGAGAAAGCGCTGCAGTTAGATCTGCCGTATCTCATGATGCTGGTCATCGCTTCCTGCGTCACATTATTTATCTGCGTGAGCTATCTGCATCTCCAGTCGCAGATGAGCGCCCGCGTGGATAATATCAAAGCCCTGGAGCAGCAGCTGGAGACTCTTAAGGGAGAGAATGATGCCTTGGAGACCCGGATCAATACGAGTGTTGATCTGGACCATATCTACCGCGTGGCTACCGAGGAGCTCGGTATGGTCTACGCCGGCAGAGATCAGGTGCTTCTGTATAACAAAACAGAAAGTGAGTACGTGAGGCAAAATGAAGACATCCCGCAATACTAAGGAGGATACGCCAAGGCGCCGGGCTCCGAAGAAGAAAATGTTAAAACGATATATGCAGGAAAAGCTGGCAGTCACGGTCATCGTGATCATGCTGGCTTTACTTGCGCTTATCGGGGTGCTTTATCATATCGTCGATACGAACAATGAAGACTATACGAAGGTGGTCCTGACCCAGCGCTCCAACTTCGACAGCCGCACGATCCCCTACCGGAGGGGAGATATCGTGGACCGCAACGGGACTTATCTGGCGACCAGCGAGAAGGTATACAATGTGATCATCGACGCCAGCCAGATCTTCCATGATGAGAAGACGGAGGCGAATTATCTGGACGCGACGGTGGACGCGCTGGTCCAGTGTTTCGGTTACGACAGGGCGGAACTGATGGAGACGCTTAAGAATCAGAAGACTTCGCCCTACATCCGCTATGAACGCCGCATTTCCTATGATAAAAAGGAAGAATTTGAGAAGCTGGCGGACGAGATCAATACGGCCAACGCCGAAGCGAAAAGCAAGGCACGCGTCTACGGGGTCTGGTTTGAGGAAGAATATAAGAGGCTTTATCCGTACAACAGCCTGGCCTGCAATGTGATCGGCTTTTCCAGCAGCGACGGCACGACCGGCAGCGGCGGCATCGAGCAGTATTATAACGATATGCTCACCGGTAGCAACGGCCGGGAATACGGTTATCTGAACGACGAATCCAACAAGGAGATCGTGATCAAGCCCGCCCAGAACGGCTACAAGGTGGTATCCACCATCGACGCGAACGTGCAGACCATGGTGGAGAACCGCATCGCCCAGTGGCAGGCGGAGACCGGAAGCGAGCACATCGGGATCCTTGTCATGGATCCCAATAACGGCGAGATCCTGGCCATGGCCGACGAGAAGAATTATGATCTGAATAATCCGCGCGATCTGAGCTCCCTTTACACGGAGCAGCAGCTTGCGGAAATGACCGACGAGGAAAAGGTGGACGCGATGAGTCAGATGTGGCGCAATTTCTGCGTCAGCGACACCTATGAACCGGGATCCCCTTCCAAGATTCTGACCGTAGCCGCAGCTCTGGAGGAGAACGCGGTCAATACCAATAATTATTTCTACTGCGACGGCTATCAGCAGGTCAGTGTTTTCAAAATCAAGTGTACCGCCTACAATAAGGGCGGCCACGGCGAACTGAGCCTGACGGAAACGATCATGCAGTCCTGCAACGACGCCATGATGCAGATCGCGGCGCTGACCGGCAAGGAGAACTTCTACAAGTACCAGGCCATGTTCAATCTTGGCTCCCGGACCGGCATCGATCTGCCGGGCGAGGCGTCCGCTTCTTCTCTGGTCTACCGGCTGGAGACGACGGAGCCCTCGGCGCTGGCGACCAACGCCTTCGGCCAGAACTATAACTGCACGATGGTGCAGATGGCGGCGGCCTTCGCGTCCTGCATCAACGGCGGCTACTATTATGAGCCACATGTAGTGAAGCAGATCATCAATGAGAACGGTTCTGTCGTGAAGAAGAACGACGGCGTGCTGGTGCGGGAGACCGTATCGGATTCTACGAGCCGTTTTCTGCGGAACGCCCTTTTGATGACGGTTGAAAAGGGTACTGGATCGGCCGCGAAGGTGGAAGGCTACGCGATCGGCGGCAAGACCGGTACGGCGGAGAAGGTAGGGCGCAACCATAAAGATTATGTGGTTTCCTTCTGCGGCATCGCGCCGACGGATGATCCGAAGGTTCTGGTCTATGTGGTCATCGACGAGCCGCATGTGGAAGACCAGGCCCACAGTACGTTTGCAAGCAATGTATTTTCCCAGGTAATGAGCGATATTCTTCCTTATCTGAATGTGTTCCCCACCGGCGACGTGCAGGTGGTAACGCCGATCCGCCCGTCCGGCGAATATGTGCCGAATCCGGATGGAACGGGAGAAGCAGGCCAGGCCGGCGCGGAAGGAACGCCAGGAGGAGAGGGAGACGCCGGAGCGCAGGTTCCGGACGGAAATGAAGGCGCGGGCGGCGAGACGCAGCCGGAAGGCCAGGAAGGCGAAGGCCAGGCCGGAGAAGGCGCTTCCGCCGGAGGCGAAGGCACGGCAGGCGGAGCGATCGCGCCGTTCCCCTATGAAACGGAGGAATATGTCCCGCCGGATTACGGAGAGGACGGAAGTCTGCTCCCGTCGGACCTGCCGGATATGCTGCCGTCAGGCGGAACGGAGGAGTAGATCGCCGCATTATTCAGGCATAAAATGTGGACCGGTTCATATATTATAGCAATCCTTATGTCCCGGCGGGACTATGAACCGGACTCTATGCAGATATAAAACAAGAACGCTTGTCGTATTCCTGGCGGTCGGCCTTCTGATGTTTACCATGACCGGTCGGCTTAACTACCTGATGCTTTTCAGGGCGGATCATTACGGACAGATGGCCGAGGATCTGCACCAGAGGGAGCGGACGATCAAGGCAGCCAGAGGAAGGATTCTGGACCGTAACGGAACGGTCATCGCCGATAACCGGACGGTGTGCACCGTTTCCGTGATCCACAATCAGATCGAGGAGCCGGAGCAGGTGACGCAGGCGCTTTCGCGGGAGCTGGGGCTGTCCGCGGAGGAGATCCGCGGCAAGGTGGAGAAATACAGCGCCCGCGAGATCATTAAGACGAATGTTGACAAAGAGACGGGGGACCGCATCCGCAGTCTGCGCTTGGCCGGCGTGAAGGTGGATGAAGACTATAAGCGATACTACCCGTACGACAGCCTGGCGTCGAAGGTGCTGGGCTTCACCGGGGGCGACAACCAGGGCATCATCGGCCTGGAGGTCCGCTACGAGGAGTACCTGAAGGGGCAGAACGGGCTGATCCTTACGATGGCGGACGCCGCCGGCGCAGAGCTTGAGAACGCTTTCGAGGACCGGATCGAGCCGGCGGCAGGCGCGGACCTGACGGTCAGCCTGGATGTGAATATCCAGACCTACGCCCAGCAGGCGGCGCTTAAGGTCATGGAGGAGAAAAACGCCAAAAAGGTATCCGTAATCATCATGGATCCCCGAAACGGCGAGATTCTTGCCATGGTAAATGTTCCGGAATTTAACTTAAACGACCCGTTCACGCTGAATATAGAGCCGGAGGAAGGCAGTACCGCTTCGAAACAGGATCTTCTGAATCAAATGTGGCGCAACCCGGCGATCAACGATACCTATGAGCCGGGATCCACCTTCAAGATCATCACCGCTTCGGCGGGACTGGAAGCGGGCGTGGTGGGAATCAACGACCATTTTTCCTGCCCGGGATACCGCATAGTGGAGGATCGGAAGATCCGATGCCATAAAGTCGGCGGTCATGGTGGGGAAACCTTTCTGCAGGCGACGATGAATTCCTGCAATCCGGTTTTCATCGACGTGGGCCAGCGGCTGGGGGTGGAGCGGTATTACCACTATTTTGCCCAGTTCGGGCTTCTGGGAAAGACCGGCGTGGATCTGCCCGGCGAAGCGGCCACGATCATGCATAAGAAGGAAGATATGGGCCTGG
>CANPYE010000085.1 GCA_947588005.1 uncultured Lachnospiraceae bacterium | reverse complement strand
GGCTGGTCTTATTTTTATATTCTCATTTACAAAATCTACGATTTATTTGTAGTTATTGTGGTTCAATAACATAAATACGTAAGAATTATGTAATTGATTTCTGGAAGACAGTGTGGTATAATTGTATTAATCGTATTAGTACAGTTAAATGCAAGCAAGGCGTCACTGGCGCCTTGCCTGCATAGAAATACAGGAGGGACGTCACCGACGTTCTGCCTGCATGGAAATACGAGGAGAGCGTCACTGGCGCTCTCCTCGCATGGAAATACGAAGACCGCCGCTGCCAGGCGGGGAAAGGAGAGAGCGGAATATGATCTTATTGGACTATCGGGACCGAAGACCGATCTACGAACAGATCGTGGAGCGGTTTGTGGAGCTGATGGTGACGGGCGTGATGCCGCAGGACAGCCAGATGCCGTCGGTGCGTTCCATGGCGATGGAGCTGTCGATCAATCCGAATACGATCCAGCGGGCCTACGCGGAGCTGGAGCGGCAGGGATATATCTATTCGGTCAAAGGCAAGGGCAGCTTTGTCGCGGAAAACCGGCATATCATGGAGAAGCGCGGGGAAGAACTGCTTGACGAATTTAAGAAGCTGACGGAACAGGCGAGAAGCCTGGGACTTAAGAAGGAGAGGCTGTTTGCGGTCATCAGCGAGGCATATAAGGAACTGCCCGCCGGTCATCAGCCGGGGACCGGCGGAACACAGGCGCAGCCGGGGCAGGAGAAAGCGGATGAAGCGGCAGAGCTGCAGAGGCGCCCGAAAGCGGAGGCGGCAGAGCTGCCCGCCGGGAAACAGCCGGAATCGGGACAGCCGGTGCCGGGAGCAACGGATGCAGCGCAGTTCGATGGTTACGGGAAGGCATTACGAGAGGAGGGAGAGACATCATGATAGAGGCCAGGAACCTGACGAAGCGGTTCGGCGACATCGTGGCGGTGGATCACATTGACGCCACGATCAAAGACGGAAGCGTCTTTGGCCTGATCGGCACCAATGGCGCGGGCAAGAGTACATTCTTACGCATGCTGAGCGGGGTGCTTCGGCCGGACGAAGGCAGTGTAACTATAGATGGAAAAGAGGTTTACGAGGATATACAGGTTAAAAGCCGGTTCTTCTACATTTCCGACGACCAGTATTTCTTCAGCAATTCGACGCCGGAGGAGATGATGAGCTTCTACCGGGCCGTGTATCCGAAGTTTAATAAAGAACGGTTTATTCATCTGATGGAAAGCTTCGGACTGGACCGGCGGCGGAAGATCAATACCTTTTCCAAGGGAATGAAGAAGCAGGCGGCGGTGATCTGCGGGGTCTGCGCCGGGACGGATTATCTGTTCTGCGACGAGACCTTCGACGGACTGGATCCGGTGATGCGCCAGACTGTGAAAAGCATTTTCATGGGGGACATGCAGGAGCGGAACATGACGCCGATCATTGCGTCCCATAACCTGCGGGAGCTGGAGGACATCTGCGACCATGTGGGTCTGCTTCACAAGGGCGGCATATTGCTGTCGAAGGATTTGGATGATATGAAGCTGAATCTCCACAAGCTCCAGTGCGTGCTGCAGCCCGGAAAGAAGGCGGAGGATATTCAGGGGCTTGAAATCATTCGCACCGAGGAGAGGGGCAGCCTTCTGACGCTGACCGTCCGCGGCAGCCGCGATCAGGTGGAGGCGGCCATACACAGCTGCGAGCCTGTCTTCGCGGAAATCATACCGCTCTCCCTGGAGGAAATATTTATCAGTGAAACGGAGGTGGCAGGATATGACATCAAGAAACTTGTGCTTTAAGCTGATGCGGGAAGATCTGAAGCGCAGGCTGTGGACGGTCGCCTGGAGCATCGTCAGCATGGTGTTTGCGCTGGTCGTTCCTGTAGCTGTGAACTGCAGCAATTTCACGAGGAAGCAGGCGGATATGTCCATATCCCAGCGCCTTTCCCAGACAAAGCGTATTGTGGAATCGCTTTGGTTCAATATTCCCGTGATCGCGATCCTGATGATCACAGCGGTTCTATGGGCGGTCAGCGGATATCAGTATCTGCATAACCGGCAGAAGGTGGATTTCTACCACAGCATCCCGGTAAAGCGCTGCCAGCTTTTTCTGGCGGCGTATGCGAACGGGATCCTGGTGCCGCTTGTCTGCTACGGACTGGCACAGGCGGCGGCCATCGGCTTCCTTCTGCCGGCAGGGATCGGATTTGACCGGATCGGAAGTCTGCCGTGGCAGAGCCTGCTGATCAATTCGGTCTACTACTGCCTGATCTATACCACCGTGGTTGTCGCAATGATGATGACCGGCCATGTGGTGGTGGCGCTTCTGGGAGCGGGCGTGTTCTTCGGCTACGGGCCGGCTGTGGTCGTTCTGGGAGGAGTGTTCTGCGAGACCAATTTCCGTACCTGGTTTTACGGATTGGGAATAACGGATGCGGCGGGCTTGATTTTTATGCGGCTTTTGCGGTACACGTCGCCGTTTAGCAATTATATTCTGGCTCTGAATGCTTTCACGGAAAATGCCTGGAGCCTGTGGCGGGCCCTGCCGGTGCTCTTCGTGACCGCGGCGCTTGCGCTGGTTGCCTATAGCCTGTACCGGCTCAGAGCCTCAGAGGCGGCCGGGCGGGCCATGGCCTTCGATAAGACGAAGCCGGTGATCCGGATCCTGATCGCGGTTCCGGTTGGCATAGCCGGCGGAATGTTCTTCGGATCCTTTGCCGCGGGCGTCGGCTGGCTGGTGTTTGGAACGGTCTGTGGCGTGCTGCTGACCCACTGCCTGATGGAAATCATTTATCATTTTGATTTCCGGAAGCTTTTCGCCAATCGATACCAGCTGGTACTCTGCACTGTAATCGCGATCGCGGTCAACATAGGGGGCTATTACGATCTGTTCGGCTATGACAGCTGGTATCCGAAGGCGGATGAGATCGTGGACGCATCGGTATATGAGCCGAATGCCGCGAACTGGGTTTCTTACGGGAACGTGGAATTCAAGGAAGCGGGAACCTATTCCGACTACGTGGAATCGCTTATTCGGGACGCCGGACGGGAGTATGAAGGACATTATGTCTGGAACTATGGCAACGACGACGATTACCGGATGACGCATATGAAACTGGCGGACGCCTATGCGGTGTCGGAGCTGACAAGGCGCGCGGCCGAACAGGAGAAGCTGAATCGCTATGGCCAAAGCGATCGCTACCGGGATTACCGGACGCTCTACCTGCGCGTGAAGCTGAAGAACGGCAGGCAGGTCTACCGCAGATATAATTGCGCAGAGAGGACCGGCGAGAGTGAGAAACTGTATAATTCCATCGTGGAGAGTCCGGAGTATAAGCAGGCGGTCTATCCGATCATGGATCAGACGGCGGAGGAGACGGCTGCGGTCTATTTTATGCAGAACGGTGCCGAACCTGACGCCGCCGCGGAATTTGACGGGGAGAGCGGCTTTATGCAGAACGGTGCCGATCCCGGTTCCGGTGCCGCCGCGGAATCTGCCGCGGCTGGCGGCTCCATGCAGGATGGTTCCGGTTCCGGCACTGCCGTAAGGCTTGACGCGTCGGGACGGGAAGCGCTGCTTGCGGCGTTTAAGCAGGATATGCTGGATCAGACGACCGACGCCATGGAGCATGAGCTTCCGATCGGCACGATCCAGTTCCGAACCCGGGATCATGAGGAAGCCGTCCGGTACAATAGCGCGCTTCAGGAAGCAGTTCCTGATATCGGCCTGGATATCGGCAGTCTGGTCGGGAAATGCGTCTATCCGGTGTATCCGTCCTTTACGCGGACCATTACGCTTCTTGAGGAAGCAGGGGTGGAGATCCGGTCGCTGGCGGATGAAGATATCGTTGGCATCGACATCTATTATTACGGGGAGAAATACCGCCAGGCGGCGGAGCCGGTGTATACGGAAGCAGCGTATGCGGAGATTGCGGATGCGGAGAGCGAGGAAGCAGCGTATGAGGAGACTGCGGAATCGCTGACGGGTCAGAAGATGCCGGCAGCTGCGGAAATCCTTGTGGAGTATGACGGCGAGGTCAAATATGAGGATCCGGAGGATATCCAGGCGCTGGCGCCGGGGCTCGTCTGTTCGGAATACGTCTGGATGAACTCGGATCATTTCAACGACGATAATCTGGCCGACGGCGTGAACGTGACCGTACGGATCCGCCGGAATGGGACGCGGAAAACGGCGGCCGGCGAGTACAAAGGCCAGTGGACGGAAGAACTGGACTGCGAGATCGATCTGACAAAGCTTTCGGAGGAAACAAAGCAGAAGTATGGTTTGTGGAACCAGATGCATTGACATTTCCCCGTAAAAAAGGTAATATTATAGAAAAAGACAAGGGGGTACATCCATTATGGCGTTTATTGACTTTGACGATATCAGCAGAACTCTGGCGGGAAAGGGCAAGGAAGCCGCCCAGAAAGCCAAGGACGTGGCGGAGATCGTACAGCTGAAAGCGCAGGCCACATCCGAGAAGAACAAGGTGAAATCGCTCTATGCGGCCATCGGACAGCTTTATTACAAGAATCACAAGGACGATACGGACGGCGAGTACCAGTCTATCGTGGACGAGATCACGAAAAGCCTGTCGGCTGTCGCCGAGCTTCAGGCGAAGGTCCGCAAGCTGGACGGCAGTATGGTCTGCCCATCCTGCGGCGCGGTGATCAAGAAGGGCAACGCTTTCTGCGGCAAGTGCGGAGCCGCGGCTCCGGAGCCGGTTGTGGAAGAAGACAGCTTCGAGGAGACGGAGGAGGCGGAGACCGCCGACGAGACCGAGACCGCAGAGGATGAGATGGAGACGGCCGTGGAAGAAGCCGTCGCCGAGGCCGCTGAGGTGGCTGAGGAAGCCGTCGATGAAGGAAAGAGCGAGGTCTGCGGCGAATAAGTCTGCAAAAATCAACCCTGAGAGGCGGGAACTGCGCCTGTCAGGGTTGTTTTTTTCTCTTTCCATGCAAGCAAGGCGCCAGTGACGCCTTGCTTGTATTACGGGCCGGTGAGGCGCTGCCTGTAATTTATTTGCCCGTCTCGTCTTCTTTCCCGAGAATGTAGGTGAATACGCCGCAGCCGGCGGCAAGTATAAGTCCCAGAAGAATCTGCCCGGCACTCAGACTGCCCAGCTGGCCGAACAGTCCCGTATTGTAGAAAATAGCGAAGGGAGAGGCGATGATCAGGCCCAGGATCGCGCAGTAGGTGGGGACGCCGTATTTCTCAAACAGGAAGGTGATCAGCCTGGCGATCAGAAAGATCCCGAGGAGCACGCCGATGCCGAAGGGAAATAAAAGGATCCCGGCGGAAAACATTCCGCTGATGTCAAAATGGCGCAGCGCTTCCAGAAACGACTTGATCGTGTTGATAATGCCGTAATAGTAGCCGAGGATCATCATGACCAGAGAGCCGCTGACGCCGGGAATCACCATGGTGGCAGACGCGATGACGCCGACGAAGAACAGCGCGATGAGCGTTCCGGGCGACGCCGTAAATGTCTGCAGGACTTCGCCGTCCGTGTTCAGCATGGGCAGAAAGACCGCCACGCAGAAAAGAACGACGAAGGCCAAAACGCCGGAAACGCCGACCGATGAGGCGGAACGCTTCATTTCCCTTTTCAGGGATATGAAAAGGGTGGGCAGGCCGCCAAGGATCAGGCCGATGAAGGCCATGCAGGTGATAAAGGTGTGTTCGCTCAGCAGAAATTCGATGGCGTAGGTAAAGCCCACGATGCCCAGCGCGCAGCCTATAAACAGGGGAAGCAGGGTCTTTACACTGTTCTTTAAGTCCGTTAAGAGATGGGAGACCGCCGAAATGATCTTGTCGTAGATGCCCAGGGACACGGCCATGGTGCCGCCGCTGACGCCGGGGATGATGTTGGCGATCCCGATGAAAATTCCTTTTATAATGTCTATGACTGCTTTCATATCTGAATCCTCTTTCTTTCTGCCGGCCTGTCTCTTTCACATTCCTTTCCGGACAGGGGCAGAGCTTTTCTTTACCAGATGATTATAATTTGCCGCGCCGGATATGTCAACCGCCTTTGCCGGTGTGTGTGAGAGGATGTGTGCCGGCGTGTGTGAGAGGATGCCGGCGGCATGGGCAGGACGCCCTTGCCGAGGGAATGGACAGGACGCCCTTGCCGGGGGAATGGACAGGACGCCCTTGCCGGGGGAATGGGCAGGATGTCTTTGCCGTGGGTGTGAGCAGCGTATCGGCCAGGGATGCGAGCAGCGCAGGCGGGACGCACGGGACAATGACCGAATCCGGTCTTTATTTTTTGTGTTATATTTTGTCGGATTTTGCGTTTTATAGATAGTGCTCTCCGGAGGAACACACATTATATGAAAAGAGGTGGTGCCATGAAGCGTTTCTCCTTTTTGTCATGAATAACTGACTGATGTTCTTCAATAGAAAGGGACCTGCGCGTGCAGGTCTCTTTCCCTGTACACGATTCAAAATCTTCACATACTTATTGATTCTGTACCCTGCCTGTGATAGACTGTGAGAAGTAAAACAGAACAGGAGGATCTTAAAGTATGAGCCGGAAACAATCATTGGATACGATCTGTATTCAGGGCGGCTGGCAGCCGAAGAACGGCGAGCCGCGCATTCTGCCGATTTACCAGAGCACCACATTCAAATATGAGACCAGCGAGCAGATGGGACGTCTGTTTGATCTGGAGGAGAACGGCTATTTCTATACCAGGCTGGCCAATCCGACCAACGACATCGTGGCCGACAAGATCTGCAAGCTGGAGGGCGGCGCGGCGGCCATGCTCACTTCGTCCGGACAGGCGGCCAATCTGTTTGCCATCATCAATATCTGCTCCAAGGGAGACCATGTGGTCAGCGCCGCCACGATCTACGGCGGCACCTCGAACCTGCTGACGGTGACGCTTAAGCGCTTCGGCATCGAGTGTACGCTGGTTGACCCGGACGCGCCGGAGGAGGAGCTTGAGAAGGCGTTTCAGCCCAACACGAAGGCGGTCTTCGGCGAGACGATCGCCAATCCGGCCCTGGTGGTGCTGGACATTGAGAAATTTGCCCGCCTGGCCCATAAGCACGGCGTGCCGCTGATCGTGGACAATACGTTCGCTACGCCGATCAACTGCCGGCCCTTTGAGTGGGGCGCGGATATCGTGACCCATTCCACGACGAAGTATATGGACGGCCACGCGATGACCGTGGGCGGCTGCATCGTGGACAGCGGCAATTTCGACTGGGACGCCCACGCGGACAAGTTCCCGGGTCTGACTACGCCGGATGAATCCTACCACGGCGTGATCTACACGAAGAAATTCGGCAAGGCCGGATATATCACCAAGGCGACGGCCCAGCTGATGCGGGACATGGGGCCGATCCAGGCGCCTCAGAACGCGTTCCTGCTGAACGTGGGTCTGGAGACCCTGCATCTGCGGATGCCCAGGCACTGCGAGAACGCCTTAAAGGTCGCGCAGTACTTAAAGAGCCGCGGCGACGTGGCCTGGGTGAACTATCCGGGACTTGAAGGTGATAAATACTATGAGCTGGCGCAGAAATATATGCCGAACGGCACCTGCGGCGTCATTTCCTTTGGGCTTAAGGGCGGCAGGAAAGCGGCGGCGGAGTTTATGGATAAGCTGAAGCTGGCGGCCATCGTGACCCATGTAGCGGACGCCAGGACGTCGGTGCTGCATCCGGCCAGCCATACCCACAGGCAGCTAAGCGACGAGCAGCTGGTGGAAGCCGGCGTGGATCCGGCGATGATCCGGCTGAGCGTGGGTATCGAGGGCGTGGAGGACATCATTGCCGATCTTGCGCAGGCGCTGGAAGCGTAAAGGAAATTATGGCGCCCGGCGACGCAGGCGTATGGACTGAATCTGTGTTCGGTAAGAGCCGGGGGCAGGTGTGGAAAGGATTTGAAAGCAGAGTGGGCTGACTGACGTAATCGCTAACCGTCACAGGTACAGGCGGAAACGGAAAACAGTCGCCCAGCCGGAGAAAGGAACGGATATGGACAAAAAGAGATTCAGCAGGCCGGTGGACTTAAAGCAGATACAGATCACCGACGCCTTCTGGCAGCGGGAGCAGGAGCTGGTTCGCACGGAAGTGATCCCCTATCAGTGGGAGGCGTTAAATGACCGTGTAGAGGGAGCAGCCCCCAGCTACTGCATGCATAATTTCCGGGCAGCGGGACGTCTGATGCGCGAGAAGAAAACGGCAGGCGCGTCCTTTGCGGCTCCGGCCTATACCTATCGGGGCTTCAACGTGCTTCCGGAGGATCCGGCGAAGCCGGACCCGGACAAGTTCTACGGATTCGTCTTTCAGGATACGGATTTCAGCAAATGGATCGAGGCTGTGGCCTATACGCTGACCTGGCACCCGGATCCGGAGCTGGAGCGGATCGCCGACGAGGTCATCGATGTGGTCTGCGCGGCTCAGTGGGAGAACGGCTATCTGGATACCTACTATATCTTAAGCGGTATGGATCGGTCGTTTACGAATCTGAAGGATCACCATGAGCTGTATTGTCTGGGACACCTGACGGAGGGAGCCGTGGCTTACTACCAGGCTACCGGGAAGGATAAGCTTTTGAAGGCGGCATGCCGCTTTGCCGACTACGCGGCGTCGGTGTTCGGGCCGGAGGACGGCAAACGCAGGGGATATCCCGGCCATGAGATTGCCGAGATGGCTCTTGTGAGGTTATATGAGGTTACAGGTTGTGAGAAATACCTGCAGCTGGCGGAGTTTTTCCTGGATCAGCGCGGGACGGAGCCCCATTATTTCATCGAGGAGGAGAAAGAACGGTGGCTCTATGAGCAGGGGGAGAAGCGCGGCGCAGACGGAGAGGACGCCGTGGAGGCGGAAGATAATGCGGCGCAGGCAGAAGGTGATGCGGTGGAAACGGATGTCTCCGAAACGGATACAGAAACAGAGTGTGCGGCAAATGCACAGAGGGCGAGCCGGAAAGCCGCCCGGGAATTCCCAGCCAGGATCCGTGCGCTGACTGCGGCCAACTACGCCTACTATCAGGCCCACCAGCCGGTTCGTGAGCAGTCGGAAGCGGTGGGCCATGCGGTGCGGGCCGGATATCTGTATTCCGGCATGGCCGACGTGGCGAGACTTGCGGAGGATGAACTCCTGTACGCGGCGTGTGAGCGCCTGTGGAACAGCATTATGAAGGAAAAGCTCTATATCACCGGCGGCGTGGGCGGCACCAGCCATGGGGAGGCATTTTCCTACCCGTACGATCTGCCCAACGACGCGGCCTATTCGGAGACCTGCGCGGCCATTGCCCTGGCGTTCTTCGCCCGGCGGATGCTGCAGATCCGTCCGGACAGTCGGTACGCGGATGTAATGGAGCAGGCGCTTTACAATACGGTGCTTGCGGGCATGGCGCTGGACGGCAAAAGCTTCTTCTACGTGAATCCGCTGGAGGTGAAGCCGGAGGCCTGCCGTAAAGACAGCCGTCTGGATCATGTGAAGCCGGTGCGCCAGAAATGGTTCGGCTGCGCCTGCTGTCCGCCGAACCTGGCGCGGATCGTAAGTTCTGTGGGCGCATATGCTTACACGGAAAATGAAGATACGCTCTGGTTCCATCTGTATATGGGCGGCCGGGTGACGAAGACGGTTCGCATCGGAGAGGATCCGAAAGCCGGCGGCGAATCGGAGAAAGCTTTTTCTGCCGGTTCGGAGAATACGGCTGCGTGCGCGGAAACATCGGACAGGACGCCGCGCGCTGCCCGGCTCACGCTTCAGGTGGAGACCGGGATGCCGTGGAATGGAAATGTGAAGATAACAGTCTGCGAGGCGGGAATCGAACCCGCTGCATCCGGCGCAGTGCCGGACAGCGCGGATTCAGGCAGCGTGCCGGGCGAAACAGCCGCATCCGGCAGAGTGCCGGGCGGCGCGGATTCATGCGGTGTGCCGGGCGAAACAGCCGCATCCGGCAGAGTGCCGGACAGCGCGGATTCAGGCAGCACGTCGGGCCGAACGGCCGCGTGTACGCTGGCGCTGCGCATCCCCGGCTGGAGCGGCGGCTGGCATGCGGACGTCATCTGCGGCGGAGAGAAGCAGGAGATTACGCGGGTCGAGGACGGATACCTGTATGTGACCGGTTCGTGGCAGGCAGGCGATACCATTTCCTTGGATTTTCCGATGGAGGTCCATATGAAGGCCGCCGACCCGCGGGTGCGCGAGGATCTGGGACGCGTGGCGTTCGTGCGCGGTCCGGTCACGTACTGTGCCGAGGAAGCGGACAATGGAAAGAACCTGCATCTGTACCGGGTGGATCCAGCGGGAAGCGGCTATGCCGCGGAGGAGAAAAATACGCCCAATGAGTGCGGAAGCGGTGCGGCTTCAGAATCCGGCAGCGGCATCCGCGTCGAAATGACGGATCAGCTGGGACATCCGATGGCTGTTTTGAAGGTACCGGCGAAGAAGCTGGTCCCGGCGGCCGGCTCCCTCTATCGCGATTACACGCCGCCCGCGGAGGAGGACGCAGTCCTTACGCTCATTCCCTACTATGCGTGGGCGAACCGCGGAGAGGGCGAGATGACCGTGTGGCTGCGGGTGTAGCGGATCGCGGCGAAAACAGAATACAGCATTAGCGAGAGAAAAGAGGCAGAACAGTAATGACGATCAAAGATATGAAGATCGGGGAGAGCGCCGTCATCGACGTGGTAGGCGGCGAAGGCGCGCTCAGGCAGCATTTCCTGGATATGGGCGTCATCCCCGGCGCGGAAGTGACGGTGGTGAAATTCGCGCCGATGGGCGATCCGGTGGAGCTGCGGCTCCATGGCTATGAGCTGACCCTGCGTCTGGACGACGCGGCCCAGATCACGGTAAGCGGCGTCCGGGAGGCAGAAAAGGAAGAAGCGGCGGATGCGTCTGGAAAAGCGTCGGACACGGCCGGAAAAGCGGCCCGGAAGCCGAAGAAGCGTTCCGTGGCCCACCCGTATTTCGGCGAGCCCGGCGTCCACCATGAGAAGCAGACGGAAAATCCCCTGCCGGACGGACATATTCTGACATTCGCCCTGGTGGGCAACCAGAACTGCGGTAAGACGACGCTTTTCAACCGGCTGACCGGCGCCAATCAGCATGTGGGCAATTTCCCGGGCGTTACGGTGGACCGGAAGGACGGTGCGATCCTGGGTCATCCGAAGACGTCGATCACCGACCTGCCGGGCATTTACTCCATGTCGCCGTACTCCAGCGAGGAAGTGGTGTCCCGAAATTTTGTGCTGAAGGACGAGCCGGACGCGATCATCAATATCGTGGACGCCACCAACATCGAGCGGAACCTGTATCTGACCATGCAGCTTCTGGAAATGAACCGGCCCATGGTAGTGGCGCTGAACATGATGGACGAGCTGACCGGCAATGGCGGCTCCATCGATGTCAACGCCATGGAGGCGCAGTTGGGCGTCCCGGTGGTGCCGATTTCCGCGGCCAAGAATAAAGGGATCGAGGAGCTTGTGACCCACGCCCTGCATA
This sequence comes from uncultured Lachnospiraceae bacterium, assembly GCA_947588005.1. Lineage (GTDB taxonomy): Bacteria > Bacillota > Clostridia > Lachnospirales > Lachnospiraceae > UBA3402. The sequence goes on along the minus strand of CANPYE010000085.1, from coordinate 2,024 downwards.
TCGCCAAATACCAGGAGAAACCGCAGCGGTATGATTTCTGCTCCAAGGACGATTTCGGCGGAGCGGTGCACCGCTGTCTTCACGCGGTGGTCCATCTGATCGAGGACCACGCGGAGAATGCCGGGATCCCGGTGCGGTTTGCCGCCAGCAAGGCGATCGAAGGCGATCAGCTGATCATCGACCAGCTGGCGCTTGACCAGAATGAGAAAGAGCTTCTGGAGCATATCACGCTCCAGATGGAGGCGGAGCGCGGCCTGGACCGCAGCGCCGCTATCGCGGACATGCGTTTCCGGTTTATTGAGAAGGTCTGCGAGGAATGCGTCAATAAGCCGCACGAGAGCAAGGAGCATGTGCGCAGCGAGAGACTGGACCGGATCCTGACGGGACGGTACACGGCGATCCCCGTATTTGTCTGCATCATGGCCGCGGTCTTTTATCTGACCTTCAATGTGATCGGCGCATGGCTCCAGGGGCTTCTGGAAATCGCCATCGCCGCGCTTACGGACATCACGGCAGAGGCCATGGCGGCGGCCGGAGTCAACGAGGTGCTGCAGGATCTGGTGCTTTCCGGCATCTTTGAGGGCGTTGGCAGCGTCTTAAGCTTCCTGCCCATCGTGGTCACCATGTTCTTCTTCCTGTCGCTTCTGGAGGACAGCGGATACATTGCCAGAGTCGCGTTCTTTATGGATAAGCTTCTGCGCAGGATCGGCCTTTCCGGCCGCAGCATCGTGCCGATGCTGATCGGCTTTGGCTGTACGGTGCCGGCGGTCATGGCGACCCGTACGCTTCCCAGCGAGCGGGACCGCCGCATGACGATCCTGCTGACGCCATTTATGAGCTGCACCGCCAAACTGCCGATCTACGCGTTCTTTGTCAACGCGTTCTTTCCGGGGAAGGGCGGATTCATCATGACCGGGCTGTATCTGTTCGGAATCGTCGTGGGAATCCTGGACGCGTTCCTCTATAAGAAGGTGCTCTTTAAGGGCGAGGCGGTTCCCTTTGTGATGGAGCTGCCCAACTACCGCCTGCCAAGCGCCAGAAGCACGATGCAGCTGATGTGGGAGAAGGCGAAGGATTTCCTTGAGAAGGCATTTTCCGTGATTCTGGTAGCGACGGTGGTCGTCTGGTTCCTGCAGAGCTTCAATCTGCGGTTCAATCTGGTGGAGGACTCGGCAGACAGCATCATGGCGATGCTGGCCGGCGTCCTGGCTCCGCTCTTTAAGCCTTTGGGCCTGGGCGACTGGCGGATCTGCACGTCTCTGATCAGCGGCTTCATGGCGAAGGAGAGCGTGGTCTCCGTGCTCGAAGTGCTTTTCGGCGCCCAGGGCGGCATCACGGCTGTCCTTGGAACGGCGGAGGCCGGCGCGCTTTTGATCTTCAGCCTTCTCTACACGCCCTGCGTGGCCGCCGTCGCGTCCATCAGGCGGGAACTGGGCGGCAAATGGGCTTTCGGCGTGGTCGTGTGGCAGTGCGTGGTGGCGTGGTGCTGCGCGCTGGTGTTTAAGGTCGTGTGCGGGGGGATTTTGTAGAAAAATTGTATATCGTGAACTGATCTGTGAAAAATCACCTTTCCGCTGTAACAGAGGCGTCCGGCTGCTGCTTACAGAGAGGGAAGGTGATTTTTTGTATGCGGAAAGGAATAGAACAAATTTTGAGCATAACCTTTAATTATATAAAAATATTAGTTAAAATACAGGACTTGTATTAGCATTTTGTTTCTTCTAAACTTAAAATGGAAGGCGGGGACCAAATGATATAACTTTGTGCCACGATGGCACAAAGCAGCTGACGGACACGGGTACATAAAGAAATTAACTTGTAGATGCCTTGATTTTATGGTATTCTATAAAAGGGGGGGAGTGGTTTCATATGCAGGATCCGGAGCTGTGCAGGGAACTGCTTCAAAGGATACTGCCGGATCTGGAGATCGACCATGTGGAGTATCCTGAAATGCAGAAAGGGATTCAGGTTGACATTGACGCCAAGAGCGTCAGGCTTGACTTGTATGTCAAGGACGGAAAGGG
>CANPYE010000084.1 GCA_947588005.1 uncultured Lachnospiraceae bacterium | reverse complement strand
GTATAGACGGTCTGGATGCGGTTGCGGGTGGTCTGGGGCTTCTCCGACGTGATCGCGATCTTCTGACCGATCAGGTGATTCATCAGCGTGGACTTGCCCACGTTGGGACGGCCGATCAGGGCCACGAAGCCGGATCTGAAATTATCACTCATATACGTTCGCTACTCTCCTTATTCTGTCGTACCGGTGGTTCCCCCGCGCCGCGCCGGACATTTCCGAAGCGGTATCATTGCCGCCTGCCAAGGTTTCCCGCGCCGCGCCGGACATTTCCAAAGCGGCCCATCGCCACACGTCAAAGCTGCCACACTGCGCCGCCTCAGGCGCGGAACAGCGCCTTCACCTCGCCGAACATTTCCTTATTCGCTTCCACCTTCTCATCGCCCCCGACGACGCACAGGCTTCCCGTATCCAGCACCGCCTTAAGAACCGGCGCCAGAGCGCGGATGTCTTCCGGACGGGCGGCAAGGATCTCGGTCCGCTCCTTTGCCAGCATCTCGTTCGTCACATGGGACAGGTAAGCGGACAGCCCCTTCTCGCCTTTGGCGGACGGCGTCAGCGGCGTATCCAGCTCGCTGATGGTGCCGATCACATATTTTGTCATGTCTCTTTCATCCGCGTCGAAATTCTCCAGATATCCGACCACATTTTCATAGACCTCGTTGGTTTCCTTTAAATTCGGATCCCGGTAGGACGCGAAATATCCGTCGCCGGACCGGCCGAAGCCGCTCATGCAGCCGTAGGCGCCGCCCTTGACGCGCAGATTGATCCACAGATAATCATAATTTAATATCGGCTTCAGAATCTGCAGAGCGCCGGTATAATCATAGCCCTTCGTCCGGAAATTCCCGCAGCGGGCCACATAATTGACCTGCGAGGACGTCTTGAAGCCTTCGTTTAAGTTCTTCCGCTCAAATGTGAACGGATACGTGCGGCCGCTGCCCGCGGGAAGCGCGTCCGTAAGCGTCTTAAGCGCGTCCGGCAAAAGCTGAAAGCCCTCCTCGTCCGCGGTAACGCTGATCAGCATATTGTCTGTGGTAAACAGCCGGGCCGCTACTGTTTTAAGCTTTTCGATCAGCGCCTTCGGATCCTTCTCGAACGCCTTCACCGTATCCTCCAGGAACCGGTAGAAGCCGATTCCGCCGGTCATGTCGTTGTATCTGGAGGCGGCGGAGAAATAGGACATAGCCCTGGAGATCGCCGCCTGGTGGCTGGAGCCTTCCAGCTTCATCCTCGAACGGGAGCGCACCTCCTTAAGCACCTCGCCGAGCCGCTTCTCATCCGTAAGCTTCGACGCGGACAAAATTTCCGCCAGAAGGCCGAAGCCTTCCGGAAGCTTCTCATAAAGCGATTTCATATCGGCCGTAAAGACGCCGGTAAAGCTGCCCGGCTGATTGAAATCCGCATAGGTATGCGTGCTGAAACCAATCCCGCCGGTCTGCAGATAGATCTCGCTGCTTAAATCCGCGTAGCTGTAATGCTCCGTATCCACATAGCCCATCAGAAACTTCAGAAGGCCCACATAGGGCAGCTCCTCCATCGGAACGCGGTCCGTATTGAACAGCGCCTTCACATAGCAGATACCGGAGGTAAAATGCTCATGGTACACCGTCGTAACGCCGCAAAGTACCGACTCCTTCCAGTGGTTCTCCTCCGCTTTGGGATCTATGTCCTCCCGGCGGAGCATCGGGATCTTCTCCAGATCCTCCTTCGGCGACGGCGCGTCCTGATACGCCTTCAGCTCCTTCGTCTGCTCCACCAGGGCTTCGATCTCCGCTTCGGACAGGGTCGCCTTGTAATCAGCCAGCTTCTTGGCCAGCTTTGCATCCTCTCTGGCCGTCTTATTCTTCTCCGGCTTCACCACGACCGTGACCTCGAACGGATTGTCCAGGAGCCAGTCGCGGATCAGCTGCTCGAAATATCCCTCGTCCGCCGCCTTTTTCAGGAATTCAAAGGTGTCCTCATACCGCAGAAACATTAACGGATCCTCGCCGTACAGCCAGCTCTCCATCGCGTGCAGGCCGTACATGAGACCCTTCGGCGCCCATCCGTAATCCGCCTCCCGGTTGTGGAATTCATAGTAATTGATGCCCGCCAGCAGGCATTTCTTATTCAGTCCCTCGTCGGCAAGCTTCCTAAGGGTTCCCTTCACTACCGCCAGAAATTCCCCCTTCTGCTCCGCGTCCGCGCCCTTGGCGGTCACGGTGAAATAGGGCTGCAGGATGCCGTCGGCAAAACCGCCCAGGATATCCCCGCCGATTCCCGCGTCTAAAAGCGCCTGCTTGAGCGCCGCGCCGGGAGCGTCGATCAGGGCGTATTCCAGGATCTCAAACGCCATGAAAAGCACCGGATCCAGCCGGTCGCCTGCCACCGTGCTGACGGAAAGATAGGCGGCGTTCTCCTCCGATTCGTCCTCCGTAATCGGATATGTGATCTCCGCCTGCTTCGGCTCGCTAAACGGCTTCTGCCTGCGGATCTGCGAATCCACCTTTGCCTTCGGGTCATTGCGGTCGTATTTGCTTAAATATGCCTCGTCCAGCCAGTTCAGCCGCTCCTCCATATCCATATCGCCGTACAGGTAGATATAGCTGTTAGCCGGATGGTAATAGGTCTCGTGGAAATGAAGGAACTGCTCGTAGGTCAGGCTCGGAATGCAGGCCGGGTCGCCCCCGGACTCAAAGCCGTAGCAGCTGTCCGGGAACAGGGCGTTCTGGGTCCAGCGGTCCAGCACGCTCTCCGGCGAGGAGAACGCGCCCTTCATCTCGTTATAGACGACGCCGTTATAGCGCAGCGGCGCGTCCTTATTTTCCAGCTCGTAATGCCAGCCCTCCTGCTTGAAGATCTTCTCCTCCCGGTAGATATTCGGATGCAGCACCGCGTCCATATAGACGTCCATCAGGTTCTGGAAGTCCTTGTCGTTGGTGCTGGCCACCGGATAAACGGTCTTGTCCGGATAGGTGATCGCGTTTAAAAATGTATTCAGGGAGCCCTTTACCAGCTCCACGAACGGATCCTTTACCGGGAACTTCTCCGAGCCGCACAGAACGCTGTGCTCCATGATATGGGGCACGCCGGTGCTGTCGGAAGGCGGCGTCCGAAAGCCGATGGAGAAAACCTTGTTATTGTCGCTGTTGGACAGAAGGAACAGCTTCGCGCCGCTCTTTTTATGTTCCAGAAGGAAGCTTTCGGAATCAAGCTCCTTTATATGGTCCTGCGCAAGCAGCTTATAAGCCTCCAGATTCTTCAGATTGTTCATGTTCATTTCCTCTCTTTCTATAATATTTTCTTTGTTCGCGCCGCTTGGTCCGACGTTCTGTTTAACGATTTGCACCGCTTGATCCGGCGCCGTTTAACGAGCCGCACCGTTTAGCCCGGCGCGCTCACATATTTCCCATCAGACGGTCCTTTAAGATCGCCGCGCACTCCCGCACGCACAGATGCAGAAACAGCACCGGATCCGACCCCGCCGCAATCTTGCGGATATCCTTCATACCGCGCTTTTTCGCGATCATCCCCGCCCGAAACACATGATAATTGCTGGTCAGGACCCCGATCTGCACCGGCTTATCCTCCACCTGCAGGTAAGGTCCCGGCGCGACCCTTCCGTCTCCTCTTACGGCGGCGTCGCGCTTACTCTGCTCCGTCTGCCGAATGATCATCTGGCTGTAGGCGATATTTTCCACCGTGCTGGCGGACACCGGTTCCATGATCAGCCGGGTCGGAGAAATTCCCTGTTCAAGAAGGTACTCGTACATGGCCTGCGCCTCCGGCACCGGCTCGTCCGGTCCCTGGCCCCCCGAAAGGATCAGCACCGTGCCCGGGCTCTGGCGGCTGTACTCGACCGCTTTGTCGAGCCGCTTGCGCAGGGAATTGCTGATTCCCTGTTCACGGACCTTCGCGCCCAGGACGATCACATAATCCAGCCCCGGCTTCTCGGAGGATACCGCTCCGGCAAACACGCAGGTCTCCACCACACAGAAAATAACAAAGGCCGCCGCCAGAAACGTCGCAACCGGCACCGTTATCCAGAGAGGCACCCTTCTCGGATGCAGACTGCAGTAGCGGCTCCCCCAGGCCAGGAATGAGAAAAATCCCGCCGCCGCCAGCCAGAACCACGAAAAGGACACGGAAAAGCCGGCATACACAACGATAACGACATAGTATGCCAGGCAAAGCGCCGCTCCTGTTCCTGCGATCCATGTAAGCATGCTGTCACCTCTTTCGCTGCCGCCCTGCGGCGTTTTATCTGTGCTGCCGCCCTGCGGCGTTTCATCTGCACTGCCGCCCTGCGGCGTTCCATCTGCACTGCCGCCCTGCGGCGTTTTATCTGCGCCGGTAAAATGCGCGGTCTGTCTGCTGCTCGCGTCCGTGCACACGTAAGCCGCGGCTCGTCCGCCGCGCTCACAGCCCACTTCCGCGTAAGCCGAGGCTCATCCGCCGCACGCGGCCGTCTCCTAGCTTCACCGTCTACGCGCCGCGTCTGCGCAGAATGTCTCCTTCTTCCACTTCCCTGCCCAGATCCGCATAAAGGATCTGTCTTGCGTGAGGAGCGCTCTGCTGCGGACAGCCCGCCTCGTCGAATATCCCGCCGACGACCGTCTCCAGGTTCCTTCCGTCCGGCTTCATGATCTCAACCGTCTCGCCCACGGAGAATTTATTCTTCTGCTCCAGGCGGCACAGGCCGCGCGCATCCACGCCCTCTGCCATTCCCAGATAAACGTATTCCTTTATATAGGTGCTCTCCCCGTAGATCTGGGACTCCGCCCCCGGCTTTCCGAAATAAAAGCCCGTCGAAAATTCCCTGCGGGTACATTTGCCGATCTCATCCAGATACCAGTTAAGGTTTTTCCTGTATGTTTCCTCACTCTCCAGAAAATCGTCGATGGCGCGTCGGTAGGTTCTGGCAACCGCGGCCACATAAAGCGAATTTTTCATCCGTCCCTCGATCTTAAAGCTGTCGATCCCCGCGGCCGCCAGCTCCGGGATATGGCCGATCATGCACAGATCCTTTGAATTAAATAAAAACGTTCCCCTCTCATTCTCATACACCGGCAGATATTCCCCCGGTCTGGTCTCCTCGACCACCGCGTAGTTCCAGCGGCAGGGGTGAGTGCATTCGCCCTGATTGGCGTCCCTCCCCACGAAATAATTGCTCAAAAGGCACCTGCCCGAATAGGAAATGCACATGGCGCCATGGACAAAGCATTCGATCTCCATATCCTCCGGGATCTGCGCCCGGATCTGCGCGATCTCGGCAAGGCTCAGTTCTCTGGCCGCGACTACCCGCCTGGCCCCCAGAGCGTACCAGAACCGGTACGTCCCGTAATTCGTGCTGTTGGCCTGGGTGCTGATGTGGATATCCGTCTGCGGCAGCAGCTTTCGCGCAAGCGAAAACACGCCGGGATCCGAGATGATCAGCGCGTCCATCCCCACATCCTTAAGCTCCCGGAAATACGCCTCAACGCCTGCCAGGTCTTCATTGTGGGCAAATATATTCGCCGTCACATACACCTTCACCCCGCGGGCATGGGCAAACTCCACGCCTTCCTTCATCTCCGCCAGCGAGAAATTATGCGCCTTGGCCCGGAGCCCGTACGCGTCGCCGCCGATATAGACCGCGTCCGCGCCGTAACGCACCGCCGTTTTCAGGACCTCCGGGCTTCCCGCCGGTACAAGCAACTCAATCTTACGCATTACCGCATTCCTTTTCCTCTATTCACTCTCTGCCCTGACCGCAGGCCGTTCCCGCGGCCGCGCTCCGGCGCCGGCTTTGCTGCGGCGGGCTCGTTCCCGCGCCGTCCTGGCTGCGCCGATCCGCTCAGCGTCGTTTACTGCGCCGGCTTTACTGCTGCGGGCTCGTTCCCACGCCGTCCACACCGCGGCGGCCCGCTCACGCCGTTTTCCCGCGCCGCTCTCACTGCGCCGGCCCTGTCTTCACAGCCACCGCCACGCCGTCTCCCACCGTCAGGACGGCCGAGCGCAGCCCGTCCCGGTGCTTTAATTCCCACAGAAATTCCCGCATCCTGGCGTGGATCGTCCGATCCCGCCGCTCCACCGCAAACCGGGACTCGAAAACCGTCCCGCCCTGCAGCACGTTATCCGCGGCCAGTATGCCGCCGGGCCGCAGGACCCTGAGCGCATCCGGGAGCCATTTTATATATTGTCCCTTCGCCGCGTCCATAAACACAAGATCATACGTCTCGTCCGCGAGTGTTCCCAGAATTTCATCCGCATCCCCGCAGATCACGGCGATCCGTTCCTCTATGCCGGCCCTGCGCACATTTTCGCGGGCCTCGGCGGCTCTCGCCGCATCCTTCTCGATGGTCGTGATCCTGCAGCCTTCCGGCGCCGCGAGTGCCATCAGAATAGCAGAATAGCCCACGGCGGTCCCAATCTCCAGAATCGCCCCGGGCTTTCCCACCGCTGCCAGCACCTTCAGAAAGGCGCCTGTCTCTCTTTTTACGATCGGGATCCCTCTTTCGGCCGCGTCCGCGGCGATCCGTTCGCACAGAGGATCGCCGTCCGGCTCCAGCGACCGCAGGAAATCCCGAATCCTGATATCCTCCGTCATTCCTCTCCGCCGCTTTCCTCCGGCACTTCTACCTTTCCGTCGCGAAGCGTTGTAATGATCTCCTTCGCCGACATGGATGTATTGAGCAGATACGTCCCCTCCCTGATCGGATTCCCGTATCCCATAAACTTGTATCCGTATTCATAGAAAATGCACTGGATGATGAAGGAGAAGCGGTCCTTCGCCAGTCCGCTCTGCTCCATGGCGACCGCCAGGTTCAGGAGAGATTCGTCCTCCCCGATGGTCACCCGCAGATCCACGCCGGGGGCCTCGTCCACAGCCGTATTGTGGAACAGTCCGTAGCCGAACTGATAGCCTCTCGCCACCGATTCGTAGACCAGAAGAATCACTAACGCCAAAAGGATCAGCTTCCAGGAGATCGTGATGATCGCCTTCGTCACCCGGTTTATATCTCTTGTGCTTGTTCCGGTTTTTCCGCTCATATCCAGTCAGTCCCTTCTCTTAACATTTCCGCGGGAGGCAGAAGCTATACCTCCATGATGATCGGCAGGATCATCGGGTTGCGCTTCATCTTCTTCCACAGGAAATCGCTCAGATCATCCCGGATGATATTCTTAAGCTTGCCCCAGTCGGTCACGTGACGGTCCAGGCAGTCCTGCACCGAATCCTCGACCACCTTCCGGGCTTCCTCCAGAAGATCCTCCGACTCCCGCACGTAGACGAAGCCGCGCGAGACAATATCCGGCCCGGCCAAAAGCTGGTTGGAATATTTCTCCAGCGTCAGCACCACGATGATGATTCCGTTCTGGGCCAGGTTCTGCCGGTCGCGGAGAACGATATTCCCCACGTCGCCGACGCCTAAGCCGTCCACCAGGATCGCGCCGGCCTGCACATGGTCCACGACCTTAAGCGAATCCTCCGACAGCTCCACCACATCGCCGGAGGACATGATCAGAATATTCTCCTTCGGGATGCCCATGGATTCCGCCAGGCTCTTATGCGTCATCAGATGGCGGTACTCGCCGTGGACCGGCAGCGCGTACTTGGGATGGGTCAGGGAGTAGATCAGCTTGATCTCCTCCTGGCACGCGTGTCCCGATACGTGCGTATCCTGGAAAATGACCTCGGCGCCCTTGATGGACAACTCGTTGATCACCTTGGAGACCGCCTTTTCATTGCCGGGAATCGGCGTGGAGCTTAAAATAATCACGTCGTTCGGCTTAATGGAAACCTTCCTGTGGATGTTCGAGGCCATCCGCGACAGCGCGGCCATGGACTCTCCCTGACTCCCGGTGGTGATCAGAACCGTCTTTTCATCCGGGTAGTTCTTCAGATTGTCAATATCGATCAGCGTCCCCTCCGGGATCTTGATATAGCCCAGCTCGCTTGCGATGCCGATGACCGTCACCATGCTGCGCCCCTCGACCACTACCTTCCGCCCGTACTTGTAGGCGGAATCGATGATCTGCTGCACCCGGTCCACATTGGATGAAAACGTGGCTACGATGATGCGGTTATTCGTATGCTCCGCGAAGATCGCGTCGAAGGTCTTTCCAACGGTTCGCTCCGACGCCGTAAAGCCCGTCCGGATCGCGTTGGTGCTGTCGCACATCAGCGCCAGAACGCCTTTCCTCCCAAGCTCGGCGAAGCGCTGCAGATCCGCCGGCTCGCCGAAGACGGGCGTATAGTCGATCTTAAAGTCCCCGGTATGCAGAAGTATGCCCGCCGGCGTGAAGATCGCCAGAGCCGACGCGTCGGCAATGCTGTGATTCGTCTTGATAAATTCTACACGGAAGCAGCCCAGCGTAACCGTCTGTCCGTGCTTTACAACCTTTCTCTTGGTATTCTTAAGCAGGTTATGCTCTTTCAGTTTATTCTCGATCAGCGCGATCGTAAGCCGCGTGCCGTAGACCGGCACGTTGATCTCCTGCAGTACATAGGGCAGGGCGCCGATGTGATCCTCATGTCCGTGCGTGATGAAGAAGCCCTTCACCTTCTCCTGGTTCTGCTTCAGGTACGTGATATCCGGGATGCACAGATCGATCCCCAGCATATCGTCCGACGGGAACGCGAGACCGCAGTCGATGACAATAATCTCATCCCCGTACTCGATGGCCGTGATGTTCATTCCGATCTGCTCCAGGCCGCCAAGGGGAATGATCCGCACCTTGTCCGCCCTGCCGGCTTGTCTATTCTGTTGTTTTGATGCTTTCAAATTCTATAACCTCCAAATTCTGTCCGTTCAAATATCTGTCTTCATTTCTTCTCTGCATGAGCGGCAGTATCCGAATAATTTCACCTCATGATCCGTTACCGCAAAGCCCAGCCGCTCCATAAGGCTCTGCTCCAAAGTATCCAGTAAGTCCTCCTCGAAAGGCAGCACCCTGCCGCAGCCAAGACAGATGGCATGGTGGTGGTGGTGTCCCTTACTCTCATCCCCCGGGAGCTTTCCCAGCTCAAAGCGTGCATATCCGTCGTCAAAGCTGATCTTATCCAGAAGCTTTAAGTCTACCAGCACCTGTACGGTCCGGTAAATGGTGGCCAGTCCGATCTTCGGATAGCGCTCCCGCGCCAGGGCGTAAATATCCTCGACCGTTAAATGCTCGCCCGGATGGTCCGCCATCAGCTCCAGAACCAGAAGTCTCTGGGCGGTCACCTTCAGCCCCTTCTCCTTTAACATCTGTCTAAACAGGCTTTCGTTCATCTGCGGCTCCTAACCTCGCGTATATTTGCGCGGCGTCCCGCCGGCTCGCCCGGGGAACCGCCAGCCTACTTCTCCAGGTCCAGATCCATGTCCGCGACCAGTTCGGAAAAGATCCGGAACAGATAATCCAGCTCGTCCTCATCGTCCACAAACTCGTAAACCGCGTCCGCCTCGTCCTTCGCCGACCGGTCCTTCAGAATATAGCACTGGCCGTCCTCATCCTCCCCGGCGGCGTCCGTCACCAGGATGTAATTCATACCGTTGATTCTCGTTTCTTCCAGGACGTTCAGGTCGATCCGCTCGCCGCCGTCTGTCTCAAGCGTGATCCTTTTCTCGTCTTCCATACAAATAAACTCCTTTATTGCCGCATCGCTCCGCGTTGTCTAAGTAGTCCTGCAGAATGATCGCCGCCGCCACCTTGTCGATCACTTTCTTCCGCTCCGCCGCGGGGACGCCGCTCTCCGCCAGAATCTCGTCAGCGGCGACCGTCGTAAGCCGCTCGTCCCACAGAACCACGGGAAGTCCCGTCCTCCGGTTAAGCATCCCGGCAAACTCCTCCGTCCGCTTCGCGCGTTCCCCGATCGTATCGTCCATATTCTCAGGATAACCCAAAACAATGGTTTCAATCTGATACGCGGCGGCCAGCTCCTCAATTCTGCGGAGTGTGGCGCGCAGCTTGTTGTCCTCCCGCCGGGTGATGGTCTCCACCCCCTGGGCGATCAGACCCGTGGGATCGCAGACCGCCACGCCTACGGTCTTCGTTCCGAAATCCAGTCCCAGAATTCTCATACACTTAAACACAACAATGCCCGGCAAGCTTCCCTTTTCTCAAAGTTCCGCTCCCCGAAACATCTTCTTCCTTATCCGATTCCGCTTAACCCTCAGCTCACGTTCACAGCACGAATGACTCAGGCCGGCAGCAGCACGCGCTTACTTCAGCCGTTCCTCGATATACGCAGACAGAAGCAGTTCCAGAATCTCGTCACGCTCGACCTTCATAATGAGACTTCTGGCGCTCTTATGGCTGGTAATGTAGGTTGGATCTCCAGACATGATATAGCCTACTATCTGGTTGACAGGGTTATATCCTTTTTCGGTCAGTGCGTCATACACCTGCTCCAGAACCTCGCCAACGTCCAGCTGGTTCTCCTGTACAGCAGGAAAATGTCTTGTATTCTGAATATCGCCCATATCTCCTCACGTCCTTTACTGGTCATAATTTATTTTATACCACATTTTGCCATTCGTAAAGGGAAATTTTATAAATTCTTTCTGACATTTTCGTAATAATTTCCACAGTTTAAAAGCACCAGCTCCCCATTCACCATCCGATCCATCCGCCCGCGTACGATATGGCCGCGCAGCCCCTCATTCCACGGAATGACCGCCTTCACATACTCGCGGGTATAGCCTGCCAGATAGTCCCCGCCCTCTGCCGTGATCTTTTCCTCCATAAGGACGTCCCGTTCCTCTCCCAGAAAGGATCTTCTGTAAGCGGCGGACGCCTCCTGATCCAGCTTAAGCAGGCAGGCACTCCGCTCCTTCTTTACTGCCTCGTCAACCTGGTCCGGCATCGCGGCCGCGCGCGTGCCCTCCCTGCGGGAATAGGGAAATACATGCAGCTCATAGAAGCCGATGCGTTTCACAAAAGCTGCCGTCTGCGAAAACTCCTCCTCCGTCTCTCCCGGGAATCCCACGATCACATCGGTGGTAATTGCCGGACGGTCGAAATACTGCCGGAGAAGGCTGCAGCCCGCCGCGTATTCCTCCGTCGTATAATGGCGGTTCATGCGCGTAAGCGTGGCGTCGCAGCCGCTCTGCAGCGACAGATGGAAATGCGGGCAGAGGCTCTTAAGCGCCGCCGCGCGGCGCACGAAATCCTCCGTCACGATCCTGGGCTCCAGGGAACCCAGGCGCAGCCGCGAAAGCCCGTCGATTCCGTCCAGCATTTCCATAAGGCTGATCAGCTCCACCCGTTCCTCCCGCGGCATATCGAGTCCGTACGAGCTGATATGGATGCCGGTAAGCACGATCTCCTTATATCCGACGCCGGCTAACGTCTTCGCTTCCGCGAGGATCTCCGATGCCGCCCGGCTCCGGACGCGGCCCCTGGCGTAGGGGATGATACAGTAGCTGCAGAACTGGTTGCAGCCGTCCTGGATCTTGATAAACGCTCTCGTATGCTCCGCGGTGGAACGGATCGAAAGGGACTCGTATTCATGGTCTGAGGCGATGTCGATGACGTTTAAGATCCCGCTGCCGGGCTGCGCTTTTCCAGCTGCAGCTTCTGCTTTTACGGTTGTATTGCCGGACGGGAAATCCGCCTGCGAAGACTTTTTATCTTCTGCCCGCGCAGTAAAATATTCTTCCAGGATCCCGACCAGATCCTTCTTCCGGTTGTTGCCGACGACCACATCCACCGCGCCGTCGGCCAGCAGCTTATCCGCGGCTACCTGCACATAGCAGCCGGCCGCGACCACGACCGCGTCAGGATTTTTCTTCTTCGCCCGGTGCAGCATCTGACGGGACTTTTTGTCGGCGATATTGGTCACGGTACACGTATTGATCACGTAGACGTCGGCCTTTTCCTCAAAGGGCACGATTTCATAGCCGGCTTCCTTCAGAAGCTGCGTCATCGCCTCCGTCTCATACGCGTTTACCTTACATCCAAGATTATGCAGGGCGGCCTTTCTCATCCTGTTCTCCTCGTTTCAGAGCGTTTGCGTCTGCCTCACATTTTATATACTTTTTACTTTTTCATGCAAAGTGTCTATTGACTTTTCATCTGCCAATCGCTACTATTACGGTAGGCGCCGGAAGGCGCATATAATCCTGCCAACAGCGAATCATCATCAAGGAGGCTTTTACATGAAAACAGTACGTATTTCGCTCAATTCAATTGATAAAGTTAAATCATTTGTAAACGATCTGTCCAAGTTTGACGTGGACTTTGATCTGGTATCCGGCCGTTACGTGATCGACGCCAAGTCCATCATGGGCATCTTCAGTCTGGATCTCTCCAAGCCCATCGACTTAAACATTCACGCGGAGGCGGAGCCGGTCATCGGCGAGATCATGAGCGTGCTGACGCCGTATCTTCTCAGATAGGCGCAGCGCCGTACATAAGTCCCCGCGGGGGCGCTCCGGGCGGATCTTTCCGCACAGCGCGGACAAAGTACAAGTTTGTAAAGCACGGAACCTGCTGTCCATGGCAGGTTCTTTTTATTACGTCAGTATGCAGGCGGGGCGCCGGCAACGCCTTGCTTGTATTTCCATACAGGCGGGGTGACGGCGACGCACTGTTCGCTTCGCAGTTTCTTGCATACAGGGGGCCAGCCGGTGACGCGCGGCCTGCAGCTCCACGCGGTCGGGGCACCAGTAACGCGCGGCACGTGCTGCGTCCGTATCAAATACGGATGGACGCCGGGCTCAGCCGCAGCGGATCACTTCCCGCGCCGCGACTGCCGTCTCCACCATTTCCTCAATCGTCCCTGCAAGCTTCGCCTCCGACTTGCGGATCGCCTTAAGAACCGGCTTCGTCACCGGATGCTTCGCCACGAAAATGGTGCAGCAGTCCTCATACGGCAGAATCGACGTCTCGTAGGTTCCGATCTTCTCCGAAATATCCACGATCTCCTGCTTATCGAAGGCGATCACCGGCCGGAAGACCGGCAGGGTGCACACGTCGTTGGTGGCCGCCAGGGACTGAACCGTCTGGGACGCCACCTGGCCGATGCTCTCGCCGGTGACAAGCGCCAGGCTTCCGGTTTCCCCGGCGATCCGCTCGGCGATCCGCATCATATACCGCCGCATGATGATCGTCAGTTCCTCATGGGGGCAGGTCTCGTAGATCGCCATCTGGATCTCCGTAAAATTCACCACATGCAGATCGATGGGTCCGGAATACCGGGAGACCAGCTTCGCCAGATCCACCACCTTCTGCTTCGCCCGCTCGCTGGTGTAGGGCGGCGCGTGGAAATAGACCGCGTCGATCTTCACGCCGCGCTTGGCCACCATATAGCCCGCGACCGGACTGTCGATGCCGCCGGAAAGCAGAAGCAGCGCCTTTCCGTTGGTGCCAACCGGCATACCGCCTGGGCCGGGGATCATTTCCGAATAAATATTGACCACCGTATTGCGCACCTCGACCCGCAGAAGCACGTCCGGCTCATGGACATTGACCGTCATCTCCGGATAGGCGTCAAGAACCGCCTCGCCCAGATCCCGGTTCATCTGCTCCGATGGCACCGGATAGCGCTTGTCGGCACGGCGGGATACCACCTTGAAGGTCAGGCGCTTATCGGGGTATACCTGGTCAAGATAA
>CANPYE010000083.1 GCA_947588005.1 uncultured Lachnospiraceae bacterium | reverse complement strand
GCTTTAGGGTTCGTCGGCAACTACGCCCCTTGTGGACTTTCACCACAGACTGACGGCGTGCCCGTCATACAAAAAAGAAGGCGCAGACCGCATGATCTGTGCCTTCCATGTATTACGTCACTATGCAAAAAACGCGCCAGTGACGCTCTCCTCGTATTATTCCCCGACTGTCTGTCTATCTGCGCCTGCGGAGACTGCGTATTATAAACGCTCCAAACAACACATAAATAAGAAGCGAGAGCACCGTCCCCGCGAGCTGGCCGACCCGCGCGGCTTCCTCCTCCGTATCAACGGTATGATCCGCTTCCTGCCCGGACTGACTGCCGGATGGAGCTTCCGCCGCTTCCCCGCCGGCGCCTGCTGCGTTCTGGTCTTCCGCCGCTTCTCCGGCAGCGCCCGCTGCGTTCTGCCCTTCCGCTTCCCCGGCTTTCGGCGCATCCGGCTGCGCCGCTTCCTCCGCCCCGGATCCTTCCGGCTTCGCCGCTTCGCCTGCCGCCGTCCCGGTCTCTGTCTCAGCCTCCTTCAGCTTCCCCTCCGAGGTCAGCCGCGACGCGTCCGCGAACGCCCAGAAGGCAGGCTTGGGCTCGTAATTATCGTCAAACAGCAGCGGGCACTGCGGCTTGACCTTCGTGCTTCCGCCGCCCACGGTGGAACGGCCCTGCAGCCAGGAATATTTGTCCACCACGCCCCAGAAAGTGATGCCGCCTACCGTAACGCCGGGCTTGGCCGCCGCCTTCTTAAGCATCGAATAGAGCAGGCGGTAACGGGCCGCGTGGCGGGCGTATTCATCTTCCCTCGTGGCGTCCGTGCCGTCGTAGCTGTCGCTGGACTGCATGTCGAACTCCGTGATCTGCACCTTCCCCACCACGCCGCAGTAGGTCTCGATCGCCAGAGAGAACGCGTCGAACGCGGGATCCGCCAGGCTGTAATGTCCCTGCATTCCCATAGCGTCGATCCGGGTGCCCTCTCCGGGCGCGCCTTCTTCCGCTTTAACCGCCTTCAGCAGTTCCTTGATTCCCACCCGCTTGATATCGTTGCACTCGCCGTAATCGTTGTAGTACAGTTCCACCGAAGCCGGGGCGAACTGGTTGGCGTAGCGGAACGCATTGATAATATATTCATTGCTCTGGTATATGTGCCACCAGCTGGAATTGCTGCCGTGGGTGTCCTGGGAGAGATCCTCATTCGGATCCTCCTGATCGGTGCGGTAGGTGTTGCCGCTGACGGCCTCGTTCACCACGTCCCAGCCATAGAACATCCCCGCGTAAGGACTGTCCTCCCCCGTAAAATGCGTCAGCACCGTCTTGATATACCATTTCTGGCGCTTATCCATGGTCTCCTTGTCCACGTAGGGCTTCGTCTTGTCGTAATCCTCGTGGAAGAACCACTCCGGCGTCTGGCTGTGCCACACCAGCACATGGCCGCGCACCAGGATCGTCCGGTCCGGATGCGCGTCGTTCCAGGTCTTCACCATGTTAAGCATCCGTTCCGCCCGGCTGAAATCCATCACCGGAACGGTTATCGTCTCCCCGTCCAGTTCCTCCTCCTGCGTGCCGGGGCATTTGCCGTTGCTGTAGCCGAACAGGGCGTCCGGCTTTAATTCATTCCCGAAGGTAACGGCGCTGAAATGGGTGGTCACCAGCTCCCACAGCTTCGGATCGCTCATCTCTCCTTCCGTAATTCCCGCGCCGAAGATCGGGCACATTTCCTCGCCGATCACGTCCCGCAGGATCGGGAGCGTCTCGCCGCCCTGGTTCATCTCTGCCGCCTCTGCTTTCTTTATCCATGGATTCCCCGCCGCAAGGCCGCAGGCCGTCACAACCGTCAGGGCGCCCGCGCATATCCTGCGGCTCCATCCCCTGCAACTCCGTTTTGCGTTTCTTCCGCGCATGTCCCCTCATCCTCCTTATTTATGAACTCAAGCTTTCCGGTCCAGCGCCGCAAAGCCGCCAGTCTTTCCCGCCCCTTCACGGACGTCTTATTTTCAGGACTCAATGCATATGCTGCTGCAGCGCGTTCCCTACGCCAGCCAGAACGACCGCAGATGCACGTTTCCGCCCCCGCGATACGTCAGGTAAATAGCCTGCACGCCGTCCGGTATCGCCGCAGGAGCCTTATATTCCTCCCAGACGTTGGCGTTCTTTACCCGGATAGCCGCCAGAACCGGCCCGTCCCAGGCGGTCCGCACCTCAAATACGCCGTCCCCGTAGCCTCTGACCGCGATCCCGATCTCCTTCACGCCGCGGCAGTCGAAATATTTGAATCCCATCGTCGCCGAATTTTGAATATTGCCGATATAGCCCGGCTCCTCGTCGCCGTCCCGTCCGTCCTGCATCACCTTCGGGAAACGCTCCCCGCCCACGTAGGCGGATCTGGTATCCGTGAAAAGATTGCAGACGATGTAGGCCGGATACTCTCCCTTCCCTATAAGAGGGCCGCCGTTTAAGCCGCAGGAAGTGATCTCCGCCTGCAGAATGCTCCCGTCCGGAAGAATCGTCAGTTTCTCCGCGCAGCCCTGCCGGCTGTACCAGGTGCCGTTGGTATGCCTGTGATAGAAAATATACCACTCGCCGCCGATCTCCACGATGCTTCCGTGGTTGTTGGCCCCATAGGCCGCCGGCATATCCGCCGGTTTATAGGCATCGATATGCAGGTCGCAGTTGCTGACCAGCACGCCGCCGTAGACAAAGCCGCGAGTGGGTTCTTTGCTGACCGCATAGCAGAGTTCATGCATCACGATCGAAGAATAAATGAAATAATACGTATCCCCGCGTCTGCGGATCGACGGCGCTTCAAAGAACTCATGCCCCTCAAATCCGGTGCCCGCGCCGTACTCGCAGCCCGGCGCCACAAATACAGGCGCCTCCGCCACCGTCAGCATATCCGGCTCCAGCACCGTGACCATCGCGCCGGTCCGGGACTTATCGCCCCTTCCGCAAAATCCGGTATACAGATAGGTCCGGTCTCCTTCCGTCAGCACGCCGGGGTCGAACTGGGGCTCGTCGCCCTTCCGCTCGCCCAGGCGCGTTCCGTCCTTATAATGCACGTATCCGTAAAACTGATACCGCCCCGCCGGCGTATCGCAGACCGCCACCGAAACGACGGATACGTGATCCAACACATAGTAGAGATAATACCGGCCGTCCGGCCCGACCGTCACGTCCGGCGCGTACAGGCACATTTTCCCGTCCTTATTGAGCGGGTCTTCCTTGCGCGGATAGATCACGCCCTCGTATCTCCAGTCCGCAAGGTCGTCCGCCGGCGCGGACCAGCAGACGTAATCTCCCATGCAGAATACGTAGCCGTTGTAGAAATCGTGGGAGCCGTATAGATAGACCCGGTCCCCGAACACGTAGGGTTCCCCGTCCGGTATGTATTCCCAGGATGGAAGGTAAGGATTAAAAGCCTGTTTCTTCATAACTGCCGTTTACTCCTTTCGCTGCGGTTTTATATAGATAATATGCATAAATTTTATTTGATTATTTCGGCAAATTGTTGTATAATTATAAGAGGGGTCATACAAATGGATGTATCTGTAATGAGCGGCAGCAGCTTCGATTATTATTCCGCCAACGACGACTGGGCAGGCATCCGGGATGTGAAAAACGCCTGCGAGGCCGTACAGTATCACACCGGTTCTTCCATCCGCATCTGGTGCAACGAGCAGGACATGACTTACGATTACCACTGGCACACTGCTCTGGAGATTATCATGCCGGCGGAGAACTACTATGATGTCGAGCTGGAAGGGACGGTTTATCACATTCATCCGGGCGATATCCTGTTCATTATGCCCGGCGAGACCCACCGGCTTTCCGCCCCCCCGAACGGCCGGAGATTCATCTTTCTCTTTGACGCTGCCCTTTTCGTGAATATAAGGGGCTGGTCCGCGATCATGACCCTGATATCGAAGTCGCCTCTTATCACCAAAGACGCTTATCCCATGGTCTACGAAGACGTCTGCGTGACCCTTATGCGGATCCGGGATGAGTATTTTGGTATGCGCGAGTATATGGAATTTACCTCCTGCGCCCTGATGCTCAACCTGTTCGCGAAGCTCGGCTACAACCATATCCACGAGAAAGACATCTTCCACAGTCTCAGCGTTTCCAAGCAGAAGGAGCACATCAAGAAGATCAACGACCTTCTGAACTATATCGACACCCATTACACGGAAAACCTGAACCTGGAAAATATGGCCGCCCACATCGGTTTCAGCAAATTCCATTTCTCCCGGCTGTTCAAGCAGTACACCGGCTTCACCTTCAACGATTATCTGAACTACAGAAGGCTGAAGGCCGCGGAGGAACTTCTGGCGGACCGCAGCATTTCCATTACGGAGGTCGCTCTGCGCTCCGGCTTCTCCAGCATCTCCTCCTTCAACCGGCTGTTCAAGGAATCCAAGCACTGCACGCCAAAGGAGTACCGCGTTCTGAACATGACGCCGTTCTGAGGATGGGGAGCGGCTTTTCTGCTCATCCGCTTTCAGCGATCATCCCCAGTAAAACTGCTCTCCCCCGGTCCCAGATAAGCTTCCTTCACGGGAATATCCTTTCTGCGGATCCGGATCTGCTCCAGCACTACGCCCGCTTCCTGCGCCCCGACCGTAAGCTCCTGCACGCCCGCTTCCAGATGCAGCGTCAGCGCAGTCTTTCTCTCCTGGTCAAGCGCCGCCTGCGCCCAACGTCCGTCTCCGGGCTCTCCCGACCGAAAATCCGCGGGAATCAGCTCCGCCCGCACCGGTTTCTGCCCTCCGCAGGAAACCGTCACGCCAACGCTCTGCGCGTATACCAGCGGATTCGAAGGAGCCGTCAGAAGCTCGATCCTATATTCCCCGGAGGTTTCCGCAAAGAACCGGTACGTAAGCTCCGGCCTTTCTTCCTCCGGCCCAAACGCCGCGGTGCACGGAAATACCTTCACGCCGCTGCCATATTTACCGTATTCCGAAAGGATCCGGAAGCTTCCCTTTTTCGTATCCTTCTTCCGGCAGAAATGCTCTGCGCCGATCACGATCGTTCCGTTCTGCTCCAGGAAGGTCATCTCCGGAATCTCCACCGCGTTCCCTGCAGCACAGTCAGAAATTCCCACTGCACGAACTGCGGCCCTGCCGGAAATCTCCAGCGCGACCTGCGCGTCCCCGCCCCGCACGATCAGGCGCACGTTCTGCGTCTTATCCGGCAGAAGCCGCCTGTCACAGCGCACGGTCACTCTCTGCATATCTTCCACATCCCCGCTCATCGAAGACACGGAAAGCCACTGCGGAAGCGCAGGCGTTTTCATCGCCGCCACTATCTCATAGTGAAAGCTTCCAACACCGCCGTTTGCGATCTCCAGAACCACACTTTCGCACCCGGCGTACATAAAATCCGGTATCCGCACGGTCATCAGCGGCCCGTAGCATTTCGTCGCGGTCCGCTCCTCGTCCGCCCTCGACACGCTCATTCTGGGCTTTCCGACCGGCTCCACCTCCATGGTCACCGGCATACGGCTGTCGTCCTCATTCCAGCGCGTGAAGCCGATATGGGGCGCCAGCTCCATACCGCTCCATTTCCCGTCCCGGAAGGCCGCCCATTCCTCACACAGCTTCCGATCCCTGGCAATGCACTCCTTCGTCCGTTTCCGGTACGTATTTGCAATAACTCTGCCCTGCGCCGCGTAATGATGGTTCTTCCCGGCGTACAGGTGCATTTTCAGCAGATTCATACTGGCCATAGCCGGGAAATGGATCATGCTGTAGTAAGCGTCCTTCTCCTCCGGCGCCAGCTCCTCCATCACCTGCCGCGACAGCGCCTCCACCGCTTCCGCCGCGGTAAGCATCCGCTCCGTCTCCCCGTAATGGCAGGGGTGATAGACCCCGGCGTGAAGCGCCTCCGGCCTGCGCAGACTGTTGAGCCTTATGTATTCCGTGAGGACCTTTCCGATCCGCTCCTGCAGCGTGCGGGACGCGGCCGGGAATGTCTCCGCCGTCCACTTAGCCGTGTACTGCCGGTAACTGTCCGGATTCCCGCAGCCCCATTTCTCATAATCGTAGGCCAGGGCCAGGAAATACGACAACGACACCTCATGGAACTTCAGATCGCCCACATTGACGATCCAGACGTCCCGAATGCCGTACTCGTACGCCTCGCTCATCTGCTCCCAGATCCTGGAAAATGGGGTCGAATCCACCCATTCATAGGAAACCGGCCCGCCGTGGTAATCCACATGGTAATACATGCCGAAGCCGCCCTTATGTCCGCGGATCTCCTCCGACGGAATCGTCCGCATGTACCCGTAATTGTCCTCACAGAGCATACAGGTCACGCCGTCCAGACCGTCCCAGTCCTTCAGCCCCGGCGTCTTCTCATCCCCGTAGAAATAAGCCTCC
Organism: uncultured Lachnospiraceae bacterium; assembly: GCA_947588005.1. Taxonomy (GTDB): domain Bacteria; phylum Bacillota; class Clostridia; order Lachnospirales; family Lachnospiraceae; genus UBA3402. The sequence goes on along the minus strand of CANPYE010000083.1, from coordinate 7,404 downwards.
ACTTCCTTGTAAAGCGCCAAAAGCATGGGGATCTCGCCATTTTCCCGCTTCACACAGCGGCCGATCAGCTCCCTCTGCTTCGTGATGATCCGCTTTAGCAGATTCACGTTCTCCGTGACCGTAGCGTCCGGCCCCAGCATGGACGTGTCCCGCTCGCCGCGCATTCCGATGGTAATGATATTCTCATAACCGCCGCTGCGCTTTAAGGCGTCCTCCCAGTAATTCAGAAGGCCCTGCTCATTGGTATAGAAATTCCATTCATTGCCGTAGCGGGTGCCCTCGCCGCGGACCTTATCCCACTCCTCGCTGGCCCGCAGGCACGGCTCGTGGTGGGAATAACCCATAACGACGCCGTAAATGTCCGCCAGTTCTTCATTGGCGCTGCCCGGCCCGTCCAAGGGGAAGCTCGCCGTCCACATGGCCGGCCACAGGTAATTCCCCTTAAGCCGCAGCAGAAGCTCGAACACATACTCGTAGGCCGACGCGTTAAAGCCGCCGAAATGGCTCGTGACCCAGCTGCCGAAGCAGGGCCATTCGTCATTGATGAAGAAGCCCCTGTACTTCACGCTGGGCTCCTTCGAAAGCGTCTCAATATCCTCTCCGATGGTCAGACTCCGCCGCCGGATAGGCTCCGCGTCGCCCCAGAAGCACAGCGGGGACACGCCGATATACTCCGACAGGGAGAACATTCCGTAAATGGTGCCGCGCTTGTCGCTGCCGCAGATCAGAAGGAGGTTCTCCGCGCCTTTTAGGCACTCTAAAGCGGTACCGGCAAGCGGCGCTCCCGCAAGGGACAGCATCCGGATCCGGTAGACCTCCCATTTCTTCTTCCCATCCGCTTTTCTGAAGCACGCGGGATCAAAAAGTCCCGCCTGCGCAAGCGCGTCCTTTTGTCCATCGTGGCGCAGAGGATGATCTGCGTGCCGCACAGGCGGGCGGCGCGCTCCGGCGCTTCCGGCTTCACGCTTTCCGGCGCTTCCGGCGTCACGTCCTCTGACTCTTCCGGTCTCATTCTCTCCGGAATTTCCGGCGTCACGTTCTTCGACACATCTGGCTTCACGCTTTCCGGCGCTTCCGGCGTCACGCTTTCCTGCGTTTCCGTGCCAGCTCCCGCCCGCCGGTGCGCCGCCCGCACTGCCAGCTCCCGTTCCGTCACAACCTCCGGCCGGAAACCGGCGACCCGTTCAAAGTCCGCCGCCACCTTCCCGGCGATCCGACGGACGCCCTCATAGCCGCCGCGTTCCACGACGATAAGCGGCCTGCGTTCCTTATCAAATTCCATTTTCATGATCGTATTTCTCACTTTACGCTACATACCCGAAGCCGAGGATCGTGAACTCCTTCTCCTCGTCGCCCGGAGCCATCCGCACTTCCACACGGCGGGCTTTCCTCTCTCCGCCCCTAAAACAGATGAGCGGATTGCAATGGGTCCAACCGTTCAGATGCGGGTCCGCGGTAAGCACCTTCTCACCGTCCACCCAGACCTCCGCCTTTCCGACAGCCATACTGCCGGAATCCTTATAGATCAGCAGCAATGCGCTGCAGGTAATATCCATCCGGAAGGGAGATGGGCCGCTGTCCGCATTTCCGGCCCGGTGCATCCAGTTGTAGGGAAATTCCTTCGTGGGCGCCAGATTCAGATCCATCTCCACCGCCTGCAGCTCCCCGTCCGTATGACAGAAGCTTCCGCAGTCCACCCGGATATCCGGAGACGACATGCTCCGGTCAAACAGCTTCACATCCTCAAATTCTCCGCCGAGCGGCGGAATGACTTCGCCGACAGTCGAGACGTCCTTCCACGGCACAGCCCGCTGCGGTTCCATTTCCGGCGCAGACGCTCTGCCTGCAAAGCCAGACGGCGTCTCCATTTCCGACACGGACGCTTTGCCTGCAAAGCCAAACGGCGTCTCCATTTCCGTCACAGACATTCTGTCCGCAGAGCCAGACGGCGTCTCCATTTCCGACACGGACGCTTTGCCTGCAAAGCCAAACGGCGTCTCCGCCTCCGACGCTTCATCCACAGAACCGTACAACGCCTCCGGCGCTTCATCCGCGCGCTCAAACAGATATCCGATGCAGTCCGCCATCACCGTATTCCCAGGTTAGTCGGATGGTAGCAGTCATAGAAGAACTGGCTCTTGCCAAATACCTTCCCCGCGCCGGGCTTCTTATAGAACTGCGCGACCACCGCGTTCCGCACGCTGACCATCGGCAGACCATAAGCCTCTCCCACCACCGTCAGACGCTCCTGCAGGTTCCAGTCGTTGGCAAATACCGCAAACAGCAAAATAACCGCCGGATGATTCGGGGCCTTTAAGATCTTTCTCACCAGCGAATCGAAGCATTCCCCGCCGGTTTCGTCCCCCGCGTCATTGACGGCAAACTCCACGACCACGATATCCGGCTGCACGCTTCCGTCCCGCAGCACGTCCCGCTCGTAGCGGAGCATACCAAGCTCCGACGGCGTTCCGCCAACGCCGGCCTTGATATAATGGATATTCTCCCCGCATCCCTTCCCGGCCAGGGCGCACAGTCTCTCAAACGTCTTATAGGCGTAGCAGCCCGTATTAATCGGAACGGCCCCCGCCCCCTGGGTAATGGAGCCGCCGATAAAGGCGATGGTCACGTCTTCACCGCGCCTTGCCCTTACGATCGCCTCCTTAAGCCTTGCTGGGTCTCCCATCTGCATCAGGGACTGCTTTACCATTTCCGCGTAATACGGCGAGGTCAGATCCGCGTCCGGCTCCGGCTCCTCCTCCGGCGCCTCAAAGCCGTCCCGCAGGTAAAGCTTCACAGACACCTCGGCCGTCTCCCCCGCAGCCGGAAATTCGAACCGGAACTGGCCCAGGACCTTATCGTCTGCGGACCACTCCCAGTCGTCGAGACGGATGATCTGCTCCATCCCGTCCGCGGTCACCGGTATCCGGATCTGCGTCCCGGAGACAAGCGGGTCCGTCTTGCCGTACATCTGCATTACAAATTGCAGAACGCGCGCCGGGGTGCGTTCTTGCGAATCGTCAGAACCTGCCGCCGGTTCCTGCGCCGCCCCGGCAGTCTCCGGAAGCTTCTCATCCGCACCGGCAGTCGCCGGAAGCTTCTCGTCCGCCCCCGCAGAGCAGGCCGCCGACTCGCGAGCTGCCCCGGAAAACCCCGCAGGGCGCGCCGCGGACTCGCCCGCCGCCCCGCTTCCGTCTTCCGTCATCTCCACGGCGACGCCGATCGAATGCACCAGCGTCCGGAAGCCTTCCGCGGTCTTTAACATATCGATCAGCTTCTCATCCGTGACATTTCCCACGATGCGGGCGCAGGTAAGCAGGCGTTCGCCGTCCATATACAGAAACTGTACTCCCCGCCCGTCGGGCTGAGGGGAAGCAGCGACCGCCTTCCTGCGCATAATATAGAACCCGCTCCGCTTCTTCTCTGGATCTCTCGGAGCCGTTACATAAGATTCCATTCTCAGGCCTCCGCCAGCATTCCGAATACGTCTTTAAGCGCCGGATATATTTTCCTGAACTTCTGATACTGCTTCTCATACTTTTCGGCAAGCTCCGGATCCGGCTCCACCGTATCGATCACCTTCACCAGCTTCTCCGCCGCCGCTTCCACGCTCGCATATTCGCCGCAGCCTACCGCCGCCAGGATCGCGCCGCCGTAGCCGGGGCCTTCCTCGCTCTCGATCACATCCACCTTCAGATTCATCACGTTCGCAATGATCTTCTTCCAGAGCGGGCTCTTTGCGCCGCCGCCGCAGATCTTCGTCCGGTCGATCCGGATCCCCAGCGATCTGGCGACCTCCAGAGAATCCCGCAGGCCGAAGGCCACGCCCTCCAGCACCGCCTGCGTCATGTCCTCCCTCGTCGTGTCCATGGTCATCCCGGTAAATGTGGCTCTCGCCCTAGGATCGTTATGCGGCGAACGCTCGCCCATCAGGTACGGAAGGTAGAACACCGTATTCTCCCCCAGCTTCGTAATCCCTTCCTGCTCCTTCGCGTATTCCGCCGTCTTTAAGATCTCGTCCATCCACCACTTGTTGCAGGAGGCCGCGCTGAGCATGCAGCCCATCAGATGGTAATTGCCGTCCGCATGGGCAAAGGAATGCAGCGCATTGTTATCATCGACACGGAAGGACTTGCTGGAAATGAAAATGGTCCCCGACGTTCCCAGGGAAATATTGCACCTGCCGTCGCCGACGGTCCCCGTTCCGACAGCCGCCGCCGCATTGTCCCCGGCCCCGGCAACGATCTTAACCGTCTCCGGAAGGCCCAGCTGCGCGGCCACGTCCGCCTTCAGGCTGCCGACCACCTCGTAGCTCTCATACAGCTTCGGAAGCTGCGCCTTGCGGATCCCGCAGATATCAAGCATTTCCTGCGACCAGCACCGGTGCTCCACATCCAGAAGAAGCATCCCGGACGCGTCCGAATAATCAGTGCAGAAGGATCCGCTCAAACGGTACGCCAGATAGTCCTTGGGAAGCATGATCTTGCAAATCTTCGCGAAATTCTCCGGCTCGTTGGCCTTCAGCCACAGGATCTTGGGAGCCGTAAAGCCCGCGAACGCGATATTGGCCGTATACCGGGACAGCTCCTTCTTGCCGATCACTTCGTTCAGATAGTTGGTCTCCTTCTCCGTCCGTCCGTCATTCCACAGGATCGCGGGACGGATCACCTGATCCTGCTCATCCAGCACCACAAGGCCGTGCATCTGCCCGCCGAAGCTGATGCCCGCGACCGCGGACCGGTCGCAGTCCGCCGTCAGCTCCCGGATCCCCGCGATCATCTGATCGTACCAGTCGTAAGGATTCTGCTCCGACCAGCCCGGATGCGGAAAATACAGCGGATACTCCTTTGAAACGATGTTGCAGATCTTGCCAGCCTGGTCCATCAAGAGCAGCTTGATGGCCGATGTTCCCAGATCGATACCGATATACAGCATAATACCCTCCTTCATCTGACTGCATATTTATAGATAATATCATTTAAACACATTTTCTTCCCGCTGTCCAACCAAATCTTGTGAAATACTTCTCACAAATTGCTCAAATGAAACTGCCCCCGCCGCGCGGCTCCTCGCCAGGCGGTTTAAAGCAAAAACTCCAGTTATCGTTAAATAATCTGTACAGGATCCCCTCCAACCCCCAGCGCCACCCGGCATCGTTTTTTGTAGCAGGCAATCCCGTATTTCATCACATTCTCAATGCCTTCGTCTGCAAACACCTCGTCATAGCGCCTCGTCTCTATCTGATCAAGGGCCGCCTGCGCCGCAGACTCCAGATCGCCGTCCTCCGCGTATTTCACCTCAATGACGATCCCCAGGCTGCCGTCCTCGGCTTCCACAAGGATGTCGCTGTAGCCGTCGCCGCTCTCCCGGTTACTGGTCACGATCCAGTCCGCCTTGTACGCCAGAAGCCCCATCAGGATCCCGTGGTAGAAATTCTCCTTCCGCGCCTTCCGCACCGACGTGTCCCGGATGCTGATCGCACGCCGCAAATAACCCCCGAACGCCTTCTCCACCCCGGCCGCATCGCCGGCCGCGAACGCGCCGCACAGCATCTTCAGTGATTCCCCATCGTTCCTCGTCTCCTCCCGGAACAGTTCCATAATCTGATCCGCAAAGATCGCACGAATCTCACGGTTCGGGATGGTCAGCGGTATCCCATCCTCATCCGCTTTCCCGGCGCTCGTCAGGTATCCGGTCATGTAGAGCAGGCTCCACAGATTCTCCACCGTCGTATACATCTCCCTGTAGGTCAGTTCTTGGTGGATCCGTTTCTTCACTGTACCGCCGTCTGCCAGCACCTGCAGCTCCCGGCGGGCCGATCCGGCGTCCATCCGCCGCACGAATTCCCGCACCGCGTCGTTGCTGCTGGAATTGGCCCAGAAATTCTGCGGCGCGGCCTGCGGATCCGCCTGGAGCAGATCCATATAGTTGATGACGTCCCACGGACAGTAGATCTCCTGATCCCCGAACCGGTACCCATCGTACCACTCGCGAACCACGTCCCATGCTTCCGACAGACCATAGTATTCCAGAAACTGCCTGACCTCGCAGTCGGTAAATCCGAAATAACTGCTGAACCGCGGATCCGCGACCGTCAGTACGCGCAGGTTGTTCATTCCTGTAAAGATACTCTCCTTCGAGATCCGCAGGCACCCGGTCAGCACCGCCCTCTCCAGGCTGTCGTTGGTCTTTAGCGCCTGCGCGAACATACTGCGGATCAACTGCACCATCTCATCGTAATACCCAGCGTAGAAAGCCTTCTGCAGCGGTACATCGTACTCATCAATCAGCAAAATAACCTTCTGCCCATAATGCTTTTCAAGAAAATAGCAAAGATTTCCCAGACTTCCAGCCAGCACATCAAGATCCATATCCCAGCTGCACAGCTTTTCATACTGCTCCTTCTGCTTCCCTGTAAGGGCCGAGCTGGTTCTGAGGAAATCAAAACGGGATGCTTCCTGACTGATCTTATTCGCAGCCATCCGGCAGGCAGTCCGAAAATCATTTCCTTCTATATCTTTCAGCGTCACAAATATCACCGGGTACTTCCCCAGATGCCGCTCGCACAGCTCCCTCTCCCGGGAGATCGCCAGCCCTTCAAAGAGCGACGGATCCGTTCCGATCTCAAAGAAACTTTTTAACGTTGTCATCGCCAGCGTTTTTCCAAACCGCCGCGGACGCGTGAACATCGTCACATCGGCATGGGAATTCAAGAGTTCCTCGATCAGCCTGGTCTTATCTGCATAGTAGCAATTGTTTTTTCGCAGCTTATCAAAAAATTCTGTCCCGATTGGGAGCGGTTTTTTCTCCCGCAACATAATTCCCCATCCTCCTTCCCGTTCTGACATATTTGAACGTCTTATGCACACAACCTTCTATATTCAGTATATCGGAAATGCCGGGAAACCGCAAGGGGATAAAAGAAAAGCCTGCGATTCACACATCAGTGACCCACAGGCTTTTGATAGTAATATATCCGTTTTGCTGCGAATATCAGATCGCAAAAATATGAAGTATACATAAAGCGCCGCTTAATCACCTATTTCTGATGATTTTGCGGCGCCCCTTTTCGGTGGGATTAATCAAATCCCTTATGTTTTCATATCCTGGAGGTATCCCGCCTTCTCCTCCCCTACCGTATGATCCTCCACAATTCTGTCTATGGCTTCCCGATAAAGCGTCTTCAGCCTTTTTTTCCTTTATCTTCTTAAGATATCTTGCCGCAGGCGGAATAATCGTATCAGCAATGTCAAGCCTTGAGGCGGGAAATCTTTAGCTCTCCCCTGCTTTTTCGTAAAACAGCATGCCTTAGCTCCAAAACAACACAAATTATGCTATAATTCTTTAGGAAAGTATCAGATTCAGGGCAGACAAAAAGAGCAGCCTGTTATAGAAACGAAAGCTGCC
>CANPYE010000082.1 GCA_947588005.1 uncultured Lachnospiraceae bacterium | reverse complement strand
TTGACCTCCTGTAATGACTCCACTGATACCTGATTTCGCAAACATCTATACGCAAAATGCCTCATCCGGGGCTTTGGTTAAAGCATTTTCGTCTAACGTCACATTTACACATTATATAACACGTTTCTGGGCGTGTCAACCCATTTTCCCAGAAATTCCGCAGGATTTTTCCCGGAAATTCCGCAGGAATAAACGAAGAAGAAACAGCGTTTCGGGCCCGCCCTGCCATCAGTCCCGGCCGTGCGCGGCTCACAAATACATCTGCTTATATGTCAGTTCTCCCTGATCATCCACATTCACCAGCATGTAGGCCGGAAGCCTTCCCTCTTGGCGCGGATAGGACAGGCTGCCTGGGTTTAAGACCAGAACGCCGCCGATCACATTGTGGTATGGCTTGTGGGTATGGCCGAACATCGCGATATCGCAGCCGCGGCTCCTGGCCTCATCCGCCAGCCCTTCGGGGCCGATGGAAACGCCGTAATAGTGTCCGTGGGTCAGCAGGACGCGGTGGCGTCCAAGCTCGATTTCCCTCTCCTTATCCAGCATGGAGAAGAAATCGTTATTGCCAAGCACCATCTCCATCCGGCAGCCGGGATTCACCCAATCCGCGATGAACATCTCGCTGCCTTCCGCGTCGCCCAGATGGATCAGCATATCGAGAGGCTTATATTTCTCGATGACCAGCCGCAGGTTGTCGTCCCTGCGGTGGGTGTCGCTGACGACCAGTATCTTCATTCCAGTTCCTCCCTCAGCAGCCGTTCCATGGCGCGGAGCGCTTTGCCGCGGTGACTGATCTCGTTCTTCTTCTCCGCCGGTATCTCCGCCGACGTCATGCCGTACTCCGGCAGATAAAAGATCGGGTCGTAGCCAAATCCGCCGTCGCCGGCCGGCCGGTGGGCGATCACACCCTCCACTGTGCCATTCGTGTGAAGTACGCGTCCGTCCGGCATCACCGCCGCAATCGCGCAGACGAACCGGGCCGCCCGCTCCTCCTCCTTCGCACCGGCAAGCCGGTCGATGATGACCTGATTCTTTATCTCATAGGACGTACCCTCGCCCAGATAGCGGGCCGAATAGATCCCCGGCTCGCCGCCAAGATAATCCACGACCAGTCCGGAATCATCCGCCAGCACGATATCCCCGGTCTGCCGCCAGACCGCCCTAGCCTTGATCTCGGCGTTCTCCGCAAATGTACTTCCGTCCTCCACGATATCCGCCGACACGCCCGCGTCCTTCATCGAGAGGATCTCCAGGCCAAGATCCGCCAGGATCATGCGAAATTCCCGCATCTTTCCGGCGTTGCCGGTGGCTATGATAATCTTATGTTTCATAAAACTACAGCTCACTCCTTCGCCGCCTGCTTCCTCAGAGGAGGCTTCGGCCCGATATACTGGTAATAATACGTCTTTATCATACCATTATAGATTTTCCGGTTCTTGTCCGCCTTCCGGCCGATATACCGCTCCGCGTCCTCATAGGCCGTGATGATATAGGCGGACCAGCTGTCCAGCTGGCGGATCTTCATCCCGAGCTCTTTATAGAGCGCCGGCAGGTTCTTCTTCTCCTCAATCCGCTCGCCATAGGGCGGATTCGTGATCAGGAAGCCATATTTCTTCGGATGGCTCAGGGCGCTCAGCGGCCTCTGCTGCAGATGAATCAGTTTGTCCACTCCGGCACGCGCCGCGTTGGCCCTGGCCGCCTTCATGACCTCGCCGTCAATATCGTAGCCCTGGATATCCGTCTCCGCCGGCATCTCCAGAAGCTCCTCCGCTTCCTCAAAGGCATCGTCCCAGAAGTCCTGCGGCACCAGATTCTCCCACGACTGCGCCAGGAACGTCCGGTTCCTGCCCGGCGCCATATTCGCCGCCATCATCGCCGCCTCGATCGGAAATGTACCGCTCCCGCAGAAGGGATCCACCAGGATCCGGTCGCCTCTCCAGGGAGTCAGAAGGATCAGCGCCGCCGCCAGCGTCTCGGAGATCGGCGCCGCCCCGGCCTCCGTCCGGTAGCCCCGCTTATGCAGGGATTCTCCGGTGGTATCAATGCCGACCGTAACCTGATCTTTATAAAGAAAGACCCGCAGCGGATAATCCGATCCCGTCTCCGGCAGTATATTAACGCCGTAACCGGCCTTCATCCGTTCCACTATAGCCTTCTTCATGATTCGCTGGATATCGGACGGACTGAACAGCTTACTTTTGACCGAAGATGCCTTCGCCACCCAGAACCGGCCGTCCCGCGGAAGAAATTCCTCCCAGGGAATGGCTTTCGTATTCTCGAACAGTTCGTCGAAGGTCTCCGCACGGAAGCCTCCGGCCTTCACAAGCACCCGCTCCGCCGTGCGCAGGAAAATATTCGCCCGGCAGACCGCTTCCTCGTCCCCGACAAAGGTGACGCGCCCGTCCTCCACAAGCGACGGCTCGTAGCCCAGATCGATTATCTCCCTCTTAAGCACCGCCTCCAGCCCGAAATGGCAGGGCGTAATGATCTCATACAGTTTTTTCACGCCGTTCCTCTCAGTTCCTTCTCAAAATACCGCCGCCGGCTCATTCCAGCCGAATCTTTGCGATAACGCCGCCGTCAAAATCATAGATTGTAAATTCGTCTCCGTCCAGGATCGCGAAGCTTGGCGGATTGCCTCCCTTAGGCAGCGCGGCTGATCCGGGATTCAAAAGATAATTGCCGCCCGCGGCCCGCGCCACCGGCAGATGGATATGTCCGAAGACCATCGCGTCCCCCGGCTGGAGCGGCGGCAGATTCTCCTCATTATAAATATGCCCGTGAGTGGCGTAAATGGTCTTCCCGTTCAGCGCCAGCACAGCATAGTCCGCCATGACCGGAAACTGCAGCACCATCTGGTCCACCTCTGAATCACAGTTGCCGCGAACGGCCCAAATCCGGTTTTTGTACTTATTAAGCATGGCAAAGACCTGCTTCGGCTCATAGTCTTTCGGCAGGTCGTTGCGGGGGCCGTGATACAGCAGATCCCCAAGAAGGATCAGCCTCTCCGCCCCGGATATTTCAAATGCATCCAGCACCTTTCTGCAGTAGAAAGCAGAACCGTGAAGATCGGACGCGAACATATACTTCATATTTTCCGTTCCTCCGCCGCAAACATCCGTCATTTTCAACTGGCTATATTTTATAGCCGCCCGCCCGTTCTGTCAACTTAAGATTCTTCCGCGGGCCGGATTTTGCGAAGGAAGCGCTGTTTCCCATAACCAGATGCTCTCCCCGGTAAGCGTTCAGCCCGCCCGCCGCGTTAATCACCTGATAGCCCCTGTCGGAAAGATGGTTGCAGGCCAGCATGCTCTGGCTTCCCCTGACGCAGTAAAATACCAGCGGGATCCCCGCCGGCAGCTCCTCCAGGCGTTCCTCGAGTTCGTCGAAAGGAATATTGACCGCTCCCAGAAGATGGCCTTTTTCATAGGCTTCCCGCCCCCGCAGATCCACCAGGCACATCTGACGGCCGGTCGAGATCCAATACTCCAGTTCGCGCATACTTATGATCGGATAACGCATCTTATTCCCCTGTCCCCTTTTACTGCCAGTATATGCGGACAGCCGGCCGTGCGTGTCCGAGGGGCGATGCGGCCGCCGACCGTCACCGTCGTCCTGCCCGCATGGGAATACGAGCAGGGCGTCACTGGCGCCCTGCTCGCATGGAAATACAAAAAGCCGGTCCGCTTTGCTGGCGGGCCGGCCTGCGCTTTTGAACTTAGCGGTTGCTGCCGCAGTTCTTGCTGCTGTTCTTTCCTGTGCCGTTCTGGCTGTTGTTCTGATTGTTGTTCTGATTGCTGCCTGTGCCGTTCTGGCCGTTGTTCTGATTGTTGTTCTGGCTGCTTCTGGACTCGTCCATATCGTAGCTGTTCTTTGCCATTTCTGGTACCTCCTGACATGAAAAAGTTATTTGTTACAGGGGTAGTATGGCTTGAAAAATGAAATATATACGCGTTTTTGTCCTCAATTTCCCAGCACGCGGGCGATCCGCACCGGCAGACGGTATGTCCAGTCGGAAATCTTAACGCCGGTCTTCTCCGTAGAAGCATGCACGACCTGGCCGTTGCCGATATAAATAGCCACATGGTTCACGCGGCCTCCTTTGCCGTAGAATACCAGATCGCCGGGCTGGATCTGATCCGCTCCCACAGCCACACCCTGACAGGCCTGAGATGCGGACGCTCTTTCCAGATACACCCTCGCCGCGTTCTGCATGACATAGCGGGTGAATCCGGAGCAGTCTACGCCTGAGTAGGGATTCGTGCCGCCGTACACATACCGGCAGCCCACAAACTGAAGCGCATAATTTACAACCTGCTGGCGCAATGCGTCCGCCTCCGCAGCCTGCGTCTGCTCCTGAACTGCCGCCTCCTGCTGCGCGCTCTCCCACTCCTGAAGGCTGCAGATCGTCACCTGCTGATCCGATACATAGCCGACCCCGTCGCCGACGCTTATTTCCATCCAGCCGCCGCCCTCGCTTCCGGTTATAGTAAAGCTTTCCCCAGCAGACGCGGTTTTTAATATATCCCATGAATCCATCGATACATAGATATCCGCGCTGCCCGACGCGACATACGCGACGCATTCGGCCGCGAGCGGTCCGCATAACTGTTCGTATGTGACCGCCTCCGTCCGCATGGGAGAGGCAAGCGCCATGCACAGGCCGATCGCCGCAATCCCGGTTCCGTTCAAGAATTTATGATTCTTCATCCTGCTGTCTCCTGTCCTGACATTTTCACATTCTGTATAACATTCCCTCGCGCCGCTCCTTAAGCGTCCCTACGAGAGCACATCCACGATCTTCACCGGCGTCCGATGGTTCCACGCCGAGATCTTAATGCCGGTCTTCTCGGAGGACGCGTGAACAACCTGTCCGCTGCCTATGTAAATCGCCACATGATCGATCGTACCATCCTTACTGTAGAAGATCAGATCGCCCGGCTCCGGCGTCTTCACCTTCCGGCCTTCTCCGGCCTGCGCCCTGGAGCTGTGGGACAGGCTCACCCCGGCCGCGTGGCGCATCACATAGGCCGTAAATCCGGAGCAGTCGGCGCCGGTGTGGGGATCCGTACCACCCCAGACGTAACGTTCGCCGACAAACTGGAGCGCGAAATTCACAACCTGCGCCCTAAAAAGCGCCTCTTCATTCACCTTCTCCTGCGCGACCTCTACCAGAACCGCGCCGTCGGAAAGTCTCACATAACCCTCCGCGGAATCCGCCACGATCTCCGCCCATCCGCCGTCATAGGATTTCACCTCGTAGATCCGGCTTTCGTATACCTCTGCCGTCTTATCGGAAAAAATATTCGATTCACTGTAAACATGTATCACCGGTGCTTCGACCTTCAGCCTGTAGGAGGAACTGGTCTCAACCCCGACGGTTCCCGTATAACCCGCGGCCTCCGCCTGTCCGATTCCCACAGGAACCGCCGCAGACAAAACCACGCCAAGGAAAAATCCGACTAAAAATTTCCGTTTCATTAAAATCATTTCCAATCTCTAGCAAATCTGTTACAAATTTGTTACATCTGGAAATGATTATATTTCTTTTTTATTACTTTGTCAATATAAAAATTAAACTTTTGTAAATACAAGAATTGCGTCACGGATGCCCTGCTCGCACGAAAAAACGCCGGACGGTTCAAAACCCGTTCGGCGCCGCACAGAAATAATTTTTCATATTAACACGGCAGGTCCGTCATCGTCGGTTAGAACCGCGAATGATCGTGACGATCAGCCAGATAACCAGGATCGGTCCCAAAAACGGAGCCAGCAGCGAGAAGATCCCGCCGACGATCATACACACCAGATAGATCACGGCAAATACGATCAGAAATACCAGCACCTTGCCGTACCATTTGCTCAGGTCAAAGAGATGGAAAGAACCCCGCCCCTGCGTGCTTCCTGTTTCTCCGTAGCCGCGGTTGTCATAGCCGGAGCCGCTGCCGGAATAGGTATCGCCGTAGCCCCGGTCGGTATAACGGCTCTCGTCGGCTTCCTCCTCGTCCAGCTCGGTCGTGTCCTCGATATTCTTGGCGATCAGCCGGGGCGTGCCCAGTTCTTCGATCACCTCAGCCTCGGAGCGGCCCTTCGCGACCTCTCCGTCAATATATTCGCGGTAATACTGCACATTTTCTTCCAGCACGTTCTGCGGCACATCGCCCGATAAGTCGCGGCGCAGGGACTGGAGAAATTCTTCTTTGTTCATTCGAAACTCCTTTATTTGTAATTTTGTCCTCACTTCGTTCGGAAAAATAAAACTCTGACGAGATTTTACCATAGATTCCCTCGAACGTAAAGACCTATATGCCGGGCGGCGCGATTCCGGCCACGGACGAACCGCCGGTCTACTGAATATTTTCTTTGATCGTGCCCTTCCGGTAAGCGTCCAGAAGCTGTCGAAGATCGCTGATCTTTTCCCGAAGCTCCACCCCCAGATCCGTGTCGCTCACCATGATGCGGCTTTTCATCTTCTCCACGATCGTCACCTTCGGCGTGCTTTTCTCGCCGGGATGGAAGGGCTTATGCTGCGCCAGGGCCAGGTGGCGGGAATTATAGATCAGCGTATAGCCCGCGATGCCGGTCTTGCTCTGATAAGCCTTGGACAGGCCGCCGTCGATGATGTAAAGCTTGCCTCCGGCCTTGATGGGCGTCTCGCCGTCCTTGATCTTCACGGGCACGTGGCCGTTGATGATATGACCGCCCTTCGTGGGAAGGCCGAACTCCGTAAGGATTTTATCGCAGTATTCTTCTTTTACACTCAGCTGGTAGTATACGTTGTATGTCTCCTTATGCGTCGACTTATCCTCCACAAAATAATTCTCAAACGTGGTCATCTTGTCCTTGCCGTAGACCGGAGACTTGGCCCCGCACCACAGATACCACATGAAATCCCGGCACGCTTCCTTGCCCGGATGGTTCTCCGGATAGAAATACGCGTTCTGCACGATCTTGTCCAGAATATCCATCATCGCCCGGCCGGAGCAGGTCTGTCCGTTAAATGACATTTCCTCGAAGCTCCCGTCCTCCCGCATCGGAATGCAGCCGTGATAAAGAAGGTTATTATTATAGCATTTATACATGGAGCCGTGGCTGTAGAGGAATTTCACATGCTTGTGGAGCAGCGCGCTGTGGCGGAAGGACAGCGCCAGCGTGTGCAGAAGTTCTTCCTCCTCCTTCGACAGAGCCAGAGGATTCTTCGGATCGATGGTCGGAAAATGCATGTCCAGCATCGGATATGCGATTCCGTCCACGGTCACGGTCCCATTTTCAAAATCGATCTTCTCCAGAAGGCAGCGGCTGTCCATCCGATACTCTGGATGACGCTTTATGATCTGCCCCTCCACCTTAAACTGGATAACGGCGATGGCCTTGTGCATCTTGGCCGCCAGCCCCGGATCCACGGCGTCGTAGATATTCTCGTCCAGAATATGGGGCGCGAACCGTTTACATGGATCGTCCCGGTAAACAGCGGCGGCGAACATGGACAGCGGGCGCAGATTGATCCCGTAGCCGTCCTCCAGCACGTCGAAACTGTTATAGCTGATGGCGATACGCAGCACGTTGCAGATGCAGGCCAGATTGCCGGTAGCCGCGCCCATCCAGGAGATATCGTGGTTGCCCCATTGGATGTCGACATCGTGAAAATGCATCAGCTCCTCCATGATCAGATCGGACCGCGGACCGCGGTCGAAGATATCGCCGATGATATGGAGACGGTCAATGGTCAGCTTCTGGATCAGCTCGCACAGGGCGCAGATGAACTGGTTCGCAATGTCGATATCGATAATGGAACGGACAATCTCGCTGTAATAGACCTTTTTATTGTCGTCATTATAATCCACATGAAGCAGCTCGTCGATGATATAAGCGAAATCGGCAGGCATGCTCTTGCGGACCTTGGAGCGGGTATATTTGGATGAAACCTCCTTGCTGATCTGAACCAGACGGTAGATCGTAATCCGCTTCCAGTCGTCGCCGGCCCGGCCTTCCCGCTCCATGCGGGCCAGCTCCTTCTTCGGATAGCAGATCAGATCGGCAAGCTCGTCCTGGTCTTCTTCGGGAATCACATAGCCGAAGGTCTCCCTGATCTTTTCACGGATAATGCCGGATGAAGACCGCAGGAGATGAATAAACGCTTCGTTCTCGCCGTGCAGGTCGCTGAAGAAATACTCGGTGCCTTTCGGAAGACCGCCGATCGCGGTCAGATTGATGATCTCGCTGGCTGCGGCCCGTATCGTCGGGTACTCGCGGGCCAGAAGCTTTAAATATGCCAAATCGCGCATGCTGCAGATCCCCCCAATGTGTGCGTAAACGGAAAATGACTGTAAAATCATTTTTAGTATAGCATAATTGGGTGAAAATGGAAAGATTACATGAATGTATACATGCCGCTTTACGATGGTGTATCCGCATGTTCCGGCATCCTCTGTTCGGCCGCGCCGCCGGGGATCGCCGGATCCTTCATCTGGTAAACGCGGTAATATTCCTTCGTGAATTCGTCTTTCACCGTCTCGGCCCGGTTGATCGAGAGAAATTTGATCAGTTCATGGCAGTCGATCCAGATCTCATGACCGCTGTCCTTCTGGGATTCGTCGAAGATCAGCTGGATGCCGAAATGGAGATGAGGAGCCTCGATATTGTTCGTGTTCTCCGTGCTGCTGTATCCGGTGCGGCCCAGATAGCCGATTACATCCCCGGCCTGGACAATGCTGCCCTCCTGCAGAGCCTTGTGATACGGATAGTTCTTGCGCAGATGCGCGTAGTAATAATAGCGCCGCCCGTCCAGACTGCGGATACCGAGCCGCCAGCCGCCGTAGCGGTTCCAGCCCATAGCCTCCACGCGGCCGGATTCCACAGCGATCACCGGCGTCCCGACCTGGCCCATCAAATCATGCCCCAGATGAACGCGATGGAAGCCGTATTCGCGGGAATCCCCGAAATCATCGTAGTCGGTATAGGGATAATTCTTCGCGATCGGCGAGAACGCCTTTAAGCCGTATTTAGTGACCCAGACGTTGTCCTCCGTGGGAACCGGATTGCCTTTTTCATCCTTCGGCAGCGCGAAATCCGGCGCCTGGGAGCCCGGGATTTCCACCTGATATTCCCCGACCATGCCGCCCAGCACCGCCGTATACGCTTCCAGATAATACGGATAGTATTCCATATCCGCCGCGATATCCGCCATCTTTTCACCGGCCAGCAGCCTCTCTGACACCGCATTCAGATCGGACTCCTGATAATGCGAGAAATCGCCGCCGTAACGCGCGCCGAGATACGCCAGGATCTCGATCCAGTTCAGGTGGATGTCCGCCAGATAGGTGTCAATGTCGCAGCGGAACGCCTTCTTAAGCGCCTCGGCGGGGATGTCGAAATCCACCCATTTGATGTAATCCTCTTTCCCGGAATCCGACTGGTTGTCAGCGTTATCGGCCGCACTTTCTGCTCCTTTTGCATTTCCTCCGTCTGTTTTCTCCTGCTTCTCCGCCTCTCCGTTCGGCGTCCCTCCGCTCTCCGCCTCTCCGTCCTCTGTCTCTCCGTTCTCCGCCGATTCCATATTTCCACTCAATGTCAGCCTGCTTCCGATCGGCGTCAGCATCAGAAGAAAAGCCAGCAGAACCACCGACTCAAGGGCGATCACCAGATGTATAAGTCTCGGCTTCTTACCGGAATCCATAGAAAAACCTCCTTCGCGCCGCTTCAGACAGGCCTGTCATGTCTACCTGATACTTATGCCGAAGGAGGTTGATTTATGTGTTATTCTATAGCGCTGTGCAATATCCAGTCTCTATACCGCAATGTAATATTTTTTGCGTCTGTCTGCCAGGAATGGGGCCGGCCGTTTCCATCATTCTTCCGCCGTAACCGCGATATGCAGCTCGTCCAGCTGCTTCTGCTCCACCGCGGAGGGCGCGCCCATCATGATATCCTGGGCGTTCTTGTTCATCGGGAAAGCGATGATCTCGCGGATGGACTCCTCGCCCGCCAGCAGCATGACCATGCGGTCAACGCCGGGCGCGATTCCAGCGTGAGGCGGCGCTCCATACGTAAAGGCATTGTACATGGCCGGGAACTTCGCTTTCACTTCTTCTTCCCCGAGACGGACCATTTCAAATGCCTTCACCATGATCTCGGGATCATGGTTCCGCACAGCTCCGGAGGACAGCTCAACACCGTTGCACACCAGATCGTACTGATCCGCCATGATGGTGAGAGGATCCACCTCTCCCCGCTCCGCCGCCAGCAGGATCTCCATCCCGCCGGAGGGCATTGAAAACGGATTATGGCAGAACTCCAGCTCCCCGGACTCCTCCCCGATCTCATACATTGGGAAATCAATGATCCAGCAGAACTCATAGGTTTCTTTTCGCATATGACCCTCGCAGGCGGCGCCCAGCAGCTTCACCGCCACGCTCGCGGCCTTCTGGGCCATTTCCTTCTTCCCGGCGCTAAGCACTACGAGAGTATTGGGCGCGAGATGCAGTTTCTCGGCCACCGCGGCTGCGACAGCCGGATCTCCGTTGACGAACTTGGCGATCCCGCCGGCGATCGTGCCGCTCTCGTCACATTTGAACCAATAAGCCTTGCTTCCGGCCTGCACCTCGATATCCGCGCAGATCTTGTCAATCGCCTTTCTGGTAAGCGTACAGGCGGACACAGGAATCGCCTTCACGACGTTCCCCTCAAAGGGCGCGAACCCGCACCCGGCAAGTTCTTCGGTCATATCCGTCACCCGCAGGTCGATGCGCAGATCCGGCTTGTCCGTACCGAATTCCTCCATCGCCTGAAGATACGGGATCCTTTTAAACGGCGCGGCAGACGCGCTGTTATATTTGCCGTATTTCGCGAAGATCGGCGGGAGCACCTCCTCCAGCACCTGGAACACGTCCTCCTTGGTCGCGAAGGCCATCTCCATATCCAGCTGATAGAACTCGCCCGGAGAACGGTCTCCCCTCGCGTCCTCATCCCTGAAGCAGGGCGCGATCTGGAAATACCGGTCAAAGCCCGCGGTCATTAAAAGCTGCTTGAACTGCTGCGGCGCCTGGGGAAGCGCGTAGAACTTGCCGGGATGCTTTCTGGCAGGCACCAGATAATCCCTCGCGCCTTCCGGCGAAGAAGCGGTGAGGATCGGTGTGGTAATCTCCAGAAATCCCCGCTCGGTCATGGCATTTCTCAGGGCCGATACCACGTTGCAGCGCAGCACGATATTTTTCTTGACTTCCGGATTGCGCAGGTCCAGATACCGGTATTTCAGGCGGAAGGTCTCATCCGCGTCCCGGGAGCGGTTGATCTCAAAAGGAAGCTCCCCGTGGCGGCAGGCTCCCAGCACCTGGATCTTCTCCGGCACGATCTCGATCTCTCCCGTGGGGATCTTCGGATTGACGCTGCTTCTCTCACGGACCACGCCGGTCACGGAGATCGTCGATTCTTTATTCAGCGGCTTGACCACCGCCATCATCTTCTCGTCTTCTATGACCACCTGAGTCGTGCCATAGAAATCGCGCACGATCATAAACGCCAGATTGCTTCCGACTTCCCTTACGTTCTCCATCCAGCCTGCGATCGTAACCTGTTCTCCAACATTCTTCTTTCTCAGTTCTCCGCAAGTATGTGTTCTTGACTGCATTGATGAATCCTCCCGACGCGGCGTCCTTCTGAGGGGCCGCTCACTGTTAATGAATCTTTCCTGTGAAACTCTTTTATGAAGTTCTTTTGTAAAACCCTATTGTCAATCATTTTCGCGGCCTGCGGCCCCCGCTTGTCTGCGGGAAACGCAAACTATATAGAATAATAGCATAAGTGTCTCTTTCTGGCAAGAAGATAGATTTGCATTCTGACGCCTGCATCTCAAATTCTATGAATAAATATCCCGCTGCGCAGCTTCGGCTCAAACCATGTGGACTTCGGCGGCATCAAAAGCCCCGCGTCCGCCACGGCGAACAGCTCCCCGATCGACGTGGGATACATGGAAAATGCCACTGTCATATCTTCGGAAACTCTCCGTTCCAGCTCGCCCAGGCCGCGGATCCCTCCGATGAAATCGATCCGTTTGTCCAGCCGCGGATCTCCGATGCCGAGCACCGGCCCCAGCAGGTAATCCTGCAGCACTGATACATCCAGACTCTTCACCGGGTCGCCGCTTACCGCCGCGGTGACCTCCGGCTTCGCCGCCAGCTTGTACCACTTACCGCCAAGATACATACCAAACGTACCCTTCGCAGTCGGAGCGTAAGCAGCCTTTCCGACCGGTTCCACCCTGAAATTCTCCGAGACCGCCGTCAGGAATTCCTCCTCCGTTATGCCGTTCAGATCCTTCACCACCCGGTTATAGGGCATGATCATCAGCTGATCCTCCGGAAACAGTACCGCCAGGAAGTAATTAAACGCCTCCTGTCCCGTGTATCCCGGGTTCTCCGCCCGCCGCTTCAGCCCTACCTTCACCGCCGATGCCGCCCGGTGATGCCCGTCCGCGATATAGGTGTTTGGGATTTTCCCGAAAGCCTCCCGGATCTTTTCGACCGTCTCACGGCCGCCGATCTTCCAGACCGTATGCCCGATCCCGTCCTCCGATACGAAATCGTAAAGCGGCGCTTCCGTCATCACGTCCGCCATGATCTGCGCAAGCGTTTCATTTCTCCGGTACGCCAGAAAGATCGGTCCCGTATGCGCCCCCGTGATATCCACGTGCCGGATCCGGTCCAGTTCCTTCTCCTCCCGCGTATTCTCATGCTTCTTGATCACGCCGTTTACATAATCATCGATCGAACAGCAGGCCACGATCCCCGTCTGGCTCCGCCCGTCCATCGTCAGCCGGTAGAGATAATAATTCTCCCCCTCGTCCGTCACAAACGTCCCGTCGGCGATCTCCGCTTCCAGCATCTCCTTCGCCTTCGCGTACACCCGCGGGTCGTAAGTGTCCACATCGTCCGCGAACTGAGTCTCCGCCCGGTCGATATTCAGAAAAGAAAGCGGGTGTCCTTTCACCGCCTCGCAGGCTTCCTTCCTGCTGTACACATCGTACGGAAGCGCTGCCACCTGACTCGCCGCATCCGCGGCCGGTCTCACACACACAAAGGGTCTTACGTCCGCCATATCAATCTATTCTCCTTTTCCACTATTCGTATTTTACTGCTTATCCGCGCAATTATTGGAATATTCCAGGCAATGCTGCCAGCTTCCTTTTTGCATATTGGCATAAAAAATCAAAGGGTTGGACTCTGCAGCCCAACCCTCCGCTTTTTTCGCTCCCACTCCTGGTAGGGTACACCGCTTTTTTCGCTCCCACTTGTGGTAGGGTACACCGCTTTGGAGTATTTCTACTCTGTTTTTATTATATGCTGCGATCGATATCCTGTCAAGAAATTTCAAATAATGCAACTGCCGGTGTCAGATTACAGCTTACACAATGCGGCTGCCAGTGTCAGCTTGTAGTTTACATAATGAACCGGCGCCAGCTTATGCTATATCCTCTCATTTCACCACGCGCACCCGCAGCACGCCCTTGATCGCCCGTACCTTCTCCACAGTTTCCGCGTCGATGGGACTGGACAGATCCAGAAGCGTATACGCGTATTTATCCCGGCTCTTGTTGGTCATATCCGAAATGTTCACGCCGCTGGCCGCCACCAGGCCGGTAACCTGGCCGATCATGTTCGGAATATTCAAATGGTGCACCGCCAGACGGCCCGCTTCCTTGCAGACGCCCATATCGCAGTTGGGGTAGTTGACGGAATTCCTGATATTGCCGTTCTCCAGATAATCCATCAGCTCCTTCACCGCCATCACCGCGCAG
>CANPYE010000081.1 GCA_947588005.1 uncultured Lachnospiraceae bacterium | reverse complement strand
AGCATGGCGATCACGGATCACGGCGTGATGTACGGCGTGATCGATTTCTATAAGGCGGCGAAGGCCGTCGGGATCAAGCCGATCCTGGGCTGCGAGGTCTATGTGGCTCCCGGTTCCCGGTTCGATCGTGAGAATGTGCGCGGCGAGGACCGCTATTATCATCTGATCCTTCTGGCGGAGAATAATGAAGGCTATCAGAATCTGATGAAGATCGTCACCAAAGGCTTTGTGGACGGATTTTACTATAAGCCCAGGGTGGATTATGAGATCCTGCGGCAGTACCACGAGGGCATCATCTGCTTAAGCGCATGCCTGGCTGGAGAGGTGCAGCGCTTCCTGGAGCGCGGACAGTATGAGCAGGGAAAGGAAGCGGCCCTGCGTTATCTGGATATCTTCGGGGAGGGGAACTATTTTCTGGAGCTGCAGGATCATGGGATCCCGGCCCAGAAGGTGGTGAACCAGGCGCTTCTTAAGCTGAGCAAAGAGATCGGCGTTCCGCTTGTGGCGACGAACGATATCCATTATATCAACGCGGAGGACGCGGCGGCGCACGACATTCTTCTGTGTATCCAGACCAACAAGAAAGTCACCGACGAGAACCGGATGCGCTATGAGGGCGGGCAGTATTACTGTAAGTCCGAGGCAGAGATGCGCGCCCTGTTCCCCTATGCGCAGGAGGCCCTCGACAATACGTATGAGATCGCGAAGCGGTGCAATGTGGAGATCGAGTTCGGCGTCACAAAGCTGCCGCTTTTTACCGTGCCGGAAGGGTACGATTCCTGGAGCTATCTGAACCATCTGTGCGATATGGGGCTTGCGAAGCGCTACCCGGAGGATCCGGACGGCTCCTTAAGACAGCGGCTGGATTATGAGCTGGGCGTCATTAAAAGCATGGGCTATGTGGACTATTTCCTGATCGTGTGGGACTTCATTCATTTCGCCAGGTCGAACGGCATCAGCGTGGGGCCGGGCCGCGGCTCAGCCGCCGGCTCCATCGTGGCGTACTGTCTGGAGATCACCGATATCGACCCGATCCGATATAATCTGCTCTTTGAGCGCTTCCTGAACCCGGAGCGTGTGACCATGCCGGATATCGATATCGATTTCTGTTTCGAACGGCGCCAGGAGGTTATCGACTATGTAGTCCGCAAGTACGGCAAGGACCAGGTGGTGCAGATCATTACGTTCGGTACCCTGGCCGCCCGCGGCGTGATCCGCGACGTAGGCCGGGCGCTGGATATTCCGTATAACAAATGCGACGCCGTCGCCAAGATGGTTCCCAGGGATTTGGGAATCACGCTGGAGAAGGCGTTAAAGGCAAGTCCGGACCTTCGGAACGCCTATAATGAGGACGAGCAGGTAAAATATTTAATCGATATGTCCATGCGCCTGGAGGGACTGCCGAGACATTCCTCCATGCACGCGGCCGGAGTTGTGATCAGCCGGACCTCCGTGGACAATTACGTGCCGCTTTCGAGGGCCGCCGACGGTTCCATAACGACCCAGTTCACGATGACGACGCTTGAGGAGCTGGGCCTTCTGAAAATGGATTTTCTGGGACTTAGGACGCTTACGGTCATCCAGGACGCCGTCGAGCAGATCGAAAAGAATTATGGCGTTAAGCTGGATCTGCACGAGCTGGATTACAATGATAAAGCGGTCATGGAGCTGATCGGCAGCGGCAGGGACGACGGTATTTTCCAGCTTGAGAGCAGCGGCATGAAAAGCTTCATGAAGGAGCTGAAACCGGAGACGCTGGAGGATATTATCGCAGGCATTGCGCTGTACCGTCCGGGCCCCATGGAATTTATCCCCAAGTACCTGAAAGGGAAGAACGCGCGGGAATCCGTCACCTACGACTGTCCTCAGCTGGAGCCGATCTTAAGCGCGACCTACGGCTGTATCGTCTACCAGGAGCAGGTCATGCAGATCGTACGCGACCTGGCCGGATACACCATGGGCCGGAGCGATCTGGTGCGCCGCGCCATGTCCAAGAAGAAGGCGTCGGTGATGGCGAAGGAACGGCAGAATTTCGTCTATGGAAATGAGGAGGAAGGCGTAAAGGGCTGCATCAAAAACGGCATCGACGAGAAGACTGCCAATACGATCTTCGACGAGATGACAAGCTTCGCCAGCTACGCCTTCAATAAGTCCCACGCCGCCTGCTACGCGGTGGTGGCTTACCAGACGGCGTATCTGAAGCATTATTATCCGAAGGAATTCTTCGCGGCGCTGATGACGTCGGTTATGGAAAATACGAACAAGGTCTCCGAGTATATCCTGACTTGCCGCCAGATGGGGATCCGGATCCTGCCGCCCGATATCAATGAGGGGGAGAGCGGCTTCACCGTATCCGGCGGGGCCATCCGCTACGGACTCTCGGCGATCAAGAGCATCGGCCGGTCCGTCGTGGAAAGTATCGTGGCGGAGCGGGAGGCCAACGGACCGTTCCGCACGATGGACGAGTTTGTGGAGCGGATGAGCAACAAGGAAGTGAACCGCCGTACGCTGGAAAGCTTTATCAAGGCCGGGGCGCTTGACTCCCTGCCGGGGAACCGCCGCCAGAAGTGCATGGTGGCTCCGGACATGCTGGAACAGAAGAATAAGGACAAAAAGAGCGCCATGGAGGGCCAGATGACGCTGTTCGATTTCGCGGCGGAGGATGACAAACAGAATTTCCAGGTGACCTTCCCGGAAGTGGAGGAGTATTCGAAGGAGGAGCTTCTGGCATTTGAGAAGGAGATGCTGGGGATCTATATCAGCGGACATCCGCTGGAGGCATATGAGAAAAGCTGGCGTGCCAACGTAACCGCCGTCACCGCGGATTTCGCCGTGGATGAGGAAACGGAGAAGGCGGCAGTGGCAGACGGGGTTCGCGTCACCATCGGCGGTATGATCACGAACCGTTCCGTAAAGGCCACCAAGAACGGGCAGATGATGGCCTATGTAACGCTGGAGGATCTGGTCGGGAGTGTGGAAGTCCTGGTATTTCCGCGGGATTATGAGAAGTACCGCAGTGTTCTTGAGGAAGACGCGAAGGTATATATCCAGGGCCGGACGTCCATCGGCGACGATCCCAAGGGGAAGCTGATCTGCGAGAAGGTGATCCCGTTTGACAGCCTTCCGAAGCAGCTGTGGCTTCAGTTTGCGGATAAGGCCGCCTATGACGCGGTATTTCCGCAGGTGGTGGAATTCCTGGACCGATCCGACGGGCACGACGGCGTGACCATTTATCTGGCGAAGGAGAGGGCGAGAAAGGTCCTGCCGCCGAACCGGAGCGTGTCCTGCGATAACGACCTGCTTTCGCATCTTTACCAATTACTGGGTGAAAATAATGTCAAAGTCGTGCAAAAAACCATTGAAAGTCTGGGTAAAATGAATTAGAATAGCGTTGTGTACAAAAGCGAGCAAGAATAGGAACTCATGCGCCGGGACGTCAGGCGAATCAGCAGCAGATAAGAGAGGGCGTCTTTGCACGGCGGAAAATCTGGACGATGACAGGAGGATTAAGATATGGCGAAGACAGTGAAAACGATCGGCGTTCTGACCAGCGGCGGCGACGCGCCCGGCATGAACGCGGCGATCCGTGCGGTCGTACGTACGGCGATCAACAGGGGGATGAAGGTCAAGGGTATCATGCGCGGATACGCCGGACTTCTCGCCGAGGAGATCATCGACATGAAGACCACTTCGGTTTCCGAGATCATCAATAAAGGCGGCACTATCCTTTATACGGCCCGCTGCATGGAGTTTACGACCCCGGAAGGGCAGCGCAAGGGCGCGGAGATCTGCCGGAAGCACGGGATCGACGGCATGGTGGTCATCGGCGGCGACGGCTCCTACCGCGGCGCGGGCAAGCTTTCCGCCCTGGGTATCAATACCATCGGCGTGCCCGGAACCATCGATCTTGATATCGCCTGTACCGATTATACCATCGGTTTCGACACGGCGGTGAATACGGCCATGCAGGCGATCGATAAGGTCCGCGATACATCCACCTCTCACGAGCGCTGCAGCATCATCGAAGTCATGGGACGCCACGCCGGTTATATCGCCCTCTGGTGCGGTATTGCCAACGGCGCCGAGGATATTCTGCTTCCGGAGAAGTACGACGGCAACGAGCAGGTGCTGATCAACCACATTATCGAGAACCGCAAGATCGGCAAGAAGCACCACATTATCATCAACGCCGAGGGCATCGGCCATTCCACCTCCATGGCGAGGCGGATCGAGGCCGCGACAGGCATCGAGACGAGAGCCACGATCCTGGGATACATGCAGCGCGGCGGCGGCCCCACCTGTAAGGACAGGGTCTACGCGTCGATCATGGGCGCCAAGGCGGTGGAGCTTCTGGCCAACGGCGTGAGCAACCGCGTCATCGCCTATAAGAACGGTGAGTTTACGGACTTCGATATCCAGGAAGCCCTGGCGATGCAGAAGGATCTGCCGGAGGATCAGTACGAGATCAGCAAGCTGCTGACCCGGTAACATGCTTTCTGCGCTGTGCCGGTATGCAGAAAAAGCCGGCATGCAGAAGAAGGGCACCGGCGGCAGGAAGATTCGCACAGGCGGGGGTTCGGTTTTGGAGAGAACGGTTTTATGCGGCGCCAGCGCCTACGAAGAAAAGTATTATTTTAACAGGCAGTTCGATTCGCTGCCGGAGAGCATAAAGGAAGAACTGCAGATCCTCTGCGTGCTGTTTACGGAGGATGTGGGAGGGATCCTGACGCTTGAGTATGACGAGGACGGCAGCCTTGAATTTAAGGTGATGGCGGCGGACGATGATTTCGATTACGATGAGATCGGAAGCGGCCTTAAGATCCGGCAGTACCAGCGGGAGAAGCGGGAGCTTCTGGAATCACTGGAGCTGTATTACAAAGTGTTTTTTCTGGCTGGGGAGCGGAAGCAGAAGAAATAGCATATTAAGATGCATAGAAGGAGCGTCGGCGACGCTCTTTCTGTATAATACGGCTGCACACACCGGCTGTCTGCAGCGAAGCTTCTGTATATGGAATTGACTTATGAACGACGGATGGGTGCGGGATGGATCGTGTCAAAAAGCTGCGGATCGGCAGCACAGAGCTTAAGAATAACCTGATCCTGGGGCCGATGGCGGGCGTGACCGACCTGGTGTTCCGGGGCCTGTGCAGGGAGCAGGGCTGCGGGGCGGCTTACACGGAGATGGTCAGCGCCAAAGCTCTTTACTATCACAGGGAGGCGTTTGAGGAGTTTATCCGGGGAGGCTGCGCGGCGTCGCCGCGGCCGGGATATGAATACCGAGGAGCGGATAAGTCCCTGGGCCTGATGCGCGCGGCGGAGAACGAAGGACCGCTGGCCCTCCAGCTGTTCGGTTCGGAGCCGGAGATCCTGGCGGCTATGGCGGCCGTCGCCGAGGCAGGTCCGTATGCGTGGATCGATGTCAATATGGGCTGTCCCGTTCCGAAGATCGTGAATAACGGAGAAGGCTCCGCCCTGATGAAAGACATAAAAAGGGCGGAGGCGATCCTTACGGCTCTGGTTAAGAGCGCAAAGAAGCCGGTGACCGTCAAATTCCGCAAGTCCTTTGATGAAAATACCGGGGACGCGGTGGAATTTGCGAAGATGGCGGAGGCCTGCGGCGTCGCCGCTGTCGCGGTTCACGGGCGGACAAGACAGCAGTTTTATTCCGGAAAGGCGGACTGGGAGGTGATCCGCCGTGTAAAGGAAGCGGTGAAGATCCCGGTGATCGGGAACGGAGACATTTTCACGGCCGCCGACGCGGAGCGGATGCTTGCGGAGACCGGCTGCGACGGCCTGATGATCGCACGCGGGGCGCGGGACAATCCGTGGATCTTTAAGCAGATTCTTTATTATCTGGAGACAGGGGAGACGCTTCCGGGGCCGGACCGTGAAGAAGTCTGCGCTATGATCCTGCATCACGCGCAGCTTCTGGCGGAAGACGCCGGCGAACGGATGGCGGTCAGGAAGATGCGGGGATACGCGGCCTGGTATACGGCGGGTATGGCGCGCTCGTCGCGCTTCCGCAATGAGCTGAACCGAACGGAGACGATAGAGGAGCTGAAACGGCTGCTTTGTGAGGATTTTCTCTGAGAGGACGACGGACGGATGTGCAAATGCCAGCGCCGCCGCTCACATCCGCGTGTTCTGCAGTATGCCAGTCTTACAAAAGAAAACTATGTCAGAAAATAAAAGAAAGCGAAAGACCGAAATGGGTTTCATAACCGCATCGGTGCCTTTCGCGGAAAGGCGGGTTATAACAATGGACGAGAGACGGATCTTGCTTTCACCGAAGGGAAACGCGGAGTTTCATAATCAG
Source organism: uncultured Lachnospiraceae bacterium (assembly GCA_947588005.1). Lineage (GTDB taxonomy): Bacteria > Bacillota > Clostridia > Lachnospirales > Lachnospiraceae > UBA3402. The sequence continues at coordinate 7,546 of CANPYE010000081.1, read as the reverse complement.
GTGGATTTCTGTATCGGAACGGGCCGTATGGGCCTGGCGCTGCAGAAGGAGTACCTGGAACAGTTAAAGCTGGTACAGCAGGAGATCGGTTTTTCCCATATCCGGGGACATGGCCTGTTCTGCGACGATATGGCGATTTACCAGGAGAGCGGCGACGGGGAAGCGGAATACAATTACACCTATCTGGACCGGGTCATGGACAGCTATCGGGAGCTGGGACTGCGCCCGTTTCTGGAGCTTGGCTTTATGCCGGAGAAAATGGCCAGCGGGACCCAGACCCTGTTTTACTGGAAGGGGAATACCACGCCGCCCGCTTCCTATGAGGCGTGGACGGAGATGGTGAAGGCGCTTTTAAACCACCTTTGCGACCGCTACGGGCGGGAGGAGGTCGTGACCTGGCCCATAGAGGTATGGAATGAGCCGAATCTTCCGGGCTTCTGGGAGCATGCGGACATGCAGGAGTATTTTAAGCTGTTTCACCGTACTTTTCTTGCGGTGAAAGAGGTGGACGGACGGTTCCGCGTGGGCGGACCCGCGGTCTGCGGCGGAAGCGACGAGCTGTGGATCCGGTCGTTTCTGGAATACTGCCGCGCAAACAGCCTCGCGCCGGACTTTGTCACCAGGCACCATTATACGACCGATCTTCCGGATCCTGTGGGACACTACGGATATCCGGGACTGCGGCAGCCGGAGGAGGGACTGGCGAACCTGCATACCACGAGAGAGATCATAGACAGCTTCCCGGAGTATAAGGGGCTAGAGATCCATATTACGGAGTTTAACACGTCCTATATCCCCAACGCCCCCATCCATGACACGAACCAGAACGCCGCCTATATCGCCCATCAGCTGTCGCGGCTGGGAGAAGACAATGAATCCTATTCCTACTGGACCTTCGGCGATGTGTTCGAGGAGCAGGGCGTTCCGTTCACGCCTTTCCACGGAGGCTTCGGCCTGGTGGCGAATGGCTGCATTCCCAAGCCCACCTTCTGGACCTTCGCTTTTTTCAAAAAGCTGAAGGAAGGAAACGGACGCTGCATCCTGCGGACCGACCATGAGGTCGTGATGCTTATGGACGACGGAAGCTATCGCGGCGTCGCCTGGAATTCTGCCGTGCAGCGGACCGGCCGGGACCATCTTCTGACGCTGGAGATCGAAGACGCGCGTGAAGGCTGCCTTCTGACCAGAACCGTGGATGAGGAGCATTGCAATCCGCTGAAGGTATGGCATGATATGGGAGAACCGTCGGGCCTTACGCCGCAGGAGCGCAGCCTTCTCAAGGAGTCGGCCCGCCCGTTTGCTAAGACGCGCCGGGAAAAGCCGCGAAACGGCCGCCTTGCAGTCTCTTTCCCGGTGCGGGAAAACGGCGTGGTCTACTTTGAGTGGACGCCGGGAGAAGTGAAGCCGGACAGAGGGTATTCCTACGGCCGGACCATGCAGTATCCGTCCGTCAATCCGCTTACCCGCCTGGATTATCCGGACCCCGACGTGATCCGGGTAGGAGATACCTATTATATGGTCAGTACGACGATGCATTTCATGCCGGGCTGCGAGATACTGCGCTCCTACGATCTGCGAAACTGGGAGCATCTCTCCTATGTGTACGACCGGCTTGACAGCACGCCCGCCCAGCGCCTGGAGGGAGAGGAAAATATTTACGGAAAGGGAATGTGGGCGGCGTCCCTGCGTTACCATGAGGGCGTCTACTACGTCTGCTTCGTGGCCAACGACACGCATAAGACCTATCTTTATACGGCGGCCGCGCCGGAAGGTCCCTGGGAGAAGCATGAGATCGAGGGCTTTTATCATGACTGCTCCCTTTTCTTCGACGACGACGGAAGGAAGTATATCGTCTACGGGAACCGTCAGGTCTTCCTCACAGAGCTTAAGGATGACTTAAGCGGCCCGCGGGAGGGCGGACTTCACCGCCTCCTGATCGACGACGGGGATAACCCTTATCTGGGATACGAGGGGAGTCATTTTTATAAGATCGATGGATGCTACTATCTGTTCGTGATCCATTCCCGACCGGAGAAGTGGAGAAGGACCGAGGCGTGCTTTGCGTCGGATTCCCTGGAAGGGGAATTTACGGGCGGAGACGTGCTGGACGACGATTACGGACTTAAGGATCATGGAATCGCGCAGGGCGCCATTGTGGATACCCCGGGTGGAAAATGGTACGCGATCCAGTTTCAGGACACCGGCGCCGCGGGGCGGATCCCGTTTCTGATGCCCGTTGCCTGGGAAAACGGCTTCCCGGTGTTTGGCGACGGCGGAACGGTTCCGGAGAGATTTCCGGTCGAAAGTCTCAGGCCGGGGTATGTTTACGCGCCTTTGGTGGAAAGCGATGACTTTAAAGGAGAGCTTAAAAGCTGCTGGCAGTTTAATCATGAGCCGAAGCTTTCGCTGATCAGTCACGATCGGACGGCGGGAAGCTGGAGGGTCGGCACGGATAAGGTGTGCGCCTCCCTTCTGCAGGCTGTAAACACGCTGACCCAGCGGATGCTCTGGCCGGGCTGCGCCGCGGAGGTCACATTGGACGGAAGCGGACTGAAGGAAGGGGATTTTGCCGGACTTTGCGCGCTGCAGGCCTGTTACGGATTTGTCGGCCTGACCCGCAGGGACGGGAAGCTTTATATGGTCGTCAGGACCGTGGAGCCGGGAAAGGCCGGCAGTCCCGCGGGAAAGGAGCCGGAGAAGGAATGGGCGGCGGTTCTTCTGGAGGAGAAGCCGTATCTTCTTAAGCTGGAAGCGGATTTTACGGCCGGAAAGGATGTCTGCTCCTTCTATTACAGGGACAAAAGCTTTTTCAGCCGCTTTAAGAAGATCGGCCCGGACCATAAGCTGCGCTTCGACCTGGAGCATTTCTGCGGGTGCCGTTTCGGACTGACGGTGTATTCCACCGTGCAGGCCGGCGGAAGCGCGGTATTCAGCGATTTTATTTACAGGGAACGATAAGCGGCCGGCGGGGTATTACATATCTTGGAATCGTTTCTTGACAACGCGGAACACTTGGGCTATAATACAGCGTAATGCAGAGAATGGAAGGGTTCTCTGCACAGAAAGAAATAAGGAAGGTAACTGGTGTTATGGCGGAGAAGAAGAATATTCTTACGTATGCGGGACTGAGAAAGTATGAGGAGGAGCTTCAGGATCTGAAGGTGGTCCGGAGAAAGGAAGTAGCCCAGAAGATCAAGGAAGCCAGAGAACAGGGGGATCTGTCTGAGAACGCCGAGTACGACGCAGCGAAGGACGAACAGAGGGACATCGAGCTGCGGATCGAGGAGCTGGAGAAGCTTCTCAAGAATGCGGAAGTGGTCGTTGAAGACGAAGTCGATCTGGATAAGATCAGCGTCGGCTGCAGAGTAAAGGTCTACGATATCGAGTTCGACGAGGAGATGGAGTTCAGTCTGGTGGGTTCCACGGAAGCCAACAGTCTTGAGAATAAGATTTCCAATGAATCGCCGGTAGGCAGGGCGCTGATCGGCCGGAAGGTCGGCGATGTCGTAGATGTGGAGACACAGGCGGGAGTGATCCAGTATAAGATCCTGGATATTCAGAGAGTATAAGAAGGAGAGGCAGACGTGGCAGAGCAGCAGAATCAGGGACAGCAGAACCAGCAGCAGGATATCGGCCAGCTTTTGAAGGTGCGCCGCGACAAGCTTGCCGAGCTTCAGGCGGCAGGCCGTGATCCGTATCAGATCACGAAATACGATGTGACCGTACACAGCACGGATGTTAAGGATGATTATGAAGCCTGGGAGGGGAAGGAAGTCTCCGTCGCGGGGCGTATGATGTCCCGGCGGATCATGGGCAAGGCGTCTTTCTGCAACGTCCAGGATCTGAAGGGCAGTATCCAGTGCTATGTGGCCCGCGACAATATCGGCGAGGAGCCCTATAAGGACTTTAAGAAGCTGGATATCGGCGATATCATCGGGGTGAAGGGCACGGTCTTTAAGACGAAGACCGGCGAGATCTCGATCCATGCGTCGTCTCTTGTGCTGCTTTCCAAGAGCCTGCAGATCCTGCCGGAGAAATACCACGGTCTGACCAATACGGATATGCGCTACCGTCAGCGGTATGTGGATCTGATCATGAACGAGGACGTGAAGAAGACTTTTGTCATGCGCTCAAAGATCATCAGCAGCATCCGCCGCTACCTGGACGGACAGGGCTTTCTGGAGGTGGAGACGCCGATGCTGGTAGCCAATGCCGGCGGCGCGGCGGCGCGGCCCTTTGAGACCCATTACAACGCGCTGGATGAAGATGTGAAGCTGCGCATTTCCCTGGAGCTGTACTTAAAGCGCCTGATCGTAGGCGGCATGGAGCGCGTCTATGAGATCGGCCGCGTGTTCCGCAACGAAGGACTGGATACCCGGCATAATCCGGAGTTCACGCTGATGGAGCTGTATCAGGCGTACACGGATTACCACGGCATGATGGATCTGACGGAGAACATGTTCCGTCATGTGGCCCGTGAGGTCTGCGGCACGACCACGATCCCCTATTCCGGCGTGGAGATCGACCTGGGGAAACCGTTCGAGCGGCTGACCATGATCGACGCTATTAAGAAATACACCGGCATCGATTTCGAGGAGATTCGGACGACGGAAGAAGCGAAGAAGCTGGCGGATGAGAAGGGCGTCCACTACGAGGCCCGCCACGTCCGCGGAGACATTATTAATCTGTTCTTTGAGGAGTTTGTGGAGGAGCATCTGATCCAGCCGACCTTCATCATGGACCATCCGGTGGAGGTCAGTCCGCTTACCAAGCGCAAGCCCGATAAGCCGGAGCTGGTGGAGCGGTTTGAGCTGTTCATCTATGCCCGTGAGATGTGCAACGCCTACTCCGAGCTGAACGACCCGATCGACCAGCGGGCCCGTTTCGCGGCCCAGGAGGAGGCGTTCGCGGCGGGAGACGAGGAAGCCAATCACACGGATGAAGATTTTCTGAACGCCCTGGAGATCGGTATGCCGCCCACCGGAGGCATCGGGTACGGGATCGACCGGCTGGTAATGCTTTTGACGGATTCGCCGGCGATTCGCGATGTTTTGCTGTTTCCGACGATGAAGTCTTTATCGTAAAGAATGGCGTATTTACGCGGTTTTTCGGGGTTCGATTGACCCCAATGACGCCAATTTGACGCCAATCGATGCAGGAACGGATGTTCGAAAATGTGCATATGGCTGAAAGTGCATAAAAATGACCTATAAGTACACGTGGTGTGTACTTTGAGGACGTCGGGGCCGTATTTAAAAAGTGCGCAATACGAACAAAGCGTCGCTGGCGCTTTGTTCGCATACTGACGTAACAAAAAAAGAGTATCAGCTTATCCATCAGGAGCGGCTGGTACTCTTTTTGTGAATTTGCCAACAGAAAGTGATTGAAGGACGGAGATTCATCGGATATAATAAATATAAAGGCATTAGCGGATGGAAGCGGGAAGTCCATTGATTCGGACAACTGACGGCTTGTTTATGATAATATGAGTGACGGGAGTGATAAATGATGACTGTGCTTAGAAAGGATGCTATAGCTCTACTGGAAAGGATACCGGAAGACAAGTTATATTTTATGATACAGATCATGCAGGGGATAGATGGACTTTATGGGACAGAGCGACTGACTGCAAAAGAACATGCATTTGAGGAACTGGAACATCTCAGGAAAAGCGTTCCTGAGTTAGATTATGACAGGGAGCTAAAAAATTACAGAGAGGAAAAGTATGGGAATGCGGATATTAGTTGATACTAACATTCTTCTTGATTATATACTGTGCCGGAGTCCTTTTGATTCAGCAGCCAGAAGAATCCTGGTCGCATGCAAACAAAATAGGGTAACAGGCTGTATTGCGGCACATTCTGTATCTAATATTTTTTTCATATTGAGGAAAGCGTACAGTGTGGATGAGCGAAAGAGTATTTTGCGGAATCTGTGTGAACTGTTTGAGGTAGAGGGGATCGATAAGGCAAAAATACTGGATGCGTTAGCAGACGACAATTTCTCTGATTTTGAGGACTGTTTGCAGATGCAGTGTGCGGTGTCCTTCCGGGCGGATTATATTGTGACAAGGAATCGCAATGATTTTGTTGGCGGCAGTATACCTTGTGTAGATCCGGATGAATTTTGTGAGATGCTCTGATCCGGCGGATCTGTACCATTTTTGTACCAGACAGCGGTACGGATAGCGGCAGAAACGTAGAAATACATGGGCTAGGGTATTTGCGCTTTTTTCGGGGGACGACTGATCCAAATGATCTCAATTTGCCCCCAATCGATGCAGGAACGGATGTAAAAATAAGAGTATCAGCTTATCCGTCAGGAACGGCTGGTACTCTTTTTTGTTACGTCAGTATGCAACAAACGCGCCAGTGACGCGTTTGTTGTATTTGAATGAAAATCAGTGGATCTTCGCAATGCCCTCGTACAGGATTTCAACCTTATCGAGTATCCGTTCGTTGATATGGTAATGACCGCAGTACCATCTTTTGTATTCTGCAGAACGCTCGATCAGGTCGAGGTAGTCCGTCAACATGTTTGGTTTGTAAAGCCCTTCGCTAAATCTTGCCTGGATACTGGTGGGCAGGCAGTGGGTGATGACATAGTCTACCTTGCCGCCGTGCTTTTCCAGGTTCCTGATGCCGTTCTCCATTTCCGAGGCACTTGGCAGTTCTTCGGGCCACCATGATTCGTGGAGCACGCGGTACAGCTTGCCGGCACGGTCCATAGCATGACACTCGCGGCGAAATGCTTCGTCACTTACGAAGGCGGCGCGGTCCAGAATCCCGTCCTGGATGTCGCGTGATGAAGCCCCGCCGAAAGCGAAGAAAGACATACCCTCCAGCTCAAAAACTTCCCCGCGCATGAGGTGATAGATGTGCGGCATGATCCGGTGCGCTTTTCCGCCGTGAAAATCCACTACCGGGTATTTGTACAAAAGATCGAAATTTTCGTGGTTCCCATCGACAAACAGAGTCGTAAAACTGCGGTTGCTCAGTTCCTGCAGCCGTTTCCGTTCCCCGTCATCGCCGTACCACACACCGCCGAAATCGCCGCAGATAAGGACATAGTCGTCCTTGGTCATTCCTTCCTGTTCCCGAAAGCGACGCTTCTCAAACCTTCTGAAGTCAGCATGGCAGTCGCCGGTTATATAAATCATCTTCTTTATTTCTCCTTAGACTCGGTGTGCGGATCGTTCAGCAGTTCCAGGTAGCGCGGCAGTACTTCTCTGGCAAGCCATAGGCCGTTGACGGAGCGGAAGAACGGGTACCCATCCCTGTGCATCTCTCCGCTTTTGATTCTGAACACCACTGGTTTGCCATGGCGGCGGCCTACCTCCGCCGCTGTTTCGACATCCTCCGAAATATGGACATATATTCGTTCCATCGGCAGGATCCCTTTTTCAAGGATGCTCCCGACGCTTTTTTCCGCTGTACCATGATAAAGGAACTCCGGCGGTTCCATTTCCTCCGGTTCCGGATCCACCTTTACACTGTGTCCGTGATTTGCCCGGATGCGTGTTCCATCGCTGCTGATGGAATATCTC
>CANPYE010000080.1 GCA_947588005.1 uncultured Lachnospiraceae bacterium | reverse complement strand
TCCGCGCGATCTTTGCGGATCAGATCATGGAACTGTTCCGGGAGGAGACGAGGAACGACGGGGAATCGCTGAAGCAGTTGTGCGGCGCGTTCGCGGCCGGAGATGCGGCCGGGGTGGAGAAGGCCTTTGGAAGTTACCTGCGGCGTGCGATCAGCATCCGGGACACGTCGGTACGGAAGGCGCGGAAGGAGAACTTCTACCACGGGATTCTGATGGGACTTCTGGCGTACAAAGTGGACTGGATCGTGACCAGTAACCGGGAGAGCGGCGACGGCTACAGCGACATCCTTGTGGAAGCCGAGGACGGCAGCCTGGGGATTGTCATCGAGGTGAAATATGCCGAGGACGGCGACCTGGAGTCTGCGGCGCAGGCGGCGCTTGCGCAGATCGAAACGAGGCGCTATGACGAGACGTTTGCAGACGAAGGCATCGAGAATGTGCTGAAATACGGGATTGCCTGCTACAAGAAGCGCTGCCGGGCGGCGCTGGGGGATGGATAATGTCCTCTGGCTGGAAGAGGTTTACATGGAAATCGGCAGCAGTCCATTTTCCAGAAAAATTTGTTAGATATTTGAATGTTTTCTTAAAGATAGTATCATGTCAAGATTTACGAAGGGAAAGATATCGATGAATACAAATTCGTGCAAAAAGCCTCTGATCGGCCTGATTCCTCTGGTGGATATCGGAAGGGAGAGTCTGTGGATGCTTCCCGGCTATATGGAAGGCGTCCGCCTGGCCGGCGGCATCCCGGTCATGCTTCCGCTGACGGACGATGACCGGGAGATCGCTCAGATCGCGGAGCAGATGGATGGTTTCCTGTTCACCGGCGGTCATGACGTGTCGCCGGAGGTATACGGTGAGGAGACGCTTCCGGTCTGCGGAGAACTCTGTCCGCAGAGGGACCGGATGGAGGAGGAGCTGCTGAAAAAAGTGCTTTCTGCAGATAAGCCGGCGCTTGGGATCTGCCGAGGAATCCAGATGATCAACGCGGCGATGGGCGGAACCTTGTATCAGGATATCCCGACGCAGCACCCATCCGATATCGAACATCACCAGACGCCGCCTTACGACAAAATCGCGCATGAGGTGCAGATCGAAATAGGCACGCCGCTGCACGCGCTGCTCGGTCTGGACAGGCTGGGCGTCAACAGCTATCATCATCAGGGGATAAAGCGGCTGGCTCCTGGGCTGAAAGTAATGGCGAAGGCGGACGACGGCATGGTCGAGGGCATTTACTGTCCGGAAAAGCGCTTTCTGTGGGCGGTACAGTGGCACCCGGAATTCTCCTATCGAACGGATGAGAACAGCAGGAAGATATTTGGGGCGTTTGTGGCGGCGGGGCGCCGGACAACATCTACGGTTTCTGAAGAGTCCAAATGGATCGCGGAGAAATTATCATGAAAAGAAAGTATTGCGGAGAGCAAAAGCTATGGCAAAAGTCTTTCTCATCTGCGGGAAATTATGCAGCGGCAAAAGTACATACGCAAAGCAGTTACAGGCTACTCATCGGGCGGTCATTCTGTCGGTGGACGAAATCATGCTCGCGGTATTTGGGCTGTACGCGGGAGAAAAGCATGACGAATACGCGGCAGGTGTGCGCCGCTATCTGTTTGAGAAATCGTTAGAGGTGACCCGGGCCGGCGCCAACGTAATCCTGGACTGGGGCTTTTGGACAAAGGAAGGAAGAAACGAGGCAAAAGCGTTTTACCGGAGCCGGAATATAGAATGCGACCTGCATTATCTCGATATCAGCGATGAGGTATGGCGGGCGCGTATAAACCAAAGAAATCAGGCCGTCGCGGCAGGCGAAACGACGGCGTACATCGTTGACAGCGCTCTTGCCGCAAAATTTGAAGCGATATTCGAACCGCCGGGTAAAGAGGAAGCGGACATATGGGTCAATGGATAGCGATAGCTTCCAATCGTTCAAGAATTCGCAGCGGACAAAATATAGAAGTTTAGAGGAGCTTCCTGTATTTTGCTGAAAAAACTTAACCAGATCTTAAATATAATCATAGGCACGTTCGTTGGAGTTTTTATTGGGCACGGAATGATACCGAGACCGGAACATCCGCAGCTTTAGATGCGGCGGGATAGCTGGATGAATCAGAATGGAGAATGTCGGAATGCGGGAGGTGTTGACATATGAGAAGAAAAGATCGTGAAATTACAGATATGAGCCGTCGGCTGCAGTGATTCGAATAATCATAGAACGTTTTACGGCAAAGGCAGGGCGCCGGCAGAGGCGCTTACAGGACGGATTGTTTTTGGGGGACGCTGCTGTAATCCGTCTGGAAACAGAAAGAAGTATAGGAAGTAATAAATATGACAGGAGGAAAAGAAGATGGAAAAGAAAGGAACGCTCTGGATGCGCTTCCCGGGCGGGAAGCCGAAGGCTCTTACATTGAGCTATGACGACGGCGTGGAACAGGACGTCCGGCTTATGGAACTGATGAAGAAGCACGGACTGAAGGGCACCTTTAATCTGAACAGCGGGCTGTTTGCTCCGGAGGGGACCGTGTATCCGGAAGGGCAGATCCACCGCCGGATGAGTTTTTCGCAGGCGCAGAAGCTGTATAAGGACAGCGGCATGGAGGTGGCGGTTCACGGACTGACGCATCCGTTTCTGGAGCAGCTGACGCCGGCGGAGTGTACGCGAGAGGTGATCGCGGACCGGGAGAACCTGGAGCGGGAGTTCGGCGGAATTGTCCGCGGTATGGCCTATCCGTACGGAACCTTCAGCGATTCGGTCGTTGCGTGTCTGATGGCCGGCGGACTGGCTGCGCCTTGAAGCTACCTGCCATCACGACGATCCGCGGCTTATGGAGCTGGCGGCCCGTTTTGTGGAAAAATCGCCGGACGAGACGCCGTGGAACAGGTCGCCATGGATGTTCTATCTGTGGGGACACAGCTATGAGTTCGAGGCGAACAAAAACTGGGACCGGATCGAAAAGTTCGCCGAATATATCGCCGGTAAGGACGATATCTGGTATGCTACGAACCTGGAGATCTGCGATTACACGGAAGCGTGGAATCGGCTGCTCACAAGCGCTGACGGCAGGAGGATCTACAATCCGACCGCATATACGCTGTGGTACAGTACAGACAGCCAGTGCGGCTGCATCCGGCCAGGCGAGGAGATCTGAGCGTGGGAGGATACGATCCGGTACGATACCCGGTCCTTACGATCGATCTTGGGAAACTGGAACATAATCTGCGGGAGATCATGGCCCGCTGCGCCGCATTGGAAATCCAGGTGGCCGGCGTGGTCAAGGGCTTTACGGCCTGGCCAAAGATCGCGCGGGTGTACGAGCGGTGCGGCTGTACGTATCTTGCGTCATCCCGGATCGGGCAGCTAAGAAGGCTCCGGGATGCGGGGATCCAGACTCCGCTTATGCTTTTGCGGGTTCCTATGCTCTCGGAACTTGAGGCTGTGGCGGAGATTGCGGATATCAGCCTGCAGAGCGAACCGGAGGCGCTGAGACGGCTGAATGCGGCTGCGGCGAGGGTATTCGCGGAAAGAGAAGATAGAAAATCGAACAGGGCAGAAGCCGCAGAATCTGTTTCGCCGGAGAGAATTGTGCCGGAGAAAATTGTATCAGAGAAAATCATGCGCGGGAAGCCTGACAAGAAAATCATGCGGGGGAAGCTGTCGGGTAATATTGTGTCAGCTAAGCTTACGCCGAATGGAAGTGGAGATAACGCAGCCCGCCGCCATAAAGTGATCCTCATGGCGGATCTGGGAGACCTGCGGGAGGGCTTTTGGAACCGGCAGGAGCTGATCGATACGGCTGCGGAGATCGAGCGGGATCTGCCGCATCTGGAACTGGCAGGCATCGGTACGAATCTGACCTGCTTTGGCTCCGTGAAGGCGACTCCGGAGAAAATGCTTGAGCTTCTTGCGATCACCGCGCAGGTTGAGGCGGCGATCGGCCGGAAGCTTACATATGTGTGCGGCGGCGCGTCTTCGTCTCTCCATATGGTTCTGGACGGTACGATGCCGGACGGCGTGAACCTGCTGCGGCTGGGTGAGAGCGTGCTTTTGGGCGCGTTCTCCGGATGTGAGATGGATTTTACATACAAGGATGTTTTCACGCTGAAAGCGGAAGTGGTTGAAGTGAAGGATAAGCCCAGCTATCCGATAGGAGAACTGGCGGAAGACGCGTTCGGACGCATCCGGCGGTACGAAGACCGGGGGATCCGGCGGCGTGCTCTGGCGGCGATCGGCCTGGTGGATTACGGAAATTATACGGACATCCGCCCGCGGATGAAGGGCGTGAAAGTGATCGGCGCGTCCTCGGATCACACGATCCTGGACGTGGAAGCGGTGAAAGACCGGATCCACGTCGGGGATGTGCTGGAATTTGATATCAGCTACGCGTCGATGGTGTATCTGACGAATACGGAAAGCGTGCGGCGGGAATATCGGCAGGCGGATGACTGAACAGAGCAGCGTGTTGATGAGGTCTTTTTTGTATTTCCATACGGGCTGAGCACCGGAGACGCCCGGCTCGTATCAGGTGCGGCGCAGTAAGCGGAATATTATGGCAAATACGCGCCGGCATCCTTCATCATCCGGTTGCATTCCCGCACGGTTTCCGCGTCCATTTTGCAGATCTGCCGGTCATAGGTATAGAGGCCGTTGGTCTCGCTTTCGATATCGGTGAGCTGCGTGTAAATGGCCGCGGCCAGACCTTCCCTGACGGAAGGCAGGATGGTATCCGCAATCAGCCGCTGAAACGCTTCTGTCAGCGAGTCGGAGTCGGAGTATTTCTGATAGCCGTACTCCTCGTCGTGGGTGCAGTGGCCGGGAACCGACCAGGAATAACCGCCGTATTCGGTCAGCGCCATGGCGCGCCGCCGCTCCGGCTTGAAGCTGTAACGGAAGAAATAATAGTGAATGCTCTGGATGTCGCCGCCTCCCAGATCGAACCAGCCGCTTGCGTGGTCGACGAGGCGGTCGGGATCCAGTTTCTTGATAAGGGAGCATATGTTCAGGGTATCGAACTGCCCCCATCCTTCGTTGAACGGCACCCAGACTACGATGGACGGGTGGCTGCCAAGCGTGCGGACGGTATCGCGGACTTCGGCGGTAAACTCGTCGCGGCCAGCTTTCTCCCGGCGGGAGAGCAGGCGGCGGAAACGGTCGCCGGGGCGGATATGCAGCTGGTTCATGGCTGTGGCCAGGTAGGTCACATACCAGTCCTTGTAGGCGCTGCCGCCGTTGACCATGTCCTGCCACACAAGCATGCCCAGACGGTCGCAGTGGTAATAGAACCGGTCCGGTTCGATCTTGGCGTGTTTGCGCAGCATATTAAAGCCCAGCGCCTTGGCGGAGAGAATGTCCGCGGTCATGGCGGCGTCGGCAGGAGGCGTGTAAAGGCTCTCCGGGTAATATCCCTGATCCAGAAGCCCTGTCTGGAAATAGGGGCGGTTATTCAGATAAATCCGCGGGACGCCGTCCGCGCCGCTCTGAAGATCGCATTTGCGCATGGCAAAATAACTTTGCACGCGGTCGCGCGCGGTTTCAAATGTCACATAATAGAGGTACGGTTCTTCCGGGCTCCAGGCCTTAAAATCAGGCAGGGAGACAGAGAAGGCATGGTTGGTTACGGCTCTGCCGGTCAGAAGGATCTGCGGCTCATGGGAGACGGCAGAGGCCGCGGCAGCAGGCGCAGCTTCTTTCGTCTGCAAATCCGCGGCGGCGATATTTCCATGCGAAATGGGATCCATCGGCACGCTTCCTGGATTCGCGGAGGCGTCCAAGTCAATGCAGGGGGAGTAAATCGTATATGTAACCGTTTCGTCCGTTTCGCTGTACAGCTTCATCCGAATCTTAGAACCATCATAATCCGGCCGGAACGCGATCCGTTCGATAAAGTTCTCCGGCGCCGCTTCCATCCATACAGTCTGCCAGATGCCGCTCTGAGCGGTGTAATACATGCCGGAGGGCTCCAGCTTCTGCTTGCCGCGGCTGTGATAGGAGGTATCCGTCAGGTCGACGGCTTTGACGGTGAGGATATCATCCGGACCGGCGCCGGCAGGCGTCATGGATCCGGCGCAATGCTTTGCGCGGCTGCGCAGCGCTTCCGTGATATCGCAGGTAAACGGCAGATATCCGCCGTGATGTTCTCCGACGCAGATACCATTTACATAGATCCAGGCGTGCTGGTCGACAGCGCCGAAATGCAGCAGGAGGCGTTCGCCGTCCTGCAGCGGGACGGAGGGAAGCGTCCTGCGGTACCAGAGTACGTGTTCCGGCAGAATTTTACGGTTCACGCCGGAGAGGGCGCATTCCGGAGAGAACGGCACCAGGATCCGGCCGTCGTATTCCTCCGGGCCTGCGGCCGGAGATTCTGGCGGGCGGGATACCGTGGCCGGAGACTCAGCCGGGCGGGATACCGTGGCCGGAGACTCAGCCGGGCGGGATACCACAGCCGAAGACTCAGCCGGGAGGGATACCGTGGCCGGAGATTCTGTCCGGCGGGATACCACAGCCGGAGACTTTGCCAAACGGGATAGCTCGGCCGGACGTCCGGCCGGAATGGCGGCGGAAGGATTCCCGCTGCCGCAGGCGACAGCGTATTCCCACAGACCGTTCAGATTATAGTAGGACTTACGTACAAGCATGGGCCGCGGGTATTCGGGAAGAACCTGCCGCGGATCCATGGATTCTGAAAATCTTGTATGCAGCTGTTTCATATTGCCTCCATGTTAGGTGGGTCCTGCTTCTGCCGTTTTGGGGGCAGCAGGAAATGCACGAGCTGGTCCACGCCCCAGGCGATAAGCGCCGGCAGCAGCACGCCAAGTATCAGATAGACCGGCTCCAGCTTCTGCCGGAATCCGACCGGAAAGCCGGCCACCATTTCCGCAGGGGCAGAGACCGCGAAGAAACGGGCGTAAAACAGATCGACAAGCTTGAATACAAGGAAATGCAGCGCCATAATATCGAGGGAGTGTCTTCCAAGAAAAGCCAGTCCGTCAGACAGCTTCGGGATCCGCTCGGCGAGAGACGCCAGCGCGAGCACCATATAGATCCCGATCAGCGAGATAGGATAATAAAGGGCGCCGGGAATATTCATATCGCTGATATTGATCTTGAGCCTTGTCTGGATCAGGAACAGAAGGAATAAGCTGATCAGGGCCCCGTACCAGGTGGCGTAACGCTTAAAAGAAGGCAGGTAACGCCGCATCAGCCATGCGGCGAAGAAAAGGGGGATCGCAAGGATCGCGCAGTGCATCTCGTAAGCCAGACGGCACTGACGGCTAAAGAGGAAAAGCCCGACAAGACCCGCGGCCAGACTGCCAAAAGCGACAAAAGCCGGTTCAAGACGTTCCGAGCCGAGACGCCGGGAGGCGGTCCGGCCGAACCAGACGATTCCGCCGAAACAGCCGGATGATATGAGCCATACAGGGAGAAACCACATCGCTCCCTGTATGTTTTCCATGTTCTGTATGACGATAGCGTGCAGACCGGCGGTCAGCATGGACGTATGATTGTAGAGCGGAATATCCGCATAAAGACCATGCGTTACAAAGAAATTATGGACCAGAACGAGGCAGATACTGTAGAAAAAGTACCGGGGCCAGCAGCCGGCCAGCCGGGCGCCAAAATAGCGGAAGGGGTCGTCCCCGTATTTATTTTCATTGTAAAAATACCCGGTAACAAAGAAAAATACTGCCAGATGGAACAGATAAACGAATCGGGTCAGGATCCCGCAGTGTCCCATAACAACGGCAATGATCGCCAATCCTTTTATTATGTCCCAGTAGGCGGAACGAGTCGTGTTTTGATTCATAATGAATGGCTCCTTTTCGTATCCGTATCATAAAGTAAGATCCATCTTATATTGTATAATGAAGCCATGAAAATGACAAGTGCAAAGTTACAGTTTAGCTTCATCGTAAAGCTTCATCTGAAAACCTCTTGTAATTCTCATAAAACAGTGGTATGATGAAGCAGTTACGAAAACAGAATAGAATGCAGAGTAGATCTGTGCGCGTCAAGTGTCCATCGGACGGGGAGTTGCCGGTGGGACGAAGGAGACGGGCCAAAAACGCAGCGAGCCGGATAGAATTCGTGCGCCGCGGACTGAAAGGCCATGATCCCACGGTGCGCAGGTCGCATCCCGCTGCAATGGAAGATAGGATGATTATCTCCTGTTGTGGTAAAAGGTCTGCAAAGGAGGTAATTTTTTATGAAGAAATTAGCAACTTTGTTTCAGGAATCTTACAGAGAATTCTATGAGTACGCGCCGGACGGAAAGACCATAAAGGGCGTCCGGGTGCGGACGGTCACGACCCTGGGGCTGTTCGGGGCGATCGCTGTGGTGCTTGGCGCGTTTACGCTGGTGCTTGGCGATTACATCAAGATCGGATTCTCTACCATCGCCAACCAGTTCGTGTATTATCTGTACGGACCGGTGGTCGGAGGACTGTTCGGCGGCGTGCTGGATATCCTCAAGTATCTGGTAAAGCCGACAGGAGCCTTTTTCCCAGGCTGGACCGTGAGCGCAGTCGCTGCCGGCGTGCTGTACGGATGTTTCCTATATAAGCGGCCGTTAAGCCTGCGCAGAGTGCTGGCGGCGGAGCTGACCGTATCGGTGGTCTGCAATATGCTTTTGGGTACGCTGTGGCTGACTATGATGTATGAAAAGGGCTTTCTGGCCCTTCTGCCGATGCGGATCCTGAAGAATCTGATCATGTGGCCCATCAATTCGATGATCTTTTATTCGATGGCGTGGGCGCTGGAGCACGGCGGCGTTCTGAAAGCGATCCGCCGGACGGTATAGTTGTAAAATTCGGGCGATTCGTCCGTTAATAAAGGAGTAGATGAAATGGCAGAAGCGATTGAAAATTGCACGCATAACTGTAACACCTGCGGAGCCAGTTGCTCCAGCAGGACCCAGGAGCAGCAGAGCTTTCTTGAGGCGCTGAATCCGGCAAGCTCGGTGAAGAAGGTCATCGGCGTCGTCAGCGGCAAGGGCGGCGTGGGCAAGTCCCTTGTTACGTCCCTGCTTGCGGTAAAGATGAATGCGAAGGGCTATCGGACGGCGATCCTTGACGCCGATATCACAGGCCCGTCCATCCCGAAAGCGTTCGGCATCGACGGAGGCATCGGGATGGCGGAAGTGGGCGGTTCGAACCTGATGGTTCCGGCGACGACCAGCACAGGCATCCAGATCATGTCCGCGAATCTTCTTCTTGAGAACGACACCGATCCGGTCATCTGGCGCGGCCCGGTGATTGCGGGGGCGGTGAAGCAGTTCTGGAACGAGACATACTGGAAGGATATCGATTATATGTTTGTGGATATGCCTCCGGGCACCGGCGACGTACCGCTGACCGTATTTCAGTCGCTTCCTGTGGACGGTATTGTGATCGTGACGTCGCCCCAGGAGCTGGTCTCCATGATCGTCGGCAAGGCGGTTAATATGGCGAAAAAGATGGATATTCCGATCCTGGGGATCGTGGAGAATATGAGTTATCTGAACTGTCCGGACTGCGGACGGAAGATCGCCGTCTTCGGCGAGAGCCGGATCGACGAGATCGCGGTGGATTATGACACCTGCGTGCTGGCTAAGATCCCGATCGAACCGGCAGTGGCGAAAGCGGTGGACGAAGGCTCCGTCGAGTATGCGGAAGCGCCGTGGCTGGATGAAGCCGCGGAGAAGATCGCAGGGTGACGTCCTGTCTGTATTTCCACGAAAAAGGGCGCCTGGTCCATGTGAATAAGGCCCGGTGGTTTGTTGCAGTGTTCAGTAGATATAATAGGACAGGGATTCCGTTTCACGGAACCCTGTTTTTTTGTACAGATTCCGCGCTATATAGTTGAGACCGGAGACCTGAACCGAGACGGAAGCGCCGGACCTGCCGGCAGAGTCCTTTGCGATAAGCGAAAGCATTCCTTTCAGGAAATCACGGCCGTGTCCCTGGCTCCGACAGGCTTCTTTGATCTGAAACGCGTAGAGATACGTTTCGTTTCCGGAAGGAAGAAGGGCGCAGGTTCCGATGATCTCTCCGTCAAGGGAAGCCGTGTAGAGTCCGGATGCGACATCTGCTTTTGCGATCTGCACCTCTGCCGTATACTCTTTATCGTTTTCCCGAAGCGTCCGCACCAGCTTATATTCGGAATACCAGTATTCCGCGCCGATCGCGTTAAGAACGGCGGAAGCGTCCGGTGATTTTTCATCGGTCAGAAAGCAGAAATCCACCTGGCAGCGATGCTCCTTCTCAAACCGGTCGGCGGCGGCAAGGGCCGCGTTCAGCATTTCAGTAAAGTATCCCTGCCTGCGGCGGGCGGGATGCACAAAAGCAGTGTATTCGCAGGTATAGACAGACGCAGGGGCCGCGTCCTCCTGCGGTACAAAAAAGAGAAAGCTGAAGGCGGTCAGCCTGTCGTCTTCCGGCGCATTTTCATAGATAAGAAAATAATCCAGCCCGTCTTCGGATGGAGCGGAGAGCGTGATCGGCTCCGCCTTCCGGCACGCCTCGATGAGCGCCCGGACGGATTCCTTCTGCTGCCTGGACAATACGGTGGTATGGATCAGACTCATGAGATGTAACCTCCTTTGCGGCTTATTATAGCGGAAAAGGAAGGCTTTCGCAAGTAAATCCGATGGGGAGCGGGCGGTGAAGCACAGGCAGCTGCAAAAATATTTTCGGAAGGTATTGACAATGGCATAAAACGTGCTAATATAAACATATGAATAGTTGTTCATATGAAAACGAAATAAATTTAGAATGAGTCAGCAGTGAGAAAAGAGGGATCGGCGATGAAAGATCTGGTAAAGATCGAGCAGGAAGTGGCGGACGGCGTCTGCGAGTTCATCCATGTTCACGAGGATATCGTGAAGAAGGTGGAAAAGGCCATGCCAGAGGAACAGGAGCTTCTGGATCTGGCGGAGTTTTTCAAGATATTCGGCGACTCCACGCGGATCAAGATCCTGTATGTGCTGAGCCAGTCGGAGATGTGCGTCTGCGATATCGCGTCGCTTCTTATGATGGGACAGTCCGCGATTTCGCACCAGCTGCGGGTGCTGAAACAGATGCGTCTGGTGAAGTTTCGGCGGGAAGGAAAGACGGTGTTCTATTCCCTGTCCGACGATCATATCCAGACGATTCTGGCGCAGGGGATGGAGCATATCAGCGAGTGAGGCTGAGCAGACGGCGGAAGCTTCATAATATCATCCCTGTGTAATGGATAAGTCCGGAATTGTAAGCCCGGAATCGGATTGAGTGAGTCAATATGGCAAGATAGAATAACAGGAGAATCGAGGCGGAAGATGATGACGAAAAAGCAGAAAAAGATGCTCATGAGACTGGCGGCAAGCGCCGTATTTCTGATCGCGGGGATCGTGACGGAGGGGATCCATCCGATCGTCTGGATCTGTTTCGCGGTATCGTATCTGGCGGCGGGCTATGATATCCCGCTGAAAGCGGCGAAGACCATCCGCAGCGGTCAGGTATTCGATGAGAATTTCCTGATGACGGTGGCTACTGTGGGTGCGGTCCTGGTGGGGGCGTATGAGGAAGCGGTCGCGGTCATGCTTTTCTATCAGGTGGGAGAATTTTTCAACGATTACGCGGTGAACAAGTCCCGCAAATCCATTTCCGACCTGATGGACATTAATCCGGAATTTGCCAATGTGGTCCGCGGCGGCAAAGAGGAACAGGTGGAGCCGGACGAGGTGCAGATCGGCGAGACCGTGGTGATACGGCCCGGCGAGCGTGTGCCGCTGGACGGTATTGTGGTGAAGGGAACAACCAGTCTGGATACGAAGGCGCTGACCGGCGAGTCCATGCCGGTGGAGATCGGCGAGGGAGAGAATATCGTCAGCGGGTCCATTAATCTGAACGGACTTCTGGAAGTGAAGGTCACAAAGCTTTACGACGATTCCACTGTGGCGAAGATCCTGGAACTGGTAGAGAACGCGAGCTCGCGGAAGGCGAAGGCGGAAAATTTCATTACGCGCTTCGCCCGGGTCTATACGCCGGTCGTGGTGTTTCTGGCACTGGCGCTGGCTCTCATTCCGCCGCTTCTGGCCGGGCAGTCCTGGTCGGTATGGATATACCGGGCCTGCAGCTTCCTGGTGGTGTCCTGTCCCTGCGCGCTTGTGATCTCCGTGCCGCTCAGCTTCTTCGGAGGTCTGGGCGCGGCGTCGAAACAGGGGATCCTGATGAAAGGCAGCAACTTCCTGGAAGCGATGGGCAGCCTGGACACGGTCGTATTCGATAAGACCGGAACGCTGACTACCGGGAAGTTCGCGGTGACAGATGTGAAGCCGGAGGGCATCAGCCGACAGGAGTTACTGGAGCTTGCCGCGTATGGGGAGTGCCATTCGACGCATCCGATCGCGATGTCGGTGCTGAATGCATATCATGAAATGAATGGAGAAATGCCCGCTGTGGCGTCGGATGACAGCGGAGCGGGCGGCGGATATTCCGCTGCGGAGGGGCTCGACCAGAGCCGTATCGTGTCGGTGGAGGAGATTGCGGGGCATGGGATCCATGCGGTGCTGAAGGAAGCCGTAAAGGCTGCGGATGAGGCGGCTGTTCCGAATGAAAAAGATGAGCCGGCTGCACGCGGGCGTGAGACGGACACCTTCGACCTCTACATCGGCAATGAAAAGCTGATGCACCTTCAGGGGATCGCCTTTTCTCCGTCTTCGGACGCTGCCGGAACGACGCTTTATGTGGCGCGGAATCAGGAATATATCGGCGCGGTCACGATCTCCGATACGGTCCGCGGCGACGTGCCGGCGGCCCTGTCCGGTCTGCGCGGCGAGGGCGTCAGTACGCTGGTAATGCTGACTGGCGATAAGGAATCCGTCGGCCGGGCAGTCGGAAAGAAGCTGGGACTGGACCACGTATACGGCGGCCTGCTGCCCGCGGATAAAGTGGCGAAGGTAGAGGAACTTCTTTCGGAGAAGCCGGATGGACGTACGCTTGCGTTTGTCGGCGACGGGATCAATGACGCGCCGGTCCTTTCGCGGGCGGATGTCGGGATCGCCATGGGCGGTATCGGCTCCGACGCAGCGGTCGAAGCGGCGGATGTGGTCATCATGACCGACGAGCCGTCGAAGATCGTGGACGGGATCCGGATCGCCAGGAAGACGGTGGGGATCGTCAGGCAGAATATCATTTTCGCCATCGGCGTGAAGATCCTGATCCTCCTTCTGGTGGCCCTGGGCGCGGCCGGCATGTGGATGGCGGTGTTCGGCGACGTGGGCGTGTCGGTGCTGGCGATCCTGAACGCGATCCGGGCGCTTGGCTATAAAAGCTCCGCAAATACCGGCAGAAGCTCTTTTACAAACGCCGCCTGAAAACGCCGGCAGAAACGCGGCTGAAACTCTTTTTCAGTTGACATTTCCATGTTCTGCTGATATGATTTTGACATATGTATGTAGCAAGGGGGTTACATTTATTTGTGACACCCTTCTTCTATATCCGGATGCGCAGGATCGGTTCTGTGCTGAAATCCGCGTATTTCGGATAGAGTCATTGGAGGGAAAAGGAGATAACGATCATGGGAAGGTACAATAAAGAAGATATTATCCGTATGGTGGAAGAAGAAGATGTGGAATTTATCCGCCTGCAGTTTACCGACATCTTCGGGATGCTTAAGAATGTGGCGATCACGGCCGGGCAGCTTGGGAAGGCGCTTGACAACCTCTGCATGTTCGACGGTTCCGCCATTGAAGGCTTTGTGCGGGAGGAGGAGACGGATATGTACCTGCATCCGGATCTGGACACGTTCGAGATCTTCCCGTGGCGGCCCCAGCAGGGGAAGGTGGCGCGGCTGCTCTGCGACGTGTACTGTCCGGACGGAACGCCCTTTGAAGGGGATCCGCGCTATGTTCTTAAGAAGGTGCTAAAAGAAGCCGAGGACATGGGGTACTATTTCAACGTGGGACCGGAATGCGAGTTCTTC
>CANPYE010000079.1 GCA_947588005.1 uncultured Lachnospiraceae bacterium | reverse complement strand
GATCAAGGAGCGGGTGAAAGAACACCGCTGGGAGCCGGAAGGCGGCATGTGGCTGGAGTCGGATACGAACCTGACCTCCGGCGAGTCGCTGGTGCGCCAGTTTATGCACGGCAAGAAGTTCTTTAAGGATGAATTCGGCGTGGACAGTAAGATCCTGTGGCTGCCGGACGTGTTCGGCTACAGCGGGGCGCTTCCCCAGATCATGAAGAAATGCGGCATCGATTATTTTATGACCACCAAGCTGTCCTGGAACCAGTTCAATAAGGTCCCTTACGACACCATGCGCTGGAGGGGCATCGACGGCAGCGAGGTGCTGACCCATCTGATTACGACCCTGGGCGTCAGGCAGCCGGCGACGGATTTCTTCACGACGTATAACGGCTCGCTGCATCCGGACGCGATCATGGGCGGATGGATGCGTTATCAGAATAAAGATATCAACAACGACATCCTGATCTCCTACGGCTACGGCGACGGCGGCGGCGGCCCCACCAGAGAGATGCTGGAGACCTCCGTGCGTATGGAGAAGGGCATCAAGGGGATCCCGAAGGTGCGCCAGGAGTTTGCCGGCGTGTTCTTTGATGAACTGAAGCAGAGAGTGTGGGATAATAAGCGTCTGCCCGTGTGGGAGGGCGAGCTGTATTTCGAGTATCACCGCGGCACGCTGACTTCCATGGCGCGCAATAAGCGGGCCAACCGCAAGACCGAGCTCGGACTTATGGATCTGGAGCTTCTCGGCGTGCTGGCCGAGGATAAGATGGCTTACCCGGCGGAGCAGATCTATAAGATGTGGGAGACCGTGCTTTTGAACCAGTTCCACGACATCCTGCCCGGTTCCTCGATCCACGAGGTTTACGAGGTGACGAAGCGGGAGTACGACCAGCTGCATGAGCAGATCGGCGTCCTGATGGATGAACGGCTTCACGCCCTGGCCGGAAGCGGACACTGCATGATGATCGTTAATACCACCGGCAAACGCCGCGATGATGTGGTACTCTTAGGTAACTGCGACGCGGAGTGGCTGGTGGATATGGCTGGCCGGGTCTATCCCTGCCAGAAGACGGCGGACGGGACCGTGGCCTTTGTGAAGAATATTCCCGCCAAGGGTTATTCCGTCATGTACCAGGTGCACGCCGGCTCCGGAAAACCGCAGACCGAAGAGAAGCATCCGTTTAACCTGGCGGATGAGCATACGCTTGAGACCCCGTTCTATACGGTTCATTTCGATGAGAACGGCGAGATCGACCGCCTGTACGATAAGGACTGCGGCCGCGAGGTGCTGCAGGAGGGAAAGAAGGCCAACGCCCTTGTGATGTACGAGGATAAGCCCATTTATTACGATAACTGGGATATCGATATCTTCTACACGGAGAAGAGCTGGCCGGTGAACGAAGTGGAGTCCATGCAGTGGACGGAGATGGGCGACGTCTGCGCCGTGCTTGCGATCAAACGGAAAGCCAGCAAGTCCACGTTTATCCAGAAGATCATTTTCTACGCCGACAGTCGAAGGATCGACTTTAAGACCCATGTGGACTGGAAGGAGCACCAGACGCTTCTGAAGGTGCATTTCCCGATCAACGTCCATACTGACCAGGCCACGTTCGACGTCCAGTTCGGCAACCTGACCAGGAAGACCCATTCCAATACGAGCTGGGATGTGGCAAGATTCGAAAGCTGCGGCCAGAAGTGGATGGATCTGTCGGAAGGACATTACGGCGTCAGCCTGTTAAATGACTGCAAGTACGGTCATTCCGTGAAGGACAGCGTGATCGGTTTGAGCCTTATTAAGTCCGGCATCGAGCCGAACCCGGTGGCGGATCAGGAGCAGCATGTATTTACCTACGCCCTGTATCCCCATGCGGAAGGCTGGCAGGCGGCGCAGACCGTGGCGGAGAGCTATAAGCTGAACCAGCCGCTTCTGGCAGTGGACGGCGCGGCGGAGGGACCGGAGTATTCCTTCGTGTCCGTGGACGCTTCCAATGTGATCATCGAGACCGTGAAAAAGGCGGAAGACGGAAACGGCGTGATCGTCCGGATGTACGAATCGGAGAACAGTCTGACCCACGCGAAGCTTACCGTGGACAGCGCGTTTACGAAAGCATACAGCTGCAATCTCCTGGAAGAGAACGAGGGCGAGCTGGCGGTGGAGGACGGCCGGATCGGCGTTACGTTAAAGCCGTATGAGATCGTTACCGTACGAATGATGTGAGACAGAGAGAGTGAGACCTGCTGTGATAGTTCCAAAGTATTTTGAAGACCTGAATGTGCTTCATGTAAATACCATGCCGGAAAGGGCCTACTATATTCCTGCCGGTGTGGACGCGGCTTCTTCCTGGGATCCGGTAGAGAACAGGGAGAAGTCGGACCGGTTCGTATCGCTTTGCGGCGACTGGGATTTCCGCTATTACAGCGGAACCTGCGAACTGAAAGAGAAGTTTTACGAGGAGGATGCCGGCCGCGGGCAGGGATGGGATACCATCCCTGTGCCCTCGGTCTGGCAGATGAACGGATATGACCGTCACCAGTATACCAATGTCCGGTATCCGTTCCCCCTTGATCCGCCCCATGTGCCGTACGAGAATCCCTGCGGAGCTTACCGCCGCACATTTTTCTGGACTGCGGATAAGAAGGCGCCGAGAACTTATCTGAATTTTGAGGGAGTGGATTCCTGCTTCTATGTGTGGCTGAACGGAAGCTTCGTGGGCTATAGCCAGGTCTCCCATTCCACCAGCGAATTCGATGTGACGGAGTATCTGCGGGAGGGCGAGAACCTCCTGGCGGTGCTGGTTCTGAAATGGTGCGACGGAAGCTATCTGGAGGATCAGGACAAATTCCGTATGAGCGGGATCTTCCGGGACGTGTATCTGCTCAGACGGCCGGAGGCATGTGTTTACGACTATTTCATAAAGGCAGAGCCGCAGGCGGACGGAAACGCGCGGGTAAGAGCCGCATTTACATATCTGGATCGCAGGGGGCGTATCGGTGACAAGGCCGCAGATCCGGAAAATGCGGCAGAAATGCCTGAGGACCTGCGGACTTCGATGACGGAGACGACGGGAATGTCTAAGAAGTCCATGACAGGCGCTTTTAAGTTATTGAGAGAATTTTTTGACAGTGCCGGAGCCGGCCAGTCTGGCAGAATCCCTGTGCGTGTCGTTATTTATGATGCAGAGGGAGATTTGGTGTGCGAAGCTGCGGGCGCAGGTCCGAAATGTCTGGAGCTCACATTTCCGCAGGCGAAGCTCTGGAACGCGGAACAGCCGTATCTGTACCGGGTGGAGATCCTGACGGAGAATGAAAAGATCGTGGATTTCATCGGCGTGCGGAAGGTGGAGATCCAAAACGCGGTGCTGCGCTTTAACGGACAGAACATCAAGCTTCACGGCGTCAACCGTCACGACAGCGATCCGGTGACCGGCTTTACCATAAGCATCGCCCAGATGAAGAAGGATCTGCTTTTGATGAAGCGGCACAATGTAAACGCCGTCCGCACCAGCCATTATCCCAACGCGCCTGTATTCTATCATCTGTGCGACCGGTACGGTTTCTATGTGCTGGACGAGGCGGACCTCGAAAGTCACGGTGCGGAGATGGCCTATCAGCAAAAATGGGGCGAGGAATGCGCCTGGATCTCGGATAATCCGGACTTTGCGCCGGCCATTCTGGACCGTGTGAAGCGCTGCGTGACGCGCGACAAGAACCGTCCCTGCGTCTTCGGCTGGTCCATGGGCAATGAGAGCGCCTACGGCTGCGGCATCGAGGAAGCGCTTCGGTGGACCAAGTCCTATGACGATACCAGGATCACCCATTATGAGGGAGCCTGGCATGTGACGGATGAAGGTAAATACGATTATTCCAACCTTGACGTATACAGCCGCATGTATCCGGGGCTTAGCGAGATACATAGTTATTTTGCCGCGCCGGCGACTGCCGGGCCGGATCCGGAGGGCCGGACTGCGGATGATTCAGATTCGGACAGCCGGGGTACGGATAGTTCAGATTCGGACAGCCGAGCGGCGGATGGTTCGGATTCGGATAGCCGGGGTACGGATAGTTCAGATTCGGACAGCCGGACTGCGGATGGTTCGGATTCAGACAGCCGGGGTACGGATAGGTCGTACTCGAACAGCAAGGGTACGGATGGTTTGGATTCGGACGGCCGGGATTCTGGCGGTACGCCTTCGGCAGACTGGCGGCATAAATACGCTGCGCCGACGGTGCGTCCGCTGATCCTCTGCGAGTACAGCCACGCCATGGGCAACGGCCCCGGCAATCTGGAAGATTATTTCCAGGCGGTGCAGCGGTATGACGGAGCCTGCGGCGGAATGGTGTGGGAGTGGTGCGACCACGCGGTCTATAAAGGCACCGATGAAGCCGGAAGGAAAAAATATTACTACGGCGGCGATCATGGGGAATTCCCGCATGACGGCAACTTCTGCATGGACGGCCTGGTCTATCCGGACCGGAGGCCCCATACCGGGCTTCTGGAGCATAAAAATGTATACCGGCCCGCAAGGGTGACGGCTTTCGACCCGGCGGACGGAACGCTTCGTATCCATAACTATATGGATTTTTGGGATCTGCGGGATTACTGCGTCATGCGGTGGGAAGTAAGCCGCGACGGAGAGAGGACCGCCGCAGGCGGAGCGCCGGCCGGTCCCGGCTTTGCTGCCGGGAAAGAAACCGGATTTCTTCCGTCTGTGCTGCCTCATGGAGAAGGAGAGATCGTGCTTCCGTGCGGCAGCCTTCCGCGAACCGGGCGCTGCTATCTGAAAGTGACCTGGCTTCTGAAAGAGGACGCAGGGCTTCTGCGGGCGGGAGAGGAGCTGGGGTTTGATGAGATCGAACTGCCGTCCGACGGAAGATGCGCGAGGGCGGAGGCGCTTCTTGCGAAGCCGTATGCCGGAACCAGAGGGGACAGTGCAAAGTCAGACAGAGGCGAGACCAATTCGGAAACGTCTGGATACGGCAACACAGATCAAAGCGGTGCCGATGATACCGGTGCAGCTGCTGCAGGAGGGCGATTTCGTGTCGCTAACGATGACCGCTGGCTGACGATCGAGACGCCTGCATTCCGTTACCGCCTCGATCAATTTACGGGCCTGTTCGATACCATGGTCTGGCACAACCGCGAGATCCTTAAGCAGCCGATGGAGCTGAACATCTGGCGGGCGCCCACGGACAACGACCGCAATGACCGCGGCCTCTGGTCGCAGCTGGATTATGATAAGCCTGTGACGCGGGCGGAAAATATTTCCTGGTCATTATCATCTTCGGAAGAACAGGAAGTGCAGGATCGGAACGTACGGAGTTCTGCTTCGTCGGGAGAACGGCAGATACCGGAATTAAGCAGTGCCGGGGCGCGAAAGAGTGACCTCGCGCGATATATCGAGATCCGCGGCTCCATTTCTCTGTTCTGCCGGTATATGCAGCGGATCCTCAGGGCAGAGACGCTGTACCGCGTGTGGGAGGACGGAAGTCTGGACGTGAGTCTGGATGTCTGTAAGAATCCCGTATTCCCGCGGC
The DNA here is from genome assembly GCA_947588005.1 of uncultured Lachnospiraceae bacterium. GTDB lineage: Bacteria > Bacillota > Clostridia > Lachnospirales > Lachnospiraceae > UBA3402. Next base: position 8,526 of record CANPYE010000079.1, on the reverse strand, counting down.
TCCCGCGCTTTGGCGTGCGGCTTAGGCTGCCCGGAGAGCTTCAGAACGTGACTTACTATGGATTGGGGCCGTCTGAGAGTTACGCCGATAAGCGGCGGGCGGCTTATCACGGCCTGTTTGCGGAAACGGTAGATTCCCTTTTTGAAGATTATATTAAGCCGCAGGAGAATGGAAGCCACTGCGATACAAGTTTTGCGGCGGCCACCGGCCCAGGCCTTACGGTGTCCGCCGCGGCAGAGGCACCATTTTCCTTTAACGTATCCCGCTATACGCAGGAGGAGCTGACCGAAAAGGCCCATAATTATGAACTTGCGGACAGCGGTATGACCGTCTTCTGCATCGATTATAAACAGGACGGCATCGGTTCCGCCAGCTGCGGGCCGGGACCGGAGAAGGAATACCAGTTTTCGGAGAATGAATTTCGATTTGAGTTCGGACTGCGTTTCGGCGACTGCGCGGATCCGGCTTCGAAAGGAGAATAGGCGGCAATGATGAACAGCGCGCAGGCACAGGACTGTGCCAGAAATCTCTGGGAGCAGCACTTAAGGGAGCTTCGGGAGGATTCCGTACGGGTCAGGGAAGTAGAGGAAAAATGCATCGCCTTCGGCAGCGTGCGGATGAAGTACGGTCTGGAGGTGATCGGAGAGCCGGGTGAAAACGGTTATCCGGTCTATATCGCCCTGCACGGAGGCGGCGGAGCGCCGTTTGCGGATATCAATAACCAGCAGTGGGCGCATATGGCCATTTACTATAAGGACAGCGTGAAGAACGGGATCTATGTGAACCCACGCGGGGTGCGCGACACCTGGGATACCCACGCCAATCCGGAATCCTATCCGCTTTACGACAGGCTCATCGAGAACCTGATCGTATTTTACGGGGCGGACCCCAACCGGGTCTATCTGCTCGGGTTCTCCGCGGGAGGAGACGGCGTTTATCTGGTGGGACCGCGCATGGCGGATCGGTTCGCGGCGCTCCATATGTCCGCAGGGCATCCCAATGAGGGAAGCATGGTCAATCTCTACCATACGCCGATCCAGCTGCAGGTGGGCATGAATGACGCCGCCTACGACCGCAATCATGAGACCGTGCGCTACCAGATGGTTTTGGACCGCCTGGAGAGCGAGAACCCGGACGGCTATACCCACAACGTCTACGTCCATGTGGATAAGCCGCATAATTTCCGGGACAATTCCCAGGAACTCCAGCAGGTGATGATCGATAATTTAAGCTGGCTGCATACGGGACTGGTGACCAGAAGGACCGTCGATTCCAACGCGGTGCATTTTCTGGATGAGTTTACCCGGCAGCCGGTCCCGGACCGGGTGATCTGGGATCTGGACACCAGGGATCGGCTTGCGGACCGGAACGTGGACAGCTTCTACTGGCTGAAGGTTCCGGCGGCAGTCGACAGCGGGATTGTGATCCTTCATCTGGACCGGGAAGGCAACGGCGTCGTGGTGGAACGGGACGATACCCACGGGCAGGTCACCGTGCTTCTGCGAGACGGAATGCTTAACCTGGACCGCCCGGTGACGGTGCGGTATCCGGACGGAAAAACGGAAGAATTTGTGGTGGAGCGCTCGGCGGACACCATTCGGGAGACCCTGGCGGAGCGCGGCGATCCAAATTATATCTTTACAACGAGCTTGAAAGTGGGAGCATGACAAAAGGAGGGTATGAGTATGATTTTACTGCCTGCACCAAAACAGATTACAGAACTAAAGGGAAGCCTGAAACTGAATCTCGGAAGCATGATCGCAATCGACGCTTCCTGCCCGGAGGGGACGATCGTATACGCACGGATGCTTAAGGAAGAACTCCGAAAATGGGCCGGACTGGACCTGGATATCGTCCGCGGCGCCGCCAGACAGGGAGACATCCTGCTGACGGTCGATCAGGCGCTTGACGAACAGGCCTATCGCGTGGAAATCACAGAAAACGGAGCCGTACTCTGCGGCGGAAGCAAAGCGGCTGCCGGGTACGCGGTTTCTACGCTGCGCCAGATCGTGCGCCAGTACGCCGGGCTTCTGCCCTGCGTGCGCATCGAGGACGAGCCGATGCTTAAGGCCAGGGGCTTCTATCATGACGCGACCAGAGGCCGCATCCAGACGCTTGCGAACATGAAGAAAATGGCGGACACCATGGCTCTTTATAAGCTGAACCAGCTTCAGCTGAATGTGGAGCACACCTATCTGTTCCGCGGAATGACGGAGCTGTGGCGCGACGACACGCCGCTGACGGCTGAGGAGATCATGGAGTTGGATGATTACTGCTGTGAGCGCGGGATCGAGCTGGTGCCGTCCCTGGCTACCTTCGGGCATCTTTATAAGCTGTTAAGCTCCAGGACCTGGGAGCAGCTCTGCGAGTTTCCGGATAGCGCCGGGAAACCGTTCTCCTTCGAGGACCGGATGGCGCTGCACACGGTGAACGTATCCAACCCGGACGCAATGAAGCTGATCAAGGAAATGATCGCCGAATATATGGTGCTGTTCCGCACGAAGAAGTTCAATATCTGCGCAGACGAGACCTTTGCGCTGGGGCAGGGCAGAAGCAAGGCTCTGGCGGATGAGAAGGGCGTCGGCACCCTGTATGTGGATTATATCTGCGAACTGTTCGATTTTCTTAAGAAAGAGGGGCGGCAGCCTATGTTCTGGGGCGACATCATCTGCCGTCATCCGGAGCTGGCGGGCCGGATCCCGAAGGATGTGATCTGTTTAAACTGGGGCTACAGCCCGAACCAGAGGGAATACGAGACGCAGGTGCTTGCAGAAGCGGGGGTCGTCCAGTATGTATGTCCCGGCGCCTGCGGCTGGAACACCTGGGTCAATGCCCTGTCCAACAGCTATTACAATGTAAAGATCATGACCGGCTATGCAAAGAAGCACGGCGCGATCGGAATGCTGAATACGGACTGGGGCGATTTCGGTCATATCAATCATCCGGTATTTTCCATCCCGGGTATGATCTACGGCGCGGTGTTTTCCTGGAGCGGAGAAGCGCCGGAATTTGAGGAGATCAATAAGCAGATCTCAGAGCTGGAATTTGCCGACCGAAGCGGAGAGCTTCTGGCCTGCTTAAAGGAGATCTCCGATCAGATGAAGTTCTCCTGGCGCAATGTGGTAATGCTGAAGGAGCATACCCAGAAGGGCTTTCCGCGAAAGAAGCTGGAAGAACTGTTCCGTGAGGACGACATGGGCAAGGCGCCGTCGGCCAATGAGAAGTTAGGTCAGATGGAAGAATGGCTTCGCGTAATAAGCCGCAGTATGGACAGCAGCAGCCGGGGCATTGCGGCGGTCACGCTTTCGGCCATTGACGCCATGCGGATATTTAACGATGTAGGCGTATTTTTATCCCGCATGAAGGACGGAAAGGCCGGGGAAGGCCAGGACGGCTTTGCGCTGGCGGAAAGGCTGGAGAACTGCCTGTACCGCTATAAGAAGCAGTGGCTTGAGAACAGCAAGCAGAGCGACCTGGAGAAGGTGGCGGAAGTGTTCTACTGGTATGCGGATCTGCTGAGAAAGTCGTCGATGTAGACGAGAGCGTACCTGAGACTGTCTGCGGTTTATATTTGGCTTCGATCAGTTTGGCTGCATTGTGGCTCGACAGGGGTTTCATGTATATTTGTCAGATGTTCGTTGTCATATATTGAAATGTCGGAATTGCAGGAGAAGTCATGTTTCTATAACAAAGCTGTGCTTCAGACAGGATTGTGTGAAGAGTGGATAATATGCAGCGGCCGCCGCGCCGGCGGCAGACTGGAGAATCAGACTATGAAAAATGAGATCATCGGCTATGTGGGAAGCGGCCGCTTCACAGAGAGCGACGCGAAAAAACTGACAGGAATCAATCTGGCGTTCGGCGAGCTGCATCGGGACGGCAGCGTCACGGTGCAAGGACGGATCGATAAGCTGGAAATGATCCCGCAGATCCGCAAGTGGAACCCGAACCTGCGGATCATCCTCTCGATGGTCCAGGCGGACCGCGACGCGTTTACAATGTGCTGCGCGGATAAAACGCTCCGCAGAACCGCGGCCGCGGCGCTGGCGGAGACGACGGTGCGCTATGACCTGGACGGCGTGGATCTGGACTGGGAGTACCCCTGCGTTCCGTCCAACGGGAGCATGGTGTCGCCGGACGATAAGCATAATTTCACGCTTTTCTGCGCGGAGATCCGCAAGTGCCTGGACGGTATCGGCGGCGGGCGGAAGTATTATCTGACGATCGCGGCGGGCGCGGACCTTTACTATGTGAACTGCGTGGAGCTGCCGGAGCTTATGGAATATCTGGATTATATTAATGTGATGACCTACGACCTGAAATGCGGCTTCCACGCCCTGGCTGGCCATCACACGGCGCTGTATTCCAACCGGGGCGACGTCTTTTCCAACAGCTGCGCCCAGGCGCTGGCGCTCTTCGAGTCGAGGGGCGTTCCGGCGGACCGTCTGCTGATGGGCGCCGCGTTCTATTCCCGCAAATGGACGGATCTGGCGGATAATGAAAACCACGGCCTTCTGGTGCTCTGCCCGAAGGGCGGCGGCTACGGGCCGGATTATGAGCCGCTTGTGAAGGATTACGTGAATAAGAACGGTTATGTGGAATACTGGGACGACGAGGCGCAGGCGCCTTATCTGTTTAATGGATCCACCTTCCTTTCCTATGATAACCCCAGATCCCTGACGGCCAAGGCGGCCTATGTGAAGGAGAAGGGCTACGGCGGGATTTTCTACTGGGAGCATAAATGCGACGGTACCGGCGTGCTTTTAGACACGCTGTACCGCAAGCTGCGGTAAGAATGCGTTCGGAGCAAAGCGTTTACGTGAGCGGAGTGATGAAACTGGTTCGGAGGTTTTGTGATGTTTTCAAATGAATATATGCGGGAGATCCGGCAGGGCTTTGACCGGGAGATGGCGCTGATCGACGCGGAGATCGAAAGCCGTAAGAAGGAATCGGCGTCCGGCGGCCCGGAGGCCTTATGCCATCCGCTGCTTTTTGAGAGAAAGCGGGAAATCCTGGAGACGCTCGGCGGATGCACGCCGGACGAGGCGGAAGCGCTGACATTTCTTTACAGCGCGATGCCCATGAGCGATATTCTGGACTATCCGGCAGAGCTTTTTCTGGCGTACGCCCGGCACGGCGTGTTTTTGTGGAAGGAAGGCCCCTTTGCGGGAAAAGTCCCGGAGAGGCTTTTTGCCAATTATGTCCTGCACCACCGTGTGAATAACGAGGATATCGTGAATCTGCGGCCCTTTTTCTATGAGAAGCTGCATGACCGCGCGGTTCCGGAAAGCATGGAAAAGACAGTCATTGAGGCCAATTACTGGTGCGCGCAGGAGGGAACTTACCGTTCCACCGACGGACGCACCCAGAACGCGCTGACCATGTATTCGACGGCCACGGGCCGCTGCGGGGAAGAATCGACCTTCGCGGTTTCCGTGCTTCGCAGCATCGGGATTCCGGCGCGGCAGGTCTATGCGCCGCTGTGGACCCACTGCGACGATAACCATGCGTGGGTCGAAGCCTGGTGTGACGGGAAATGGATCTTCTTCGGGGCCTGCGAGCCGGAAGAACGGCTGAATTACGGCTGGTTCATCGGACCGGCTTCCAGGGCGATGCTTCTGCATTCCCGGTGGTTCGGACCGGACGAACCGCTGGATCCGGTGCTGGGCCGTAAGGGCATGAGCCGGATATTAAACCATATGGAGCGGTATGCGCATACGGCCTGGCTGACGATCCGCGTGACGGATGAGGACGGCCTGCCGGTACCGGACGCGAAGGTGGAATGCCAGGTAGTAAATGCCGGCGAGCTGCGGCCGATCGCATTCCTTAAGACCGCGGGAGCCGGTTCGCCGGAGTGCGGAACCGTGCGGATGCTGACCGGGTACGGGGATCTGTATGTGACAGCGTCGGCGCAGGAGACCGCGGCGGGCCGCTCAGAAGATGATTCGGATGGCAATGCGCGCGGTACGGAAACCGGGCCGAGCGGTAATGCGCGTGGTGCGGAAGCCTCGCAGGCCGGCTGTGTGAATGATACGGAAACTCCGGAAGCGGTGAAAGCCGGCTGCATGCACGGTGCGGAAGCTTTGGAAACCGAACAGCCCGGTCATGCCGTGCGATACGGCGAGACGAAGGTTTCCATGATCAGTCTCCCGGCCGGACAGGAGGCAGAGGCGGTAGTCGTCCTGCATAATGGCCCCCAGTGTACGGACGGATTCCGTGACCTGGAATTTTACGCCCCCAAGGTAGGCAATATTAATGACGATACATTGACGGATGAACAGAAAACCATCGGGCTTGCCCGCAACCAGGAAGCGGCGGAGTACCGCAATCGAAAGAAGGCCGCCTTTTATGACGCGGAAAAAGCGGAAGCGGTCCTTCCGCATTTTCCTGCAGCGGAGCGGGAGGAGCTTAATGAAATTCTGCGCAGATCCCTCGGCAATATGGCCGAGATCCTTCTATTCCTTACCTGGGAGTCGGATTGTCTTGCCGCCCAGGAACGCCGCGACGCGCGGGCAGACGCTTTCGAGACCGAGGGTCTTCCTATGCGCCATCCCGGGGAAGGGAACGAGAGGAAACCGGCAAGCTGGAAGATGGAGGTGCTGCGGGCGCTCCGGGAGAAGGATCTGTGGGATATAAAAGCGGATATTCTGAAGGAATGCTGTGAAATGGCGGCCCCTTATGCGGGTAGTATGCCGGGCTGGGTATTCTACCATTTCCTGGTAAATCCGCGCGTGGCCAATGAGATGGTCAGGCCGTGCAGACGATATCTGGCGGAGCAGATAAGCGAGGAGCAGAAGGAAGCGATCTTAGAGAATCCATCCGTTTTGCCGGCGCTGGCGGATCAGTGGATCCGTTCGATTCCCGCGCAGGAGTACGAGGATCTGATCACATCGCCTGCGGCGAGCCTCAGAGGCGGCATCGCAAGCGCTATGTCAAAAAAGGTGTTCTGCGTCACACTCCTCAGGAGTCTGGGAATCCCTGCCAGGCTCCGCATGATCGACCGCAGCGTGGAATACTGGCGGGACGGACGCTTTGTGCCCGTACAGACTGAGGAGCCGGAAAGCCGCATGGCAGCTCTGACGCTTCGTGGAAGCGAATCCCTGAATCTGACCGACTGGGCCCATTACAGCCTGGATCGGTTCGAGAAGGATCATTATGACCGTGTGGGGATGTGGGAGCATTTCGAGGAGCTTAAGCAGAATGAAGTGCATCTTAAGCTCAGACCGGGTATTTACCGCGCGCTGACCACGAACCGCCGGGCGGACGGAAGCCAACTGGTGAAATTCATAACCTTTGAGCTGAAACCCGGCGAGCGGCGCGAACTTGAGCTGAGTCTGCGAGAAATCTCGCCGACGGCCCTTCGCACCGAGTACGAGGTCCGCGATCTGGTGCTTAAGACAATCGATGGAAAATCGGTGCGTCTTAAGGATCTGTCCGGAGACGGGAAGGCGCTTTTGGTGTGGCTTGAGGTCACGAGAGAGCCGACCGAGCATATCCTGAACGAGCTGTATGAGAAATGCGCGGATTTCGCGGCATTGACACAGCCGCTTTACATAGTAGTAAAGGAAGCAGAGGAATTAAAGGATGCCGCGCTGTCCCGCACGATGGCAGCGATTCCGAATCTGAAACCGTTGCTGCATGATTTCGGCGAGGATTATAAGGTTCTGGCAGAGGAGATCGGCCTGGCGCCGGGGCGTCTGCCGTTAGCCATGGTGCTGGAAAATGGCGCAAAGTCGGTCTACGGCGACGCCGGCTACAATGTGGGGCTGGCGGATATGCTGTACCGGATCCTGAGCGCGGAGACGTGATCTGATCGTCAGGTTCTAAGCGCAGCTGTGTGATCTGGCCGATGCTGGATAAAAGCTGACAAGTTTATTATTGTTGTAAGCAGTCTGAAATTTTGACAAACAGATAGTATGTCGCTGATGCAGACAGTGGGAAAGAGTAAGCGGATGTTGGTTATATGGAGATATACTGCGGTTTGGAGGCAGTATAAAAGATATATCAACCAGATCTGTCAATAAGATACAAAGGTATCGGAGGCTGATTTAGAAGCAGCAGAAGGGTGAAAACTATGATATCATTTCTGAAGGAGGCCGCGGCGGTCGCTCCGTCAAAGCGGCAGTTGGACTGGTTTGACATCGGGTTTTACGCGTTCGTTCATTTCGGCATGAATACATTTACCGACCGGGAGTGGGGCGACGGAACGGAGAGCGAGCAGCTGTTCGCACCGTCCGATCTGGACTGCGGCCAATGGGTGGAGACGGTGAAACAGGCCGGCATGAAGGGCCTGATCCTGACGGCGAAGCACCACGACGGCTTCTGTCTGTGGCCCTCTAAGTACACGGAGCACTGTGTGAAAAATTCCCCGGTTCCCGTCGATGTGGTCGGCGAGGCCGCGAGGGCCTGCAGGGAGGGCGGCATCCGCTTTGGCGTCTACCTGTCGCCGTGGGACCGAAACAGCGCTTACTACGGCATGCCGGAGTACAACGACTATTACTGCAGTCAGCTTACAGAGCTTCTGAC
>CANPYE010000078.1 GCA_947588005.1 uncultured Lachnospiraceae bacterium | reverse complement strand
GTGATCTGCGGCACGCCGATGCCTGCCACCACGCGGGTGGTGCAGATGGAGCCGGGACCGATGCCTACCTTCACCGCATCCGCGCCGGCCTCGATCAGCGCTCTCGTGGCTTCGCCGGTCGCCACATTGCCGGCGATCACGTCCAGATCCGGATAAGCGTCCTTGATCATTTTCACGCAGCGAAGCACATTGGCCGAATGTCCATGGGCCGAATCCAGCACGACCACGTCCACATGGGCCTTCACCAGCGCCTCCACTCGTTCCAGCACATTAGCCGTGATGCCCACGCCGGCGCCGCACAGCAGGCGTCCCTGGGAATCCTTGGCGGAATTCGGATATTTGATCTGCTTTTCAATGTCCTTGATCGTGATCAGGCCCTTCAGGTTGAAATCATCATCCACGATCGGAAGCTTCTCGACTCTGGCCTTTGCCAAAATCTTCTTCGCTTCCGTCAGGGTAATGCCCTCCTTCGCCGTCACCAGATTCTCAGAGGTCATGCACTCGCGGATTTTCTTCGTAAAATCTTCTTCAAACATCAGGTCGCGGTTGGTGACGATACCCACCAGCCTGCCGCCGTTTTCCACGATCGGGACTCCGGAAATGCGGAACTTGCCCATCAGCTCGTCCGCATCCTTCAGCGTGTGTTCCGGGGTAAGGAAAAATGGATCCGTGATGACTCCATTCTCCGAGCGCTTTACTTTGTCTACTTCCTCCGCCTGCGCCTCGATGGACATGTTCTTGTGAATGATACCGATACCGCCCTGCCGTGCCATGGCGATGGCCATGCGGTGCTCCGTGACGGTGTCCATGCCCGCGCTCATCAGAGGGATGTTCAGCTTGATTTTCCTGGTCAGATGCGTGGTAACGTCTACCTGGTTGGGGATGACCTCCGAGTAGGCGGGAACCAGCAGTACGTCGTCGAAGGTAATGCCTTCACCGATAATTGCGCCCATTGAATGCTCCTCTCTTTCTGCTGTGATGTAAGATATTGTGCCCGTTCAGGCAGCGGTTTTCATCCCGCCGTCTGAACTTTTAAATATTATTAGTGACATAGTATAGACCACTTTGCCGGACTTGTCAAGCGTTCCGGAATTATAAAAAGGACAGCCGCACGCAGCTGCCCTTTCACTCACTATTTAACGACCTTCCGCGGCCCTCTCTGCCACAGATGGTTCAGAAGCTTCTCATTCGGTTCCAGAAGGATCTTCGTAGCGACGCCCTCCTTCTGGGTGATCATGCCGTAAACCTTCGCGTCCGGCTGATGAGACGAGAAATCCATCACCTTCATGTCTTTCTTCTCCGCGTCCTTCAGAAGATAGGAGTCCACGGGAGCCAGAATCTCGATCTGATCGATCGTCCCCTCCCAGACCCTCTTGCGGCGGCGCTGACCCATGATCTTGTCAATGCTCAGCTGGTCGTTGACCGCCAGATATTCAAACTCCAGATCCATCATCGGAAAAATGAAATAGACGGCGCCGATAGCCAAAAGCAGAATAATAAAGCCCAGCGGAATCATCATCGTCACGAAAAAGGCAATGATACATACTAAAATCAACAGTCCTTTCACCAGGATCGCGTATCCCGGCGTCTTGCGCTTCACCATCCATTCCACATAAGCGTCATTCATAATCGTTGTTCCTTTCCTAAGTTATTCGGCTGCGCCCCACATTCTCCACGAACTTACACAGATGATGCACAATGGCCGGGCCTGTCCGCTTCCGCCCCGGCTGACCATTCCGAAAAAACAGCGGAGACAGACCCTCATGCTGTCATGAGCGGCCGGTCTCCGCAACGTAACCTTCCTTCTCCATATCGCCCCTGCCGGTTCGACCGGCTCTCTGCGATACTTCATCCTTCTGCTGTCCTGCGGGTCCGCCTGCCGCTTACATCATCCCCATGCCTGCGCCTGCTGGAGCAGCCGGGGTCTCCTCTTTAATATTAGCAACAACGGACTCAGTTGTCAATAACGTGGACGCAACACTTGTCGCATTCTGCAGCGCGCAGCGCGTCACCTTCGCCGGATCCAGGATGCCCGCGGCGATCATATCCACATACTCCTCTTTGTAAGCGTCGAAGCCGGTGCCGACCTCGGACTCTTTCACCTTATTGACGATGACGGAGCCTTCCAGTCCGGCGTTGGCCGCAATGTGGTACAGCGGGGACTCCAGGGCCTTCAGGATGATCTTCGCGCCGGTCTTCTCGTCGCCGTCCATGCCGTCCAGAACCTTCTCCACCTTCTTGATCGCGTGGATATACGCGGAACCGCCGCCCGCGATGATGCCTTCCTCAACAGCCGCTCTCGTAGCCGCCAGAGCATCCTCCATGCGCATCTTGGCTTCCTTCATCTCGGTCTCGGTCGCAGCGCCCACACGGATCACCGCTACGCCGCCGGCCAGCTTCGCCAGTCTCTCCTGCAGCTTCTCACGGTCGAAATCCGAAGTGGTCTCCTCGATCTGTCCGCGGATCTGGGCGATCCTTGCGGAAATGGCCGCCTTGTCGCCTTCGCCGTCCACGATAACGGTGTTCTCCTTCTGAACCTTCACGGACTTCGCGCGGCCCAGCTGATCCATGGTCGCTTCCTTCAGATCCAGGCCAAGCTCCTCGGAGATCACCTGGCCGCCGGTCAGGATCGCGATATCCTGCAGCATCTCTTTCCTTCTGTCGCCGTAGCCCGGAGCCTTCACCGCGACTACGTTGAAGGTGCCGCGCAGCTTGTTGACGATCAGGGTGGTCAGGGCCTCGCCCTCAACATCCTCGGCGATGATCAGCAGTCTCGCGCCGGACTGGACCACCTGCTCCAGAAGCGGCAGGATCTCCTGGATATTGGAGATCTTCTTATCCGTGATCAGGATGTAGGGATTGTCAAGGACAGCCTCCATCTTATCCATATCGGTGCACATATAAGCGGATACATAGCCGCGGTCGAACTGCATGCCTTCCACCAGATCCAGCTCGGTCTTCATGGTCTTGGATTCCTCGATGGTGATAACGCCGTCGTTGGAGACCTTCTCCATGGCGTCCGCCACCATCTCGCCGACCTCGTCGCTGGAAGCGGAGATCGCCGCCACACGGGCGATCTGAGCCTTGCCGTTGATCGGCTGGCTCATGGATGCGATGGCTTCCACAGCCGCGTCCGTAGCCTTCTTCATACCCTTGCGCAGAACAATGGGATTCGCGCCTGCAGCCAGGTTCTTCATGCCCTCGTTGATCATCGCCTGAGCCAGAACCGTCGCCGTCGTGGTACCGTCGCCTGCCACATCGTTGGTCTTCGTAGCGACTTCCTTCACCAGCTGGGCGCCCATATTCTCAAATGCGTCCGCCAGCTCGATCTCCTTGGCGATCGTCACGCCGTCGTTGGTAATAAGCGGCGCGCCGAAGGACTTATCCAGAACGACGTTGCGTCCCTTGGGGCCTAATGTCACACGTACCGTATCTGCCAGCTGATTCACGCCGGACTCCAGCGCTTTTCTCGCGTCTACACCGAATTTGATTTCCTTTGCCATAATTACATTCCTCCAGTCTTATTTATACTTACTCGATCACAGCCAGAATGTCGTTCTGCTTCACAACCACGTACTTCTCGTCCTCTACTTCCACTTCCGTGCCGGAATACTTGGAGTAGATCACCTTATCTCCTACCTTCACCTGCATGGTGACTTCCTTGCCGTCCACAACTCCGCCGGGGCCTACGGCGATCACTTCCGCCTGCTGGGGCTTCTCCTTGGCCTGGCCGGGAAGAACGATGCCCGACTTCGTGGTTTCTTCCGCCACAAGCTGCTTTAAGACAACTCTGTCAAATAATGGTGTCAGCTTCATATGTTTATTCCTCCTTGATGAAAAAATGAATTTCGATAGGCTTTTTTCATTTCCAGAATATGTTATATCACGCTTTGTTAGCAGTGTCAAGGGTTGAGTGCTAAAAAATTTGTGAAAAATTTGTGACAGCTCAAAGTTCCCGTATTTTCCCCCGAAGCGTCAGAATATCCCGCGGCGGAACACTGAGCTCATCCACACCGATGGAAAGAAAATACTCCGTCATCGTTGGGTCCGCGGCCAGTCCTCCGCAGACACCTGCCGGGATCCCGGCGTTTCGGGCATTCTCTGCCGTCATTTCAATGAGACGCAGAACCGCCGGATGATACGGATCGCAGACGGGCGGATGCACGGATGCGCAGCCGGTAAATCCACCCCCGGAGGCCGCCGGCACTTCCGCCGCGGCTTCCGGCACTTCCGCCGCAGCTTCCAGTGCTTTCACCGCAGGTTCCGGCACTTCCGCCGCAGCTTCCAGTGCTTCCACCGCAGGTTCCGGCGCTTCCGCCGCAGCTTCCGGCGCTTCCGCAGTCTCTGCACATATGTTTTCCGCAAATGCCGCCGCGGCCCCTGCGCCGCTCTGCCGGTCACAGGCCAGCGTATACTGGGTAAGGTCGTTGGTTCCGATACTGAAGAAATCCGCTTCCTCCGCCAGCCGTCCGCTCAAAAGCGCAGCCGCCGGAGTCTCAACCATGATCCCGACAGGCGTTTCCGGATCATACGGAATCCCCGTCTCCCGCAGCTCCTCCTGCACCTGACGCCAAAGCTTCTTCGCCTCCGCGACCTCCCACACGGAAGTCACCATCGGAAACATGATGCGCAGGCTTCCGTACGCCGAAGCCCTCGCCAGCGCCCGAAGCTGAACCTTAAAAAGTTCCGGATGACTGAGACTGAACCGGATCCCTCGGTTCCCCAGCGCCGGATTCTTCTCCTCGGCAAGGCCCAGATAATCCGCCTGCTTATCCGAACCAGAGTCAAGGGTGCGGATAATGACAGGACGGCCTTCCATTGCGGTAAGCACCTGCCGATACGCCTCAAACTGTTCTTCCTCCGACGGCGCACTTTTCCTTCCCAGGAACAGACATTCGCTGCGGAATAGTCCAATTCCTTCCGCTCCGCTGTCCAGCACTGCGGGAAGATCCGCAGGGGAAGTGATGTTGCAGCAGAGCCGGACAGACCTGCCGTCTTTCGTCTCCGCCCTTTTCCATTTTAACGCCTCCAGCTTTTCCGTTTCCTGCCGCTGCTTATCCTTCTTTGCCAGGAAACGGGCCCGCGTCTCTCCATCCGGTGCAATCACGATCTCTCCGGTATCGCCGTCCATCAGAATCTCCTGCCCTTCATACTCCGGCCCCAACCGGCAGCCCGCTCCAATGATAGCCGGGATTCCCATGGTGCGCGCCAGAATCGCCGTATGTCCCGCCGCAGAGCCGCCGGATGTGATAAACCCCAGGATCTTCGTCCGGTCAAGCCCCAGCGTCTCACTGGGAGCCAGATCATCCGCCGCCAGAATAAACGGGTCGCTTTGCTTCTCCGGAGCGTTCGCCCCAGCCGCTAAATTCTGCACATCCGTCTTGTCCCCTGTCTGCTCATCAGGAAGCTCCGAGCTCCGATTCTCCGGCAGGCGCATCGCCTCCACGATCCTCTGCGCCACGTCCTCCACGTCCGCGGCTCTGGCCCTAATATAATCATCCTCCGACGCCGCGATCCTCGCCGCGATCTCCCGGGCCACTTCCATGACCGCCGCTTCCGCGTTCATATGTTCCTTCCGGATACGTTCTCCTACTTCTTCCTCATATTCCGGATCCATCGTCATGATCTCATGCGCCGCAAGAATCTGCGCTGCGTCTTCGCCCAAGTGCCCTTCCGCCGTATCGCGCGCCTTTTCCGCCAGCTCGTGAATCTGCCGGGCGGCTTTTCTGCGGGCACTGTCAAAGCGATCCCACTCCCTGTCGCCGTCCTTGGTCACATAGCACGGCACATCCTTCTCCGTCCTTTTATAGAAGCACAGCCGGCCGGCCGCGATACCGCCCGACACGCCCGTTCCCCGGAGCAATTCCATGATACGTCCCCCCTTTGCAGCTGTCATTTTTATTTTGTCACAGGTTATAGGGAAATGCAACCGCGCGTTCTCACATTTTAATAAAATTTTTCTTAATATATCCCTTCCATTTTTGACGTAATGGTATTACAATAAGGAAAACGGTATTCAATCGGAAAGGGGTTATCTATTATGGCAAAAAAGAATTTCGGCAGGTTTATCGCCCTGGCGGCTGTCGCCGGCGCGGCTGCCGCGGCGGTTTCTTATTATCTGAAGTACCGGTCATTCAGCAGAGAGCTGGATGAAGACTTCCACGATTTCGAGGGGGACGATGAAGATGAATTTGAGAATGAAACTCCCTCGAGGAATTACGTAACTCTGCCGCCGAAGGTTGAGGAAGCGAAAGAGACCTTAAAAGAAGTGACCGGACAGGCAAAAGAGAAAGCAAAAAGCGCCGCCAAGGCAGTAAAGGAGACTGTAAAGAACGCCGCGGAAAAGGCGAAAAGCGCCGGGAAGGGAGCGGCCGATTCCGCACAGCGGAAAGCGGAGACCGCAGCCGATATAACAGGAGACGCGGCTGACGCGGCAAAAGATCTTGCCGGCGATGCGGCTGATTCCGCAAAGGAGCTTGCCGGCGACGCAGCCGACGCAGTAAACGAACTCGCCGGCGATGCGGCCGACGCCGCAAAAGAGCTTGCCGGTGATGCAGCCGACGCAGCGGAAGACGCAGCCGAAACGGCGAAAGATGCGATAAGCAATGCGGCTGGCACGATCGGTGCCGCGGTAACCGAGACCGCTGAAGATGCCGCCGAGGTATTCGAGGAAGCCGATGAGTTTGATTTGTTCGGAAGCACCGCAGAGGATGATGATACGAAAAAAGCGCCCGAAGGCGCTACGATCGAAGAAGAACAGGAATGATCCAAGCGAGCAGGACGTCAGTGACGCCCTGCTCGTTTCAACAGCCCCTTATTTATCGGTCTTCTTTCTCCACGATCACGCCGTCTCTCTTATAGATGGAATTGGCGGCCACTCCGCCCCTCACGCTGGACAGCGGATAAATATTGGACTGGCGGCCGATCACGGTTCCCGGATTCAGCACGGAGCCGCAGCCCACTTCCACAAAGTCACCGAGCATCGCGCCGACTTTCTTAAGTCCGGTCTCAATATCTCCGTCGGCCGCGTGAATCTTCACCAGCTTTTTGTCTGATTTCACATTGGAAGTCAGGGACGCCGCGCCCATATGGGATTTATAGCCCAGAATGGAATCGCCCACATAATTGTAATGAGGCACCTGGACATTGTCAAAAAGAATCACATTCTTAAGCTCTGTCGAATTGCCGACCACGGCGTTCTCGCCCACCAGCACATTCCCGCGTACAAAAGCTCCCGGCCGGATCTCCGTTCCGGCTCCGAATATAGCCGGTCCCTTGATCGTGGCGGTAGCGGCGACCTGAACCGTCTTATGAATCCAGACATTCTCCTGCGGCCGGTCATACTCGTCTTCGGAAAGCGCAGCCCCGATGGCAAGCACGATCTCCCCGATATGGGGCAGTACCTCCCAGGGATAAACATACTTTTCAAGATACGGCCCCGCCAAGGTCTTAGTCGTATCGTATAAATTCTTGATGGTCATCTGATCTCGCTTCATCTGTGTCTGCCTCCGTTCCATTCTCTATAATGAAGCCTGATAAGCGCGGATCGCGTCTACAGTCTGGGCATAGTCTGCCTTCACCTGTTCATACAGCGGAGCCGCCGCTTCAATATTCTTCTCCCGAAGCGCCTCCGTCAGCAGATGGCTGGATTCAAAAAGCTTGTTAAAGCTTAAGTTCTGTCCTACACCCTTGATCGTATGAGCCGCTCTAAATGCCTCGTCATAATTCCCGGAGCCCATGGAATCGACAAGCAGCGCATAGCTCCCGTCGTCAAGAAACTTCAGAACAAACTTCTGGACGAGCCTCTCGGTGCGCAGGCGTCCCATCACGCTCTCATAATCCCCCTCCAGTGCTGCGTAGCATTCCTGTAATGTCATAGCCGTCTATCTCCTCTCACTCAGATTATTTATCAGCAGGCTGTTCTTCCGGATCGCCGGCGGCCGCGCCTTCCGGTTTTGCGGCGTCGCTCTCGATCGGCGTGATCAGCGACAGCGTGTTGCTGCTGTCCCCGTCATAGAAGCGGAACTGGCGGCGCCCGCCTCTCTTGGCCGCGTACAGCGCCTGATCCGCCGCATGGAACAGCGTATCATAGTCCATCCCCAGCATCTGGGTCTTAGCCACGCCCATGCTTACCGATATCGGGAAAGACTCATAATTACCGATCAGTGAATTAAAAATACGGTTGATCGCCAGGTCCACATGCTCCCGATACTCGAAAAACAGCAAAAACTCATCGCCGCCCACCCGGGCCGAAACGGTTCCTTCACGCATATTGCGCTTCAGCGTCTTCGCTACATGGATCAGTACTTGATCGCCAAACATATGACCGTATGTATCATTGGCCTGTTTGAAATAATCCACATCGAAGATCCCGAGGGCGAAATGACTCTCCGGCTTCCTCGCCATCATATCCTGGATTCTCAGCTTCGCGAACCTATGATTATAAAGTCCGGTCATCGTATCATGAGCAGCCAGCTCCTCCAGCTCGGCCATCTTCACACGCGTCTCATGGATATCGGTCGCCTTGCCGATGGCCCCCGTATAGACCGGCGGCTCATCCTTCGACCAGGTAGCCCTGGCAATGATCTTCATCCAGCGTTCGACGCCCCCTAAACGGATGACGCAGTCAAAATTCACGATTGGCTTCTTCGGCGTAC
The DNA here is from genome assembly GCA_947588005.1 of uncultured Lachnospiraceae bacterium. GTDB lineage: Bacteria > Bacillota > Clostridia > Lachnospirales > Lachnospiraceae > UBA3402. The sequence goes on along the minus strand of CANPYE010000078.1, from coordinate 5,633 downwards.
TGCATCTCAAAAGGCCGGCCAGCTTCTGCATACCCTCCGCTCCCATGATCGCAAGCACCTTCTCGTCATGATGCGGATCCCGTATGATCTCATCCAGCCCCAGGTGCCTGGCGCCCCACTCGGAAATCATCACCGACGGCGGAGATACCGTGTATTCAAACTGTATCTCCTGAGACATATCCGCGAAGAACTGATACTTCATGCGCTCGTGCTCCAGAAGCTGCAGCGTCCGGTCGGACGCCGACATCTCCTCCCTCTGCATCAGCTCCTCCGTGAGGTTACGGAGCACATTCGGATCATTCCAGTCCCGGATCTCATTACTGACCGCGGCAATCCGGATACTGTCCGACGCTTCCCGCAAACAATCCATCAGAAGCGGGTTAAACTGACCGCACTCCCCATTCAGGATCATCCGCACCGCTTTCTCATGGGAAAACGCTTTCTTATAAACACGGTCGCTGGTCAGTGCGTCATAGACGTCCGCCAGAGCCACCACCTGAGCGGCAATCGGAATCTCATCTCCCTTAAGGCCATCCGGATATCCGCGTCCGTCATAGCGCTCGTGATGCCAGCGGCAGATCTCATAAGCCCGGCGTACCAGCGGTTCATTCTGATAAACCGGCAGTGCCTTAAGCATCGAGGCGCCCACCTGGGCATGCGTCTTCATAATGGCAAACTCCTCGTCGGTCAGCCTGCCCGGCTTATTTAAGATCTCGCCGGGTATGGCGATCTTGCCCACATCGTGGATCGCCGCAGCCGTGCTGATGACGGCAATGTCGGATTTGCTGAATTTATACTTATCGGTCATACGGTTGATCTGCTTTAATATCAGCTCCGTGATCACGCGGATATGCTGTACATGCCAGCCGCTTTCTTCATTCCTGAACTCCACGATATGGCTCAGAATATCGATCATCATGGCGCTCTGCTTTTCCTTCTCCAGCACCTGATCCGTCACCATATTCGCCAGCTTCTTCTGCTTCGCGTACATAAACAGCGTATTCACAACACGGTGATGAACGACGACCGCGTCAAAGGGCCTGCTGATGAAATCCGTAATGCCAAGCTCATAGGCCTGCCGCACCCGGGCCGGCGCGCTCTCCGCGGAGATCATGATAACCGGGGTCGTCTCGATCCAACGAAAATCATTCATCGCCTTAAGGACGCCGAAACCGTCCATCTCCGGCATCACAATATCTAAAAGGACGAGATCGATCTGAGCCGCCTGCTTCTGAAGGACCACGACCGCTTCCCTGCCGTTCTCCACCTCGATAATATCGTAATCATCCCCCAGCATATCGGCCAAGATCGAACGGTTCATCTCCGAATCATCCGCGATCAGGATTTTCTGTTTACGATTCTCTGCCATACTTATGATTCTCTGCCTTTCCGTGTCTGGAGCGTAATGACCGCAGGCGTGCGGATAACTGGTATCAGTATAACACATCGGCACAACGCGGGCAAGATAATTTAACTGCAATTTACGCTCCGGAAACACGCAGCCAGCCGCTCTCCCGGCCGCCTATGCGCGGCCTTCCTGAAACTCGGTCATGTGCGGACGGAAACGCAGCGGGAGATGGCTCATCTGGCAGCGGGGATTCGTCCTTTCCGCTATAGCGATATGCTTATGATAGGTTCGCCACAAATCCTCAAATTCCTTCTGATCGCTGGATTCCATAAGCTTCTCACGGAAGCTGTCGTCCGGCAGCTCGGCCGCGATCCACTCTCCCATCGCCCGATGGATCACCGCGCTGCGCCGTCTCTCATCATAGATGATCCAGTTCTCCGCGTTAAGCCGGTCTGCAAAATGAGGCGCCATCAGCGTGATTACATCATTACGCGGCTCCACCGTACCGAAAAGGATTCCCCCGTCCGTCCGTGAAAATCGCACGAACTCGATCATATGAAGCGCCTCATTCGCCACAAAACGGTTCATCCTGAACAGTTCATAGACCGCCGGCAGCTGCAGCATATTCACTACCTCCGGTCCGATCCGCAGGGCGCAGACCAGAAAGCGGTAGATCCGATCCGCCTTCTGCTCCTCGCAGCTTAACGAAGCGCGGTATACACGCTCATAGACCTCCTGCCCGGCCTTCTTTCGTATCGCCCCGGTCACCTTTGCCGCCTTCTTTGGATCCTCCTCTGCCTGCCGGTACTCTGCAAACAGGCGCAGATTCCCCGTATCGGCCAGTTCCAGGCATACGTTCTCATGTCCCAGTCCGCTCATCCAGGCGTCGTAAACGCCGCACAGGATTCCTTCAAAAGAATCCGCGCAGGTAAATATCGTCATCATCATGTCCTCCGTACATGCTCCCTCTACCTTTCGTCCATCCTCATCCGCATTATTGCGCGTCTCACAGCTGTCCCAGCGCAGCCGAATACCGATCTTCCGGTTCCGGCGCCGGATTCAGGAAACCGTCGTCAAACATCGACATCTGCCGGTAGCTGTCCTTCTGCCCGATATCCCAGGCCCGCCGCTTCTCCTCTCCCAGCAGCTGGGCCGTGATGAAGTCCCGGTTCATCCGCACCGGATACATCATCCTTCCCCCGCAGGTCAGAAAACAGAAGGCCCGTTTAAGCACCACGCCCATCTTCTTCAGATCCGGAAAATCCAGCCTTCCGCTCCGTCTTGCCGCCGCGATCCGCTTTGCCGAGCGGACTCCGATGCCCGGCACGCGCAGAAGCGTATAATAATCCGCGGTCATCACCTCTACCGGGAACAGTTCCAGATGCCGCAGCGCCCAGTCGCACTTGGGATCCAGAAGCACGTTGAAATTCGGCTGTGTCTCCGACAGAAGCTCCCCTGCCGAAAATCCGTAGAACCGCAGCAGCCAGTCCGCCTGGTAAAGCCTGTGCTCCCGAAGAAGCGGCGGTCCGCCCGGCAGAGCCGGCAGAAGGCTGTCGTCATTGACCCGCACGAAGGCAGAATAGAATACCCGCTTCAGGTCGTAATTCTTATACAGCGCCTCTGCCACCGTAAGCATCTGATAATCGTTCTCCGGCGTGGCCCCGACAATAAGCTGCGTGCTCTGCCCCGCGGGCACGAACTGCCGCGCCCACCGGCAGGGTGCATTCCGCTCCTCCCCGTAATAAGGCACGAGCCCCTGCCTCTGCGCCGCGATCCCTCTCTGGATCTGCCGCATGGGATTTAAGATGCGGTTCCTGTCCTTGGACGGAGCCAGCTTCTTAAGTCCCTCCGCCGTAGGAAGCTCCAGATTCACGCTCATCCTGTCGGCCAGAAGCCCTGCCCGTTCGATCAGCGCCGGATCGGCGCCCGGAATCGCCTTGAGATGGATATAGCCGTTAAAGCCGCACTCGTTCCGCAGCTTCCACAGCGTCTGATAAAGCAGATCCATCGTATGGTCAGGGCTCTCAAGCACGCCCGAACTTAAGAAAAGTCCCTCAATATAGTTGCGCCGGTAAAATTCCATCGTCAGCCTGCATACTTCCTCCGGCGTGAACGCTGCACGCGGCACATCGTTCGAGCGGCGGTTGATACAGTATTTACAGTCGTAAACGCACTGGTTCGTATACAGAATCTTCAGGAGGGAAATGCATCTCCCGTCGGCGGCAAAGCTGTGACACAGTCCGGCATAGACCGCGCTTCCCAGCTGACCCGGCCGTCCTTTGCGCTCCACGCCGCTGGATGTGCAGGCCACATCGTACTTGGCGGCGTCCGCCAGGATCGCAAGCTTCTCCTGCAGATCCATAGTCTGTTGTATGAACATGAAAAGAGCCTCCGTGGCAAACATATGTTCTGTTCATAGTTTACCACAGAGGCTTCGAAAATGCAAGCGGTTTTTCGAACATTTGTTCTGCTTTGTGGGGGCGGCTCCGCAGTGCACAGCTCAAAAACCTGCGGTTTTTTCGCTCCGGGCATTCGCCCTATGAAACCGGGTGTATGGCTGGCTGCTTATGTGCAGGCACAACGCCGCCGGCCATACACCCGGTTTCGCACTGCTCATTGCTTATTCCACATATCCGTCCGGATTGTTCTTCTGCCAGTTCCAGGCGTCGCGGCACATTTCTTTAATTCCGCGGCGGGCCGTCCAGCCCAGCTCCTTCTGCGCTTTCGACGGATCCGCGTAGCAGGCCGGCACGTCGCCGGGCCTCCTGGCCTTGAATACGTAATTGATCTTCAGATCGTTGGCTTCCTCAAAGGCGTTGATCACATCCAGTACACTGTAACCTGTTCCGGTTCCAAGGTTATAGATCCAGACCCCGCCGCTTTCCTTATCCATCTTCTGCAGCGCCTTCACATGGCCGTCCGCCAGATCCACTACATGGATATAGTCGCGGATGCAGGTACCGTCCGGCGTATCGTAATCATTGCCGAACACGCCCAAGCATACCAGCTTTCCTACGGCCACCTGCGTGATGTAGGGAAGAAGGTTATTCGGGATCCCGCGCGGGTTCTCTCCGATCCGTCCGGATTCGTGGGCGCCGATGGGATTGAAATACCGCAGAAGCATCACCTTCCACTCCGGATCCGCCGTATGCAGGTCCGTAAGGATCTGCTCCAGCATCCCCTTCGTGCGCCCGTAAGGATTCGTGATCGTGCCCTTCGGGCATTCCTCCGTGATCGGCACGAAGGCCGGATCCCCGTAAACGGTAGCGGACGAGCTGAACACGATGCTCTTTACGCCGTGCTTTCTCATCTCATCGCAAAGGATCAGCGTCCCGGTGATATTATTATGATAATACTCCAGCGGCTTGAACACGGACTCTCCTACCGCCTTTAAACCGGCGAAATGGATCACCGCCTCGATCTTTTCATTATCGAATACATTCTTTACCGCCGCCTGGTCTAAAAGATCCGCCTCATAGAAAATGACCTTCTTCCCGGTGAGCTCCTCCACCCTCTTAAGCGACTCTCTGCACGAATTGCAAAGATTATCCAAAACCACCACCTCATAGCCCGCATTCAGAAGCTCAATGCAGGTGTGGCTGCCGATATAGCCGGCGCCGCCTGTTACAAGAACTGCCATGTCCCTACCTCCTGTCGTACTGTATTTCGTACCGGTTCTTAAACCGGCCGTCTGTGCATCCTTCCGCGCCTTTATGCGCATACCATAATCCCGCCGGGCGCCCGCAGACGTTCCCGCTCCCTTAGAAGCATCCCTCTCCGTTCCGGATCTGCCGTATGCAGATCCGTAAGGATTCGCTCCGGCTCCATGCGGGCAAAGCGCCGGAGACGCTCTCCACAGATTCTATTATAGCGGCAAAAATGTGAAAATACAAGCGTCACTTCGCAAACTCGGCGCGTATCTTTTCGATCGCCTTTTTTTCGATGCGGCTTACATAGGACCTGGATATTCCCATCTGCTGCGCGATCTCCCGCTGGGTGTATTCCCTTCCGCCGAAAAGTCCGTAGCGGAGCCGCAGGACCTTCTGCTCCGCGGGCTTTAAGCAATGGCCGTACGCCTCGTAAAGCTCCTTTACATCCTGCTCCAGTATCATGTCCTCCAGCGTGTCCCGGCTGTCCGTCTCGATCACATCCACCAGACTGACCGTCTCCCCGTCTTTATCCACGCCGATGGGATCATAGAGGGATACTTCCCTGGAATACTTTTTATTTGACCGCAAAAGCATCAGGATCTCATTTTCCACGCAGCGTGCCGCGTAGGTTGCCA
>CANPYE010000077.1 GCA_947588005.1 uncultured Lachnospiraceae bacterium | reverse complement strand
CTGATATTGCCCCATTTCCAGGCTTCCGGCATTCCGATCGTCTCAGAGAAGCGGCTGACGCCGGATCCGCCTGCGTCCACCTTCTCAAATACTTCATCCCACACGCTCTTATTCGGCGATTCGTAAGCCGGACCTGTCTCCCGCGAACCGCCGCCGTCGCCGCTTCCGCCGTCGCTGCTGCCGCCTCCGGTCGGCGTATTATGGACCGGCTTATCGCTGATCCAGATATCCAGGATCCGTCCCTCGTTATAGACGGACATCTGGACCGTATCGACCTTAACGTCCCAGCTGATGCCAAGCATCTTCCTGAAGTCGCTCACCCGCATACCGTAAATATGCTCGGACGTGGGCTTGTCGGAAAGCGCCAAAGCGCTGCCGTCTTTCCATTCCCCGTTCACGGAGGCGCCCCAGTTCATGACTGTCCAGCCGCCATGACTGCCGTCTGTGCAGGTATATTTGACGCAAATGTATTTGTCGTCCGGCAGGTCAAGCAGGTACTCGATATCATCGCAGACCCAGGGCTTATTCACCTCGCCGTTCTCAAACAGATGCCCGTCTCTGGGGATCTGGCTGCCTACATGAAGGGTAAGATCGATGATCTGGCCTTCACTCCAGCAGCCCAGTCCCAGGGAGGTAACATTGGAGGTATCTGTAATGCCGAACATCTTGCGCAGAAATTTCACGCTGAAGGTCTTCGTCACGACCTTCGTGGATTCGCCGCCGTCGGCCGAGTAGGAAGGGCCGTCGGTCCACCTGCCGTCGATGGTCGCGTTCCAGGCCAGTACGCCCCAGCTCTCATGCTCCGGCAGGCAGTCGTAGGTCAGCGTCAGATAATCCGTATCCGCGCAGTAATTGATCCAGGCGTCGGTCTCCGTATAGCCCTCGTTGCGGCCGCCGGTGAACAGATGGTAGTCGCCGGGCTGGGTGTATTTGCGGGTAGTCAGACCGGCTCCGCCGCCTACGCCCTTGCGGGTGATCTCTACACTAATAGACACAACGCCGACACTGTAACTGGCCCACATATCGGAGATCTGAATATTCAGATAGTCATTGTCCGGAATGATGGTCTTCGTCAGGGTCGTCCCTTCCCCGCTCTCGGTCGTCCATTCGCCGTTCCGGTTGAAACCGATCTGGCTGGTTACTTTTTTATTGTAAACGACTGTAACCTTAACCTCGTCGCCTGCAGAATAATCCGGGTTATAATCGGAAAATTTCGTCTCAAAGCCCTGCCACAGGCCAGTGAAACGGTGAAGGTAATTGCCCGCGTCCTGTTCGCCCTTCTTCACAAGCTCCGCGGAAAGACCGGTCAGCGTCACCGCTCCGGCTCCCTTCAGATCTGTGATCTGGATGTTGATATAATCGCTGTCGGGGATCAGGGTAATATTCCGCTTCTTCCCTTCGCCGCCGAACGCGCTCCAGGTTCCGTCGATGTACACGCCGAACTGGCTGCCGACAGGCTTATCAAAGGAGGCGGAAATACGCACCTCGTCGCCGGGCTCGTAGTCCTCGATATAATCCTTTAAGCTGGCCTCGTAGCCCACCCAGGTCTGGGTAAACTCGTAAATCGGCTCTCCGGTTTCCTCTGTTTCGTCCGCGCCCTGCTGCGTTCCGGCGGCCGTCTGGTTCTGCTGCGCGCCGGATGCCTGCCCCTGCGCGCCTGCAGCGGAATTTCCGGCTGTCTGCGCTTTCCCATTACCGACGGCAGGGGTTATCTGTATGCCTGAGCTCTCCGCCGCGGCTGTTTCCGCATCCGCTTCCGGTCCGCCAGCCGCCGCGGTTTCATTTACGGCCCTCGTCTCCGCCATCAGATCGGTCGCGGACACGACGCAGATACCGGCAGAGGTTACCGCGAGAACGCCGCACATCAATATGCTTAGCGACCTTCTTGCCACCATACTCTTCCATAACCCTGATATTCTCGACATGACTTCCATCCTCCTTCTGGCTCTGGTCTATGCTTCCATTTTCATTCCTTTATCGCATCTTCTATCGGTTCGGTTCCGGATTCCAACTCGGCCCCGTTATTCCTTCTGCTCTGAACCCGCCTCTGCTTCCGCCTTCTGCGCGGCTTGTCTCTCCGGTTCCGAATTCTGCGCAGGCTGCTTCTCCGCCTCTGTCTTCTGCACGGCTGCTTCTCTGACTCCGCTTCCTGCTGGGGCTGCTTCTCCGACTCCGCTTCCTTCTAAGATTTCTTCTCCGCTTTCCGTCTGCCGCTCCACAGCGCCGCGAACGCCGCAAACGCTAGTACAGCGATCACGCCGGAGATGACTGGAAGCGCGTATTTCCAGACGGGCACCTTCTGTGCCGCTGCCGCGTCAGATGCGGCGTTCTCGCCTTCTGCGCCTTCCGCATCTGCCGCGCCGTTTGTTCCTGCGGAACTTCCGTCGCTGTTCTCCACAGCGCCGTCCGCTTCCGCCACATCCACTTCCGCCGCGTCCTTCGACGCAGCCGCCGCTTCCCGCCTGGCGGCCGCCGCGGCGCGTCTTGCCTCCAGCTCCTCCTGCTCCCTGCGGGCCGCCTCATCCGCTTCTGCCTTCGCGGCCTCAAGCCATCCTTCATCGCCCGCGACTGCCTCAAACGACGGTGCGTCAAGGCCCGCTGCTGCCGCGCGGATCTCGTCGTAACAGACATAACCTCTGATATCCATGTTCATCCCCAGCGCCTCAGAACCGGGAATTGTATTGACCCAAAGGCTCAGGCTGGTAATCTCCTTCGCATCCGCCGGCTTAAGCGCCCCTCTGCCTCCCTTATCGGTGAACTCCGAGAATGGGATCGTAGCGATCATCGGACCATCCGCCGCCGCATAGTCCGGATATTCCTGCAGGTAAGCCTCGTAGGAACCGCCGACAGCCGTATTGATCTGGAACACGGTCTTCTGCATGTTCAGATCCGGCATGACCCAGAACTGAAGGGCGTCGCAGTCGGACCAGTCATTGTCCAGGAATATCTCGCATCCGGCCCAGCCGTAGCGGCTGTTTTTATAGTCAAACCGCAGGGCATAGCCGTCGGTCGAGTTAAATTCATCGGTGATCGAAATCTTGGCCTCGCAGCCGTTGTCCTGATAGGTATACCAGCTGGCCGCAAGCAGCTCGTTCAATCCGCCGTAGACTTCGAAATCGTCCGCCACATGGGGATCGTCGGAGCGTGTCTTAATGTTCAGCATGATCGGAATCTCCTGCTGGGATTCGCCGTCCACCACAAGCTCAACAGACGCGTCCGCCGCGATCCCGAAGCTCTCCAGACTTTCGCCGTCCAGATGAGCGGCCGCCTGAGAACCGTTCTGCGTACCCTCGACCGTCACCTCCCTGCCGCTGCCCTTCACGATAAATTCAATCTTCTCCGCCTGCCCGTTCATCCGGGCCGTCAGATCGCCTTCCTCCACCAGCCTTGCGTTGGCCGCCGGTTCCAGAATATAACCGCTGGCCTTCTCGGAAACGGTAATCTCCGGTTTTTTAATTTCTCCGGCTTTGATCTGCTTCATAACAGACAGCTGATCCGTGGCGAAAATACTTTTCTTGTTGTTATACATGGTCAGGAACGGATCCAGCAGTTCATGGCCAAACATCGTTCCGTCCTTGTCCTTGTCGATGATGAACGGCGTGTAGTAGCCGCCGGTTCGGGAATAGTTGGACCACAGCATGACGTAGCAGCAGTCGTACGCCTTGTCCGTCACGATATCCAGGATCTCACTGTACCACTCCGGTCTCCGGTTGCCAGCTTCCGGGATCCCTCCGCCAGAGGCGAAGGACATGCCGGTCTCCGTCAGGGCAAACAGTTTGCCGTGCTCTTTGGCAAAATCGTTCGTCACCTTCATGGCCTTCCGGAGCGCCTGCTGGAAGCCGTAGCCTTCCTCATCCGGCACCGGATTGGAATCGTAGGTATCGAATCCGATCATATCCACATAGGCGTCGCCGGGATAACGTTCGCCGTAAGCGTCCACATTTTCCGCCTCGGAACCGGGTCCGTATACATAGATAATATTGTGAAGCTTTTTCTCGTCCCGCAGGTATTCCACCGAATAACGGTACACATTCTTATAGGCCTCCGGATCGCAGAAGTCGCTGCCCCACCAGAACCAGCTTCCGGTATTCTCGTGAAAGAGGCGCAGAAGAACCGGTCCGTCCACCTGCTTTATGTAGTCGGCGATGGCGTCCAGATGAGCCAAAAACGCGTCGTGATAACGTCCGCCCGGCATGAGCTGGTTCATGCAGTCTCCGATGGTGCTGTAGGAATCCGCGCCGCTGAAGTCGTAGCGGTCATAGCTTAAAGCCGCCGACATATCTTTTTTCGCCGTCCCGGCGAAATTGGGCATATGAGAGGACAGAGTGATCACCGCCCCCTGCGCGATGGCCTCATTGGACAAAAGAGCCGCCGCCTTAATGTTGCCGGCGTTGGTGTCGGGAAGCGGCTGGACATCTGGATGGCGCTCATTATATTTGGCAGCATAGCCGGAAAACAGTCCGCCGATATCAAGCCCCATAATGGCGGAAATGCTTCCGGTCACATCCTTCGTATCCGACTCGGTGTACGCCGGGTCGCCGGCCTTCAGGATCGTGTCTTCCATGTGGCCGAACAGGGCCGCATCCGATTCGCCTACCGCTTTCAGATACTGATAGAGGCCCACTGTCTCCGCGTCCGCCGCCGGATCCGCCAGCCGGACGTTTTCCGCATAATTTACCGTGCTGCCGTTCACCGTGAGACTTCCGGCGGCGCCCTCCAGTTTCGTGGCCGTCTCCGCCTTTACGGTGCTTTCCACCAGAAAAGGTTCCAGCTTCTTGGTGCGCAGGGTAATATTATCGATGCGGATATCGCCTTTGTAGTCGGTGTTATTGCCGATGATCTGAAGCATCAGCTTCTTCGGATGCTCGCGGCCTGCGTAGTAGGCATCGCTGCCCAGAGATACATTCACCATCATCAAGCTGTCTCCGGTATCCTCCGGCAGGCTCTGACTGACGATCACGCTCTGGTCGCGGAAGACATTATCGGCGAACGCCTTAATCGTAAAATCCCCAGTGCTATAAGCCGTCTCGTCATAGTAAAAATCGAAATCCAGACCGCCAACCTGAGAACAGTCCAAGCCATCCTCCGACGGAAGACTGATTCCGATCTGGCTGTAGCCGTTGTCCGCGCTTCCGGAGAAATCTACGGAAAGCTTTAACATCTGCTTCTCCTTATCCCAGGCAAACTCCGTCTCACCGATATAACTGTCCCCTGACCAGCTGTCGTCGTAGACCCACCCCTGGGTTCCGTCCGAGAAATCCCACCGCTTCACGACCTGCCCCGCAGCATCCATCCCGGCGCCCTCTCCCGGAGCAGCGTATGCTAAAAGCCCTGCAGGCGGGCAGACGGCTGTGAACGCCAGAATCACGGCCGCCGTGACCGCAAGACCGCAGTCAGCAGCACTCTTCTCTCTGTTATAACGTTTTCCGCTTCTGTCTCCTTCTTTCAGACTGCTGCGCTTCACATTAAGCACCTCCCTCAATATTCTATTTAAGTTAATTATTAACTTATTATTTATGTTAATTTTAATTTGTTTTAAGGGGAATTTCAATACTAAATTACAATATATTTCAAGTTTATTAGATTTATACAAAATAACAGGCATGAAATTGTGCAATCTGCACTCATTTCATGCCTGCTGTCAAATTGATCAAAGTAAATAAATTAGCTTAAAATTAATCTTTCATAAATCGAATGGCTTGGAAGTCAAAATCAGTACCCGGAAGGAACACGGCCGTAAGGTCCCTCACTCCGGAAATCCCCGGAATCGCAAACGATCTCGTCACGATCTCCCCGTCCTCGCTTCCCGCAAATTCCAGATCCACACTTTCCTGCTTCGGTTTGCTTTCCAGCACCGGTTCACTCCCCTGCTTCGGTTTGCTTTCCAGCACCGGTTCATTCTCCCGTGCCGGTTTATTCTCCTGCTTCGTTTCATTCTCCCGTGCCGCGGCATCTTTCTTCGCCGCAAATGACAGCCGTATCGTGTCGCGCCGGTTCCTCGTGCGGCCAGTTATCTCGACTCTTCCGGCGCCGTTTTCAAAATCGACGCCTTCAAAACAGATGCTGACATTGTTGCCGATCCTTTCGATCATTTCCGCTCCGATTACAAAGCTGTCGCCGTAGACAGCGTCGTTATCCAGCGCCAGGATCTGAGTACCGAGACGGCGGGGAGCCGCAAACCGAAATCCGAGGAACCGCAGTTCTTCCCTGAACACAAATTCCAGAGCGTGAACACCCTTAAGCGTCCGGGGCAGCGTAAACGTATTGTATTTGTAGACATTCCACTCGTTCTTAGCCTGGAAATGCAGGGTGTCGATCCTCTCGCCGTCGGCGTACAGCTCGACCGGGATCACATTTTCATTGTAAGTGTAAATTCCGATCGTGATCTCATCCGAACCGGTCTTCTTAAAATCGACATGCCGGTAAAGCACTCGCCGGGTCCTCCGAAGAAGCACTCCGCCGCCCATATCGGAATTCAGTTCATCCGCGTTCGCGGCCAGCGAGGCAAGCACGATGCCCTCATATGGATTCAATGCCGCCGGGCCGAAGCCGGCGTTCTCCATCTCGATCTCCGAGATCACCTCCTCGTATTTCCCGCCGTTTCTGCAGTACGCCCTGAGACGGTAAGCGCCGTCGCCTAAAGGAGTCAGATCTGCTCCGTCCGGGGTGGGGTCAATCTTAAGAAGATTCGTCTCGACGCCCGTAATGGTGACTGCTTTGAATCCGATATCGCCGGGAGCAGGCGCCGCGCCATCCGGGTAGATCTGGATCCGGGCGGTTGCCTTCGGGCATTCCGGCGTAAGCTTTCTGCACGACACAGCGAGGCCGATCTTTCTGACATACATCTCTTCCCTGCGGTCGTCACGCTCGACCTGCTGCTGGCAGGAAATGCCTTCCAAAGCGATGGCGGTTCCTTCCGAAGCTTCCGCAGCCGTAACAGGGATCCTGACAATCTCATCCGGAAGCCCCGGAGAACTTACCGTAACCACGCCCTCGCCGCTTTCAAACGCCGCTCCCAGAATCACAACCAGCCGCCCGCCGAAAAGCCTGCGGGAATTGGTCTTATATTCCTCGTAATCCGTGCTGTCTCCGTTATCCATGCCCATCAGCCGAAGCGGCCCGGATACGCTCACATTCACCCGGTTTCTCGCGTTGTCGCACGCATTTCCTTCTCCGTCCACAGCCGTAATCTCCAGATAAACCAGATCCGTACCATTCGCCACAAGCGCCCCGCGGTCAGGCTGAACCAAAAGCCGCGCGGCCTCCCCCGGCGTGCGGCGGACGTCTTCGCAGACCGGCTCGCCGGCCGCGTTATATCCCACCGCTTTCAATTCGCCCGCCTCATACGCCGCCTGCCAGCGCCCCGAAAGGGTGTGTCCGTCGGTATGATTATAAGCCGCCTTCCCAAGGCTGCGGCCGTTCACGAACACCTCAACCGCATCGCAGTTGGAATACGCGAAAATGTCAATCAGCTGCCCCTCGTTCCAGTCCCACGAAGGAAGCAGATGGACGAACGGGTCAGCAGACTCGTTCCACTCAGCCTTATAGGCGTAGAAGCTGTCCTTGGGAAAGCCCGCGGTGTCGATATGCCCGAAGAACGAATTCTTCGTGTGATACGGCGTAGGCTCCCCGATATAGTCCCAGCCGGTCCAGATAAATTGTCCGAGGGAATAGGGCCTGTTCCTGTCTTCCGTAATATTATGTTCAACGCTTGGCGCGCCCCAGCCGGTGCAGCAGTTCATCAGAGACGAACACTGACTGTCGTCGTAGGTAGTAGTGGAAACCGCCGCCGGGAAATGATAGATTCCCCGCGACTGAATCGTCGAAGCGGTCTCCGATCCGTAGATCACCCAGTCCGGATATTTCTCATGATGGCTGTCATAGATGCTTTCCAGATAGTTATAGCCCACCGCGCCCAGGTGCGCCGCGCAGTTCTGCGCGCCCTGCCAGCGCATATGGTTGGAGCCGATCGTCACGGGATGCGCATTTTTATAGTCATGGATCCGGACGCAGCGGATCAGTTCCTTGGTCAGCTCCTCGCCGCGCGGGATATCGTTGGTGTCGCCGATCTCATTGCCGATGCTCCACATGATGATGCTCGCCCGGTTCCGGTCGCGCCGGATCCAGCTTGCCACATCGCGCTCATGCCACTCGTCGAAAAAGCGCGCGTAATCGAATTCCGTCTTTCGATCCTGCCACATATCAAAGGCTTCGCTGTCCACCAGAAAGCCCATCTCGTCGCACAGATCCATAAATCCCGGCGCCGGCGGGTTGTGGGAGGTCCGGATGGCGTTGACGCCCATTTCCTTCAGCTTCATAAGCTGCCGTCTCGCCGCGTTTATGTTAAATGCCGATCCCAGCGCGCCCTGGTCGTGGTGTATGCAGGCGCCGTTCAGCTTCCGGTTCCTGCCGTTTAAGAAGAAGCCCCTGTCGCTGTCGAAACGGCAGGATTTGAAGCCGACGCGCTCGGATCTCTGGTCAGCGGGTTCATTTCCGACGAACATCTCCGTCAGAAGGGAATACAGGTATGGATGCTCGGGACTCCAGAGTTCCGGATTCAGGATGTTAAAGCCCTGCGTTACTTTGGCAGTACCGGCCGAAACTGCGGTTTCCGCGGACGCCGCAACAGCTCCATTCGCGTCATAAAGAGTTTGTTTCACGACACAGTCCTGCACCGTGCAGATCTCCGTGTCGATTTCCATGCGCCAGCTGCCGCTTTCCGGGCGACTGTTCTCCTCACACCGGATGCCCTCCTTACATCGGCTGACTGCCTCGAAACGGCTATTGGCTTCCACACGACAGTCATCCGCGTTCAAACCGTCTTCTTCGCCCTGTCTTCCCGCCTCCGGGCGGCTACCCTCCGCGCATTGACTGCCTCCTTCTGCGCACCAATCGCCTTCCGGGCGGCTCACAACATAGGTTCCATCCTCAACAATGTAATTCTCTCCGGTTTCGCGGAACCAGACATCCCTGAATATCCCCGCGCCGGAATACCAGCGGGTATTGATATTCTGATATCTCACGCGGACCTTAATTTCATTTTCTCCCTCCCGCAGCGCAAGCGGGACATCGAAGGTCGTATAGCCGTATTTCCACTCGAAGATCTGCTCTCCGTTCAGATACACCTCGCTGTCCATATAGACGCCCTCAAAGCGCAGGGTATAGATCTTCCCGGCAGCGCCTTCGGCGTAGAATGTCTTTTTATACCAGCCGTCAGATGTCCGGTACAGATCGTCCACATGCCAGATCTGCCAGTCGTGGGGAATATCCACCGGCTTATAATCACTCTCCCCGGGGGGCTCCCCGAGGGGCATTTCGGCAAAAAGCCAGCCGTCGTTAAATAATTTTTTCATATCGTTCTCCTCATAAAAATCCGATTGGTAACGCCTTCCATTATACTCTAAACGAAGGCGGCAGCGCAACCGTTTTATACCAAAATCCTATACTGTTTCCGCCCTTTCGCCGCTTTTTATAAAATCTCAGACTGGTCTTGCAATTATACCCTACATGTGTTGAGATAGACTTGTTTTGGAAGACATTCCGTCTTCCGTCATCACGTATCTGGCATCTTGGCCGGGATCATTTGTTCTCCGGCGGATTCCACACAGACAAAGCACCGATCGCTATATTTCCTTATGCTGTGAAAAGGGGTGATCATTCAGGAATTTTCTATATCCCGGCGACCGTTCAGAAATGGCAGACTCTGAGCGTCAGTCCGGAAACCAACTGATGTGGGGCATTAGCCCCGAAAAAAGATTCATTTGGGAGGAATTTGCTATGCCAACTAAGTTACAAGAGTATTTCCCCATGATCCGCTCACGGGACGAGATCATGGGACTGATCCAGGGCGCTCCCGCCCTGCTTGACACCTTTCAATCCTGGAAATCCGAACAGCAGAAGGAATTCCTGGACTTCTGCAGCGGGGTTCGCGGCGTAAAGCCGCTCTATGATTCCTTCTTCAAGGCAATCATGGACCCGGAGCGGGATCCGGCCCGCTTGAGCGACCTGCTCACTCTCCTGATGAACCGGAATGTCAGCGTTGTAGCCGTTCTTTCCCATGAAGGCGGCCGCATCACTCCGGAGACACTGGTGGTGATGGACATCATTGTCCGGCTTGAGGACGGCAGCCTCACTACGGTGGAGGTTCAAAAATACGGCTACGCCTTCCCCGGCCAGCGGGCCGCCTGCTACTCCGCGGACATGCTTCTCCGTCAGTATAAGAGACTTCGCGACGGCTTCTCCCAGGAAAAGAAACGGATGAATTACCGGGCAGTCAAGCCCGTATATACGATCGTCCTGTACGAGTCCAGTCCTTCGGAATTCCACAAGTACCCGGATACATACCTGCACCATTTCCGTCAGACCTCGGATACGGGGCTGGAACTGGAGCTGCTGGAGGAATATTTCTTCATACCGCTTGACATCATGAAGGAAATCCTTCAAAATAGAGGTATCAAAAGCAGGCTGGACGCGTGGCTGGCGTTCCTGGCCCTGGACGGGCCGGAGTGGATCGAGGCGGTAATCGCGGCGTATCCGGAATTCCGGGCCATGTACGAAGAAGTATACGAGATGTGCCGCAACTTGGAGAGGGTGATGGAGATGTATTCGAAGGAGCTTCAGGAACTGGACCGCAACACGGTGCAGTACATGATCGACGAGATGCAGGAAACGATTAACCGGAAAGACGCTGTGATAGAAGATCAGTCAAAGCAACTTGCACAGTTTAAACAGTTGTTAGAAGAACAAAACCGACAGATCCGGTCACTTCAGTCGCAGATAGATCAAGGGAAAAAGTAATCTGGCGGAAATCTGGAAGGCTTACCTTTATCTCTGTACCAATATATGGAAAGAGCGCTGCCGGCGCTCTTTCCGCTATATGACCTTCTCTAATTCTCCCCGATCTTCCAGTCCGGCAGCTCATCCAGCGTGATGACCCGCTCATGGTTATAGACCTTCTGAACCATATATTCCTCTGTATATTTGTTGGACAGTCTGTGGTAGCCGTTATCGGCCATGAACTCGCCGCTCCAGGTACAGAACCACGCCCACGGCGCCTGGTCGCGCCAGGCCAGATCCGGATCAAAGAGACAGCCGTTCTCCGAAAGCGCCACGATCTTGGCGGTCTCCGGGTAATGATCCGGATATTCGACGGCCTCCGAAAACTTGCCGCTCTGGGAGGAATAGACGAAATTCCCCGGATAAATGTCCTCGCCGATAATGTCCACATACTCGTCGCCGGGATACCAGTCGGCAGACTGGCCGTTCCAGACCCAGATCAGGTTATTGAGGCTGTGGACACTGGTCAGCCGGTCGTAGAGCAGCTTCCACAGCTCCCTGTAGGGTTCCGGACCTGCCGCGCCCCACCAGAACCAGCCGCCGGACGCCTCGTGCAGCGGCCGGAACAGGACCGGCACGTCCGCGTCCTGAAGGATCTTAAGCTGCTCCGCGATAGCGTCGATATCGTCCAGAAGCAGCGCGTAGCCTTCCTCGTCGCTGCCGTCCATGATAGCCGCCAAGTCGATATCCGTGCTGTCCGTGTAAAATGTCTTGTACCACAGGGCTCCGGATTTCGTGTATTGGTCCGGCGCGCCCCAGTGCCAGCAGAAGGTGACGATCCCGCCCAGCTTATCGTACTCGATGGCCTGCTCGATGGATTTCCCGACCGCCCCGTGGCTGGCGAAGGTCGGCGAATAGTTCATGAGATCGAGTCCCAATATCGCCGGCTGCCTGCCGGTAGCGTTCCGGATCGCAATCAGTTCAGGGCTTGCCGTACCGTTGTCCGCCTGCTGCCCCGACAGGGTGTACTCGCCGTAGATCGACGTCAGATATTTCATCAGATTCACCGTGCTTTGCGAGGCGTTCGGGTTGATCAGCGCCGGCTCCACCTCAAAGGCGCTGTCCGGCAGCCGCTCCGCCGAAGCGAACGTCATGCTGTCCAGGGCGATCCAGCCCCAGTTCTTGTGGACGCCGATGCTGTGCTCTCCTGCCTCCAGATAGACCCGCCGCAGCACGGATTCGCCGAAGGTCTCGTCCTTCGTGGTAAATGTACCCACCGTCGTGCCGTCCACCTGGATATCGTTGATCTTCTCTCCGCCCAGACCGGCGCTCACCACATGGATGTCAAAGCTGCCGCTGTAGGGCACATCCACGGTGAAGGAGCAGCCGTCTCCCTCGTTCTCAAACCCGGTGAGGTAACCTTCACCGGTGTAACCTTTTATTGAATGATCCAGCTTTACTTTGCCGGTTGTTGTCATCTCCGATGCGTCGAACATATATGAAATTGCCTCCTGCTCCTCTGCCTGCGCGGTTTCGGCCGCATTTGACCCGCCATCCGTTCCTGCGGCACTTCCATTACCCCCTGCGTTCGCCGAACCTCCTACATCCGCTCCGTTTCCATCGCCGCCCACAGCCTCACCACTGTCCGCTGCCCCAACGTTTTTCTCAGTTCCCGCACTACCAGCAACGTCTGCCGCGTCCGCAGAATTCGCTCCCACAGCATCCGTCGAGGTCTCTGCCGCGCCACCTCCGCCGGATCTGTTTGTTCCCGAATCTCCGGCAGACCTGTTCTCCGTCAACACGGAGGCCGCTGTTTCCTGCCCAGGCGCCGCCTGCCCCACCGTCTCCGCAGGCGCACCGCCGTTGCCGCAGCCGCTTATGCCCGCCGCCAGCAGGCACGCCGCCAACGCGGCGCTGACATAGCGTCTCCGTAAATTTATATGGACATGTCCTCTCCGATTCTTAGGATTATCACTATTTCCCCTGCTTCTTACTTCCCCGCTTGTTATTTCTCTGTTCTTCACTTCTCTGCTTTTTGCTTCCCAGTTCTTCACTTCTCCACTCTTTGCTTCCCAGTTCTTCACTTCTCTGTTTTTTGCTTCCCAGTTCTTCACTTCTCCGCTCTTTGCTTCCCAGTTCTTCACTTCTCCGCTCTGTATTTCTCTGCTCTTCACTTCTCCTCTCCCCCCTTCTCCGCATCCGTCTTCTGCCTTTCATCCCGGTAATACCATTTCTCCATATCCTCCTCCGTCTCCGGCTTCGCCATATATTTCCGAAGAAGCTTCTCCATCAGAAATGTTTCCGCGAAGCAGCAGCCACCCGGCAGCACGAAGATCAGCGGCACCGGGATCAGCACGACGCCGAAAAGACACAGCACCCACATCGCCGCGAACGCCACCGTGTAAGGCAGATGCCGAAATACCATCAGAAGCGCCAGCTTAAAGCACTCCCACATTCCCATGGTAAAGCGGGACATGACCGGCCAGATATAAAGGAATATGCCCAGAACCACCAGGATCAGCAGCGTATAGCCCAGGCTCATGGCCGCAGCCGCCTGGCCGCCGATATTCAGTCCCAGAACCTGCGCCTGCCCGTTCTGCTCATACATACCGCTAATATAGATCCGGTCCAGCGCCAGCACCGCCGCCAGCGCCGCGAAGATCAGCGTCATCAAAATCCCCTGTTTCAGGTTCCGCTTAAAGGAACCGAAGAATTCGCGGGTCACGTAGCCCTCGCCGTGGCGCACCGTTTTCACCATCGTGTAGTACATGGCAATGCTGGCCGGCCCTATGGTCACCACCGGGATGCAGCACAAAAGCCACAGAAGCGATACCGCGATCACGTTGCCCGCCACCGTCATGAAACGGAAGAACGGCGTATCCTGTCCGAAGAATCTGTCCATATCCAATCTCCTTCCTGCCAGCCCTCAGCCTCAAATCCATCGATTCCCGGCCTGATCCAGACACGGACCTCAGGCAGTCCTCCCGCCTAAGGTCCGCTCCCCGTCTGTCACAGATATATTGTCAAGGCGCGCCGCCCATCCGCTCTGACAGGCGGCGCGCCTTTCTGCCGGTTTCCGGCCGGCCACCCCGCTGACCGGCCGGAACCATTTCCAATCTGGCAAACCTCTGATTCCGACCTGAAAAGCTCCGGCCGGAACCATTTCCAATCTGGCAAACCTCTGATCCCGGCCCGAAAAGCTCCGGCCGGAAAATCCCTGGCCGGAACCATTCGGTTACCATATTCGGACAGATTACTGACAGCACTCTGCCCGCACAGGATTCTTTACTGCTGACCGCCGGTCACCGCGTCGATGGCGTCCTGAGCCTTCTGCTTGTTGGCCTCGATCGCCTGAGACACGCTCATCTCCTTATTCACAACAACTGCATAGAAGACGTCGCCCAACGGGAAGTTGGTTACCTGATCCGCGAAATCGTTATTGTTTCTGGCCTTATAGCCTTCCTCGTAAGCCAGCTCCAGCTGTTCCTCATCCACAAACGCGGACTCGAACCAGGCAGGATCGTCACGGTAGGAGAC
>CANPYE010000076.1 GCA_947588005.1 uncultured Lachnospiraceae bacterium | reverse complement strand
TGGACGCGACGCTTATGGCGTACGGCCTTGATGATCAGGAATATTCGGAAATGATCTGGCAGTTTATGAAGAGCGCCATAACAGGCACAGAGTCCTATGCGGACGCGTCTTTCCTGAATCTGTACGATTTTCAGGTGGACTCAGGCGCTTCAAGCGTGGAAACCATGTATCCGCTGGCAGAGAAAGAAGTTCTTAAAACGCAGATGGTGGAGTATGCCAAATTCAGAGGGATCTATGTTGCTCTGGATCGTATGGACATTCTGAACAAGCTGACAGAGGTGCAGTCCCAGGCCAAAGAGAATGAGAATACTTCGGATATAATGAATGAGAAGATGGGGGTTGATGAAGAAAATGGGGCTGCGGATCAGGCGGTCAGCAGTCTGAGTGAAGCAATTGACAAGCTGATGACGGATATTGGCGAATATGAGGAGACCCTGAAGGATTATTCCAAGGGGCTGCAGGCTTATATGGAAGTCATCCGGCATGATAATATTTATCCGCAGGAAGAAGAAATAGATGAGGATACCAGAAAACAGTCAATTTGGTTCGAAGAATTATATTCTATCGATCTGGCGCCGAAAGCCAGGACTTTAAAGGATAGTGCGCAGAACGTCCGCTCGCTTGCGCAGACAGCTCTTGAAAAAGCCCAAAACGCTGTGAATCGGCTGGATGATTTCAAAAGCAAGTACGAAGGCGGCGGCGAGGCGGCAAAGGGAATGGCAGAAGACGCTGCAGCCAGTAAGGAAGCCTATGAGGATTATGTGACAGAACTGACAAAGATCACGGAGGATAAATGTCTGGCCTTTTACGCTGACAGTATCGATCCGGACGATCTTTTTGCGACAACTTCGCAGATTGTGCATGCAGCTTCTGAGGATGCGAAGCGTGTAAAAGCGGAGAAGGAGGCCGCGGAGCAGGCGGCTGCAGAAGCGAAGAAGAATGAAGGAGGAGAGTCCGAACCGAAGGCTGATTCGGAAGCCGAACCGGGGACAGAAGCTGAAACTTATACGAATGATCATTATGATTTCTATAACCTGGAGATGACCGAGAAAAGTGATGATCTTCTCAAAATGCTTGATGGCGTTTACAAAATAGCGATCGCGTCCCGTATGAGCAAGGGGACGGAATGTACGCTGGATATATTAAAAAACTCCTCATGGAAGAATATTCAGCCTACATATGCTTCCAATCCTGAGCCGGGAAGCGGAAGTTCGGATCTGAACAGCTTTGCGGAAAACCAGTCTGGACAGGAAATTAAAACAGAGGCGGATAACGAGAAAGGCGCGCCTCGAGGAGAGATCGAGGAAGATAACTATAACAACCGTCCGTCAACATCTTATATACAGGAACCAGGAAGCAATGTGGGTTTAGGGTTTTATAATAAGAGCGGGGATCTGTCAGCAACTAAAAATATAATGAACCAGGGTAAGCACAGTATGATTCTTGACATAGCGGAAACGATGAGAGACGATGTGCTGAGCCTGTCTTATATGTTCGGAACCTTTAAGACCCGCATGACAGGGGTAGAGAATTTTTCATCTAAAATGCCGGAATCCGAGAAGAACAGCTTCTATATGCCCGAATGGCGTTATGCTCATGAAAATGGTGAGCTGGATATGCGTTTCCTGCCAAAAAAGGATCGTAAAACGGTATTAAGGAGCGAAATCGAATATCTGATTTATGGAAATCGCACGGACGCAGCGAATGAGGGCGCCGTATATGCGACGATTTACGCGGAGCGGATGGCAAATAATATGATTGCGCTTTATCTGAACGCTGCTGTTAAGGGTTCCTGTCATGCAGGGGGAGCTGTGGCATCGGCCCTTACCCTGGGAATTGTGCCGGAACCGGTATTTTTCTGGATCATACTGACGGCATGGGCAGTGGCAGAGACGCTGATTGAGATGGATTATCTGATAAACAAAGGGTATAAGATTCCATTGTTTAAGACCGGAAAAAATGTTCTGCTGACGATATCTCCGAATGGCAGCACGGAAGGCCTCATCAGTCATTATGGACAGACAGGCTTTTTCGTGACATACGAGGATTATCTGCTGATTCTTCTGCTCCTGAAGGGGGACGATAAGCGCATAATGCGTTCAGCCGACCTGATCGAATTTAATATGAAGGAGAATGGAGAGCCAACGTTTTCGATGGCGCAAGCCTATACCTACATGCAGGCGGATACAGTTGTTTCGCTGCGTTATCTGTTTAATCAGGTAATGCCGTTTCAGACGACTTATGAGGAAAGCGGAAACACGGGACGGCTTCAGTTTACCAGTTCCATATATATGGGATATTAAGAGGAGCAGATATGAGGAAGCAAAAAGGAAAGAAGGGTTCTCTGACACTGGAGGCGGCGCTCACCTATCCATTATTTCTGATGGTGATCGTAACGATCCTGTATATAATGCGTATCGTCTATACCTATGGTCTGATTCAGCATGCCGCGGCGCAGACAGCCAGGGAACTGTCCATGTATACCTATATCTATCAGGTTTCAGGGCTGTCAGAGATGAATACGACGCTTCAGAGTTCGGCGGCCGGACGTACGCAGAAGTTTAACTCGGATGTAGATAATGTTGTGGATCTGTATAATAAGTTTATGGATGGAAATATGCAGGGCGTCCAGTCCTGGTCCTATACAGGGGAAACAGATCCGATCGAAATATTGAAAAACGTGGGAGCAGTCCTGGTAGGCGGAGCCACTAGGGAAGCGAATAGTCAGTTATTTCAGTTAGTCGTCCGGCCGATGATGGCGGGTTATATTGGCGCGGATTCTCGGAATAATTCAGCGGACCAGCGCCTGCAGCTTTTGCGGGTGAAGGGCGGACTGAGCGGTCTTAACCTGGACGCATCGAGTTTTTGTGATGATGGCGTAACGATCGATCTGGTAGTCTGTTATACGATCGAGCCGATTTTTCCTATTAACATCATGCCCAGTTTGAATCTGATGAATCGTGCGTATGTCCGTGGGATGAACGGAGAAACTGTATTTCAGCGTCACAGCGGAGGAAGCGGAGCGAAAAAAGAAGACAGCGTCTGGGATAACCGAAATACAACCGAGCGTGGAAAAATCATACAATCAGAGGATGGCGCCAGAAACCTGCCGGACAATTTCCCGGTTTATTCGGCTTATGACAGTGAGAGCAGAAAGGCCACGGCTGCCGTATCGATCGATTTACGGATGAAAAGCTACCAGAGCAAGAGCGGGATTAAGGGAAGAATCAGCAGTGAATGTGAGAATATCGTGAATTATAAGACAAGTACCTGCGATGGTGTGACGGTTAAGGCAGAGGATATCAGGGAAAATGTGCTGATCGTTTATATTCCCTCGTCTACAGAGGACCGATCGGTGGACCAGAGCGTTTATGACGAAGCTGTGGCGGAAGTGCAGGCACGTTATCCGAAGATCAAGATCATTACAAAGGAAATTGATTAGGTGAAAGTATGGTTGCGGAGCTGATAGCTGTTTGGGTGTTCGTGCCGTTGCTGACCGGTATGCGAATCGTGTATGCAGCAGACGTCCTGAAGGGAATGGAAAAGCCGTTTTACAGAATATGGAGCCGAGGGAGTCTGTATCTGGTTTCAATCGTATGTGTAATTATTAATTTCGTTGTATGGCTCTGCTCAGGTCACAGCGCGTATATGCTTCGGCTGTGGGATATGGTAGCGTCCTATTTGCTTTTGGCAGTCGTTGACTGGAAGAAAAAAATTGTTCCTGATACAGTGCTTGTGTGTTTTTTTGCGGCGCAGATGCTTTTGGGAGCGACGGCTATGGATCTGGAAAAGCTGATCTCCATGCTTTTAGCCGGAGGCGTGCTTTTCCTTTTTGTCGCAGCGATTGCATGGCTGTCCAAGGGAAGGTTGGGTATGGGAGACGCAGAACTTTTAGGTGTGACGGCTATGGTAGCGGGATGGGCATATGTGGTGCAGATCGTGACGATTGCCTTGGTTTTTTCTTTTTTCTACGGACTCTGGCTGCTTCTTTTCCGAAGGATGACCATGAAGACAGAGATTCCGTTTGTTCCGTTTCTGACGGCAGCCATGGCGGTTCATACAGTCTATATTGTCCTTTGAGGACCATATTATATAGAAAAATACGAGGGAGGTAAAGTATGAGAGACCAAGTGAAAACATCATACGAAAGTATCGGAACATCCAGTTATCTGACAATAGCGCTGACGCCGGAAATGGGGATGGTAAATTATCAGATGGAAATGCTTACGTCAAATGAGATCAGCCATATTCTTCCGGTTTCGAAACGTCTTCTGAATGGGGAAATACTGGTTTATTACAATATTACGTCCAGAGTCCCTTTAAGCCAGGTGCTGGGAAGAAGAAAATTAAAACGGGAAGAATTCATTCAGGTTGTAAAAGCGGCGGTATCTGCAGCGCGGGATGCCGGGGAATATCAGCTTCCGGCAGAAGGATTCGTGATGGAGGCCGATTATATCTATATTAATCCATCAAACTGTGAACCGTATTTTGTCTATCTGCCGGTGACTGGAAACATAGGAAAAGGAATCAAAGATCTGATTCTTGAACTGATTATGCAGGGAAAAATTGAGATGTCTGGGGATAACTTTGTGCAGGCGCTTTTGGAAGCAGTCAACAGCGAACCGTTGTCTTTGGATGCGCTGGAAGCGTGTGTGGACAGATACGCTGAAAATAAAGCCCGTCACTTGGGTTCGCAGCCCATTTCGACTCTGGGATCGGTATCTGTTTCAGTGGAGAAGCAATATACGGGAGAGACTTCAAAATCAAATTTGCCGCCTCAACCGGTTTCTATTCCCGCTTTAAAAGCGGAAATACCGGAGCCTGATCTGAAACGCCAGGATCCGAAACCGGAGCCTCCTGCGGAAGAAGATCAGGCCGCCGCGGCAGAATATCGACAGAAACCTCCGATTCGGCGGGGAGAAAAAGAGACACGGAAGGCGCCGCATGGTCCCAGCGGGAAGGAAAAGACCGCTTCGGAGAAAACAACGGATGTCGAAGAAAACGAGGATGGATTTGATTCGGAAAAGGCGAAGAAGAAGTTTCTTCTTCCACAGGCGGTGGTGATGGTGGCTATTGCCGCGGCTGTCTCCTTTGGGTTTTTCACAGATGAGACCGGCGCGATTGTGGTGAATAATATTCTGGCTGTTGTAATTGTTGTGGCGGTAGCTGAGATTATTCTTTATCGGGAAGCGTATGTGAATGGCAGGCAGCCGAAGAAAGGCAAAGGAAATAAGAAGGCGGCGAAACCGTCCGCTTCAGTTAAGAAAGATGTGACAGTTCCTAAAAAGGTTCCGGAACAGAAACCTATGCCGGCGGGGGCGAAACGGACTCCGGTGCCGCAGCGTGAGACGAGGCCTGTTTCGCGGAATGTGCCGGAAGAAGCTCCTGGAAATGCCCAACCGCAGCCAGTTCCGGTACCACCGCAGCCAATTCAGATGCCGCAGCCGCGCTCGATTCCGATGCCGCAGGAACAGTATCAGCAGCCGCAGGCGAATAATCCGTATCCTGATAATAATGATACGGAGCTGGGAGCTGAGACAGAGCTTTATGTTGAGAATGCGGGAATATCTGCGTATCTTGAATATTATGAAAATGGTACTGTTACCAGAGTTCCGCTTGATAAGCCCAGCGTTATGGTTGGCCGTCTTCGGGGGCAGGTAGATTTTGTTATATCTAATCCAAGGGTTGGCAAGATTCATGCGGAGTTTATCGCACAGAATGGACAGTTTTATGTAAAGGATATTAATTCGAAGAACGGAACTTATATCAATAGCGGTGAACGTATCAGCAGCAACATACCGTATCCGCTCCATGATAATGACAGGATCAGATTGGCAGACAGCGAGTTTACTCTCAGGTGTTCTTCATAAAAAGGAGCATGTATGTGGAGTTATGTGTATGGAGCGTCTACAGACAGGGGAGATGTAAGAAAGGAGAATCAGGACAGCTGCCTGTGCGTGTCCGGCAGTATCGGGGGCACTCCTGCTGCACTGTTTGTATTAGCCGACGGAATGGGAGGACTCTCCTTTGGCGCCCAGGTTAGTCAGTGCATTACTTCTCGATTTGCTGAATGGTGGCAGGAAGATTTTCCGCAAATGGTACAGGCCGGGAGAGACAGCCGGGAAGATCTGGATGAGCTTTTAAGTCAGGAAATATGGGATATCAATCAAGAGATACGTCGGTTTAATAATCAGATGCAGTGCAGTGCAGGTTCAACGCTGGTCGTTCTGTTTATGTACGGCGGCGAATATTTCGTTAAGAGTCTGGGTGACAGTCGAATCTATCTTGCTAGAGGAACGGAATTTTGTCAGTTGACAGAAGACCAGTCGTTGGTGGCAAAAATGGTCCGCGAGAAGAAGATGTCGGAAGAAGAAGCGCTTCGCTCAGAGAGAAAGAATGTTCTGACTATGTGTCTTGGAATGTTTGAAATACCGGAGACTCATTCTGCTGCAGGCCGGTTGGCGTTGGGAGATCGTTTTCTTCTCTGCAGTGATGGGTTGTATAATTGCGTAAGCAGGGAACGGATAGCACAGGTTCTATGGGATCGGACAATGGGCTGTCAGGAAAAAGTGACCTGCCTAAGACAGAGCATTCCGCCGGGAACAGCATCTGATAATGTGACTGTGGTAATAACTGAAGTTGGGGAAACCTGAATGGAGAAGTCCATCTATGGAAGGAGAAACCGGCAATGTGGGAAATGGTTAGAAATTGGCTGCCTCCGACTACGGCGATGATTATTGCCTGTATGGGAGGATATACGGATATTACAAGCCGGAAGATTCCTAATGCTCTTACGCTTGACGCAATATCATTCGGTTTGTGGATGAATCTTCTGCTCGGCGGCCTTAGGGGAGTGGCATCATGGGCTGGCGGAATGATTCTGGGTTTTGCTTTTTTTCCGCTTTATATAATCGGAGCATTAAAAGCCGGGGATGTAAAGCTTTATATGGCTGTCGGAGCAGTTGGCGGCTGGCGCTTTGGACTGTATACCATGGTTCTTTCGGTGCTTTTTGGAGGGGTAACGGCTTTCCTTTTAATGCTTGTCAGGAAAGATGGACGGAGGGCATTGCGTTCTCTATGGAATTATCTGGTCAATATGTTTTTGACCAGGACGTTTTCCATGTACCAACCGCAGGAGAAGTCGGCGTATTTCAGTTATGGCTGCTGCATCAGCGCAGGCGCTGTGGCGGTCCTGCTGTGGATGATTGTACAGAATATGTGAGGAATGATTATGGAATGGCTGACAGATGAACTATTGTGTTATGGAGGCGCGGCTTTAGCAGGCATCACGATGACGGCAGCGGTTCTATATCTTCTGATTTCGAAGATTCAGTTTTTGCGGCTGGAATCGCGGCTTGATCATGAATACGGTACAGGCTTGCGGAAGAAAAGGAAGAAAAAACATGGCTAAGATTGTTGCATCGACTTACGAAGTATTGGAGAAACTGGGGTCCGGAGGCGGCGGAAATGTCTATTTGGCGAAGCATCTGCGTCTTAACAAAAAAGTAGTTCTGAAGGCTGATAAACGGAAAATCACGACCCGCGAAGAATTCCTGCGAAGGGAAGTCGATGTCTTAAAAGAGTTAAAGCATCCGTATATTCCGACTGTATACGACTATTTTGCCGAAGAAGGAACCGTATATACGGTTATGGATTATATTGATGGGGAAAGTCTGGACAGGCCGCTGCGGCGTGGAGAAAGGTTCTCTCAGCCGCAGGTGATCCGCTGGGCGGTTCAGCTGCTGGAAGCTCTTGAATATCTGCACAGTCCGACGCACGGCGATCCTCCAAGAGGTTATGTTCATAGCGATATCAAGCCGGCTAATCTGATGCGCCGGCCGAATAACGACATCTGCTTAATTGATTTTAACATTACGCTCGCTCTGGGAGAGGAAAATATAATTGGCTGCAGCGCCGGTTATGCGTCGCCGGAGCATTACGGACTCGACTTTTCTACAGATGGAGAAACAGAATCCGGAACAGGACCCGTGATCGGAGCGGCTGACGAAACCATTACGCTTATAGATCAGGGATCGTGTGATGAGGCAGTGGAAACTGTTTTGGCAGAAAATGATGCCACAGTTACCATGCCAAGAGTACTGAATCCTCTGGCAGCCGGCGTTTATGCGTCGAAAATGTCCGGAACGAGTGGCAAATCTTCCTTTTCGGGGAAAAAGATCGTAGTTCCTGATGTCCGTTCTGATATCTACAGTACCGGCGCTACGCTATATCATCTTTTAAGCGGCCGGCGGCCGGCCAGAAACGCAAAGGAAGTAGAAGCGCTTTCGGATAAGGAGTTTAGCCCTCCGGTTGTGAAGATCATCATGAAGGCTATGAATCCCAATCCGGATCTGCGCTATCAGACGGCTTCGGAGATGCTCTACGATTTCACGCATCTGTGGGAGAACGATCCGCGCATGAAGCGGCTGAAGCGCCGGAACCATGTTGCGGGGGCGGCATTTGCTTTGTTGTTTGCCAGCGGAGCTGCCTCATCCTTCATCGGCCTCAAGCGCATGCAAACCACCGAGAACTGGCTGAAGCTCGCCGAATATTCCCGCAACGCCCTCGAAACCGGCGATTCCGCCCTTGCGATTGACTACGCTCTGCAGGCGCTGCCGGAACGGACGGGCAGTATTCTGGAGCCGCCCTATACCGCGGCAGCGCAGAGCGCGCTGACGGATGCGCTGGCGGTTTACGATCTCTACGACGGCTATAAGACGCAGGGAGCGGTGAATCTGCCGTCGGCGCCGCTTACGATGGAACTGTCGCCGGACGGGAAGACGGCGGTGTGTATCTACGCCTACGAGGCGGCGGTGATCGATACGGAGACGGTGCAGGTGCTTAAGACTTTGCCGGCGGCGGAGTCGGCGCTTGACGAGGTCCATTATCTGGACGCGGATACGATCCTGCTGGCGGGAGCGGATGGGATCACGGCTTATGATATAGCGGGTGACCGGATCATATGGACGGGAAATATGGCGACGGCCATCGCCGTATCCGGGGACGGGAAGAAAGCGGCGGCCGTGTACCGCGACGAACAGACTGCGGCGCTTTATGATACCGCAGATGGAAAGCTGGTGAAGACGGTCGATTTCGGCGGGCGGAGCCAGAGCGTCACGGTAAATGATATTTTTGCCAATCCGCGGGATAATCTTCTGGCGCTGAATGAAGACGGTTCGCTTCTGGGCGTCAGCTTCGCGGACGGCTCCCTGCAGGTATTTGATCTGGAGAATCCGGATGACGATATCATTCTTTTTGATCCGGGATCCGGCTATACGCATTTTGAAGGAGGCTTCTATCAGAAGTATTTCGCATTCTCTGCTACGCGGCCGGGGGATTCGGTTTTCAGCGTGATCGATACGGAGAATATGGTGCAGACCGGCGGTTTCGAATCGGATCAGGCGTTTGGCGTGGAGACCGACGAGACCGGTATCTATGTGCAGACGGAAAATCTGCTGGTGAAGATCGACCCGGTGACGGGCGAGCAGGAGCCGCTGGTGACGACGCCGGACGATATCCTGCGGTTTGCGAGGGGCGGCGAGCACACGCTGATCGCGTCGGAGGACAAGTTTATGTTCTACGACCGCTATGCGAATCTGATGTCCACTCACATGAAGGAATACGGAGGCGATTTCGTCCGGCTGGCGGAAGGCGTGGCGTTAGTCGGAAGCATGGATTCCCCGCTGGTGCGCGTGATGAAATACATCGATTATCCGGAAACGGAGGTATTTTCCTATGATTCGTCGTATGTGCACGACGAGGCGCGGCTGAGCGCGGACGGGAAGACGATGATGCTGTTCGCCTACGATCAGTTCCGGCTGTACGGGTTGGACGGCGGGCTGATCGCGGAGGTGGATATTCCGGACGCGGAGCAGGTCTATGACCAGCAGTACCGGCGGGATGCGGACGGCTCCCGGCTGGAAGTGATCTATAATGACGGGCTTATCCGCTCCTATAGCGCCGCGGACGGCGCGCTGCTGGGAGAGCAGAGCGGCGGCGCGCCGGATCCGGATATGTATGAAGAATTTTTTACAGACAGTCTCCGGATCACCTCGCCGCTTCACGGAACTCCGGCGGCCTACGACAGGGAGAACGGACGGCTGGTGCGGGAGCTGGAAAAGGACGCGTATCTGACGTACGTGACGGAGACCGGGGATTATATCGTGACGCAGTATACGACGGCGGACGGATATTTTTACGGACAATTGCTGAACGGGCAGTGCGAGGTGCTGGCGGAGCTTCCGTATCTTTGCGATGTGTATGATGGAAAGCTGTATTTTGACTATCCGACCGGTCATGTGCGGGAATCCCGCATTTATGATATCGGCGAGCTGATTGGGATGGCTCGTGAAAAGAACGATTAAAGGAGACGGTGAGAATGAGAAAAATGAAGAGACAAGCGGCAATGCTTCTGGCGCTTACACTCACGGCGCTGAGCTGTTTTTCGCCGGGAATGACGGCACGGGCAGAGGAACAGGGGACGACTGCGCCCAAAGAAGTAAGGCAGCCGGATTCGGAGACAGAACAGGCTGGCAATACGGAAGAAAAGAACGGGCAGGGGACCGGGGAGAGTGTGCCGGCGGCATCCGGCTCGAATGCGCTTAAGCCGGAAGATGAAGTGGATAATTCCCAGATTCCGGCGGTGATGTCGCTGCTGCCGCCACATAAGGAGGAGAACGCGTATCTGTTCCTGCAGGATTATTCTTATGACGGATTAACAAATATTTCCGTGACGGATATTTTGTCGCGCTTAAAGCGGGCGGACGGCAGCAGTATCCAGGTGCCGGATGAGGCGAAGATTCTGATGGGAATGACGCCGGGGCTGACGTTTGAGGATTATTACTTGAGTATTGAAGACTTTAATTTTGCGTCCTACACGGATGAGGAGCTGAACCCGATCGGCGGGTTCCAGCTTCTGGACAGAAGCGGCAGCGTTGATCTGCGCGATATGTGGAGCAGCGATTCCGATGTGATCACGTTAGAGCTGATCGTGGGGAAGGGCACACAGCTGGACGCGTCCGCGACCTGGTACCATGTGACAGTATATAGTTCCGTGGTAGATGAACAGATAGAGTATCTGCTTTACAGTGAAAATGCGGAGGGACAACGGGAGCGTGTTAAGGCGAAGGAGATACTGTCGAGGGCGTCTGGAACGGTTAATGGTATTTCGCTTAATACGATCTTTTTCGTGCCAGAAACTTATGAGAATGGAAAGATTTATTATTTCGGTCTTGAGTCCTATATAGCGTCCAGATACGAATCCGAAAAGCCGGACGGATACCCGGAGCTTGAAGTTAATATTTATTCTGGGCTTGAGGTAAATTCCGGTGCTCTGGTTCCTCAAAATCCCCAGACTTCGCAAATGCTTGGCGAGGAGAATGTGAGGCGGTCGGGACATCCCGGACAGTATCTGTTCCCGGAGAATTCGGAGATCAGTCCGAATGCAGATAATATTTTCTTTGTGACGTATACAGAGAAGAAAACGGGTAAAATGCTGGGGATCCAGGGGATCCGTTTTGTGGTCTGCCCCGAAGAAAAGGCGCATACGGATGTAGACGCAAAGATATATTTTTATGATAACGGTGAACTGACGGACATTGTCAAAGATACTAAGAAAAATAGTAGGGAGAATATCGCAGCGTATGATGAATGGACTGTGGAGATAGATGGCGAACTCGACACGTCCCTTAAAGGGGAAAGATGGAGCTGGATAAGGCTACAACTTAACCGGGATAGAAATACGGAAACGGGTACATTTCTTTTTGGTCTGACGGGTGAACATATCAGGAAGGTTATGGTGGGAAGAGGCTTTTCCTCTAGTGGGAGCGGATATAAGGAAGGAAATAGCTTTACGTTTCCTGACGGAACAGTCTGTCCGTATGGGCTGGATTTGGGAAAAACGATATTTAATGCAGGTAATAATGGGTTCAGTTTTCTGCAGGTATTTTTGGATGATGGAACTTATGTGCTTTGTTATATTATTGTTGTACCACATGAATACACCGGTGAAACAGAACATCCTGGGACCGATTTGTGGATGAAGATGACCGGCGCGGCCGGATATGAGGGCAAGACCTATGTGGTAGAAAACTCACTGCAGATGGTTTTAGATTCTCTGAACGGGGATTATCAGACAGTATTCATTAACGATACGAGCGTCGATATGACTTCCGTCCGTCCGATTTTTGAAACCGCCGATTCCGTTCAGGTCAACGCGGGGTCATTGCAGACATCAGGAAGGAGCCAGGTGGATTTCAGCGGCGGGCCGGTTCTGTATACCGCCCACATCGGAGATCAGATTAAGAACTATGTGGTCGATTTCGTGAAGAAGGAACGGGGAGCGAAGCTCTATGTCAACGGGCCGGTGAACGATTCGCCGGACGGGGAGAATATGCGCGAGGTGTATCTGAATATTGATGAAGGTTCCACAGCACATGATATCCTGATCGCCAATGTGGGCGACACGCCGCTGACCGGTCTGAAGGCGGAACTGTCTGCGGATGCCCAAAATGTAGAACTTGACAGTTACTGGACAGTAGGCGGAACGGACAATGACACAATTCCTGCGTTTGATCTGAATACGGAAGGGAAGATGACCAGTCTGGCAAAGATACGTCTGGTTCCAGCTCATATTGGCGAATGGGCATGGTCAAACGGGCCCATTTCCGGAACATTGACGGTTACTGCCGACGGACAGGATCCGGTATATATCAGGCTGACCGGCTACAGCGGAGCTTCTGATATTGAGACAGATGAATTGGATCCCGCTGTAAAGTATGTGCCGTATTCCTACATGATTGCAACAAACAATATGGATGAGACGAACGAGGTTACTTTCCGCATCACGGACGGGGAACTTCCGGACGGACTGACCCTGCGCGAGACGACGGGAGAAATATACGGTACGCCGCTTGTAACCGGAGAATTTCCATTTACGGTAACAGTGTCCTACAGCCAGGAAGGACAGGAGGATTCGGTCAGGGACTTCACGCTGATCGTGCAGGACAATACAAACAATACGGTATTCAACGCTTCGGATGAGGGGTATGAAGTGGAGACCTATATTGGTACTGAGACAGCCGCTGGTTCGCACGACTATGTCCTGTCCGAGATCAGCGACCAGCTGTTTGTATCGTCCGGTGAGTATGCGGAGTTCGTGGACGTGTGGCTGAACGGCCAGAAACTGGTACGTGAAGCGGATTACACGGTGGAGAGCGGCAGCACCAGGATCACGGTCCGGGCGCAGACCTTCCGCACGAAGGCGAACCTGAACGGCAATAACACGATCGCGGCCGAGTTCCGTACGAGGCAGAGCGGCGGAACGTCCGGTTCCGGCGGCTCCGGCAGTACGGGCAGCGTGGAGACAGTTGGAATATTAAAGCGTACCGCCCAGAACTTCCGAATGAATGTCGGAAGCAGCGGCGGCAGCACCAGCGGAAGCGGCTCTGGAAGTGGCAGCGGTTCTGGAAGTAGCAGCAGCAGTGGCAGCAGCTCCGGCAGTGGAAGTTTTTCCTCCGGAAACAGTATCCCGACGAAGAATCCGCCGCTCATTTACAATGGTGATATGTCCCTGTACAGCGACACGTTCTGGGTACAGAATGAGACTGGCTGGTGGTACCGTCTGCCGGACGGCACATGGCCCGCGGGACAGTGGTGCTACCTGCCATACAGAGGCGCAGTGGAGTGGTACTATTTTGACGAGAGCGGCTACATGGTGACCGGGTGGTTTACGGATACGGACGGAAACCGGTACTATTTAAGCCCTGTATCGGATGGATTAAAGGGCCATATGGTCACCGGCTGGCAGCAGATTGACGGAAGCTGGTACTATTTCAAGGAAGAATCGGACGGTACCAGAGGTTCGCTGCAGACGAATACATGGATCGGAGAGTATTACGTGAACCGAAACGGGATCTGGAGAGAATAGGCAGAAGGGGCAGGTTGAGCGCAAAAAATCATTGCATTGAGGAGCCTGGATGCAGTATAATAGAGGCAAAGATGACGGAGACATATACTGACTGCTGCAAGGGGGGATTTTATGGGCGACAGGAAAGTACAATGGCATCCGGGCTTCGTGGCGGCGCTGGAGCTGGAACTTCGGGAGTACCGCACCGGTCTGCAGTATGAGAAGGAATATAACCTGAATACGAAGCCTCTGGAGATCGATCTGCTGGTGATCAAGAAAAGCAGTGACGTACACATTGACAATGAAGTAGGAAGGATATTCCGGGGACATAATATAATGGAGTATAAGTCTCCGAATGACAGCCTGGATATCGATACGTTCTACAAGGTGAGCGGTTATGCATGTCTGTACAA
>CANPYE010000075.1 GCA_947588005.1 uncultured Lachnospiraceae bacterium | reverse complement strand
CTGGGGATCTCCCTGCTGAGCCTGGCGCTGTTTGAGGCGTTCGCGGCTCCATTGGTACGGATCTTCTTAAGCACCTCCGCGGGGGACGTGAAAGCGGCGCTTGTTACGATCGGCTTTGCCGTTGTCTTTATCCGGATCCGCTGCGTGGCGTCTCCGGTCCAGTTCCTTAACTACCATACGTCCTACTGCATGCAGGCCATGGGCGACGGCTTCGGGACCCTGCTGCACGCTGTGGTCAGGGAGCTGGTCTTCTACATCCCGTTTATGTTCCTGCTGGACCGTATTGCGGGGGAAAATGGCCTGGCCAGCGCCCTGCCGGTTGGAGAAGCCTGCGGCGCGGCCTTTGCGCTTCTCCTGCTGAAAGTCCGGATGGGAAGAAAGGAACGCCGGAGCTGACGGCAGCATTTGAACCGGTATCATTGGAACGCATACAGAGCAAAGGAGTCAGCCATGTACCCGACGACCCGCGTTTTTCTGAAAGACGATAACGGAGACAAATTTTTCGGCGAAGGCCCGTGCCGTCTGCTGGAAGGCATCGAGCGCACCGGTTCTCTGCGCGCCGCCGCCCAGGAAATGCAGATGGCCTACACCAAAGCCCTGCATCTGTTAAAGCACGCGGAAGAAACGCTGGGATTTCCGCTGACCGAGCGGACCATCGGCGGCAAAGGAGGCGGCGGAAGCCGGCTCACCGCCGGGGCGCGGGATTTTGTTGAAAAATATAAGACCTACCGGGACGCCTGCTATCGGGCGAATCTGGAGATCTACCGCGAGGTTTTTTGTGATGAAACGCAGGAGGCCGACTGTCGGCGTTTCACCTCGCAGACTAACGCTGAAGAAAACTGCCGGCGACTCTCGCCGCAGGCTAACGCGGAAGAAGAACTCCGGCATCTCTCGCCGCAGATTAATTCGGAAGAAGAACTCCGGCATCTCTCGCCGCAGATTAATTCGGAAGAAAAACTCCGACATCTCTCGCCGCAGATTAATTCGGAAGTAGGCAGCCGTTGGCTTGCCTTACAGACTAACTCGATTGAAAAGAAAACATCGAATACAGCAGCACATCCCCGCCTTGCCTGCGTCCTCATGGCCTCCGGCCTGGGACAGCGTTTCGGCGGCAACAAGCTTCTGGCGCCGTTTCACGGAGAGCCGCTGATCTGCCGGATCCTGAAAGCCACCGACTTGCCTCTGTTCTCCCGCCGCGTCGTCGTGACCAGACACCCGGAGATCGCTAAGCTGTGCGAAGAAATGGGGATCCAGACGGTTCTGCATTCATTCCCGTACCGGAGCGATACCGTCCGCCTGGGGGTGGAAGCAGTCTGCGGCGAAAGGCATTCCGATGCGGATGCCGATACGAATATATCGTCGCTGGCGCTCTGTTCGCATGGAAATACCGCTTCGCACGCCAATGACAGTTTTGCAGACAGCGGCATACTGCCCGGCGGCGCCCCCGACATTCCTGGCGATTGCCTTACCGCCGGCGGCATACTGCCCGGCGGCGCCTGCCTCCCTTCCGGTGATCGTTCTTTCGACGCTCTGTCTCTCCCTGACGGCTGTATGTTCTGCGCCTGCGACCAGCCCCTGCTGTCTCGTGAAACCATCGAGCGGATGGCCCGCGCTTTTCTGGCAGAACCGCGGTTCATCTACCGCCTCGCATACGAAAGCGCACCGGGCAACCCCATTATTTTCCCGAAGGAACATTTCCCGGCGCTAAAAGATCTTCCGCAGGACAAAGGCGGCGCCTGGATAGCAAAGGCCTTCCCGCAGCAGGTGCGCCTGATCGAGGCCGCCTCTGCGATGGAGCTGAAAGACATCGATACGCCGGAGGATCTATTTTTTTAACCAACTGTTGAATCTATACAAATAGTCAACATGGAAGTTGTAAATTCGGCAGTTCTTTCATTCATCAAATATCTTCAACCGCCTTGCTATTTCTTCCGCCTCCGGCAACATTGTTTTCATCTCATCCGGTAATGTATTGTATTGTGCAGTTAATAATTCAAAATGCATTTCTGCCATGATAAATCCGGATGACAGCGAAACATTTACATGTGCTGTCCGATCTGCCTATGAATTCGGTGAACTTCAACAGGATGATTTAATTGTCCGTTTTTTTGACTCTGACGGAATCGAAGTAATTCTAAACCTTAACAACATATCTATGATCGAGGCCCCTCTGCTGGCGATTGAAAATATCATATGCCAGGATATGGATCGATTTATTGAAAATAACAATTCTTAATTGTCTATTTTCAGCCGAATAAGAAATATATTGATAAAAGAACTCGTAATATAGCAATACAATTTTTCCACATGGAGGATAAATAGATTGATATACAAATTCAACGAACAAGTATCCGTAAAAGAATTGGCGGATTTGCGTGAATCTGTGGGTTGGAACCGAATGGAACGAGAATACGCAAACCCTTTGATGACATCCTATTACCACATTGCAGTTTATGAAAATGAAAAGCTGATCGGGTATATTGACAGTGTATCGAACGGAGTGACCGACGCCTATATTCAGGATTTAATGGTCTGTCCGGATTATCAGGGCAAAGGGATCGGCACAGCCCTGATGGATAAAATGATCGAATATCTGAAAGAAAAGCGTATCTGCATGATTTCAGTAATTTATGAAGCGAATTTGAAACCGTTTTATAAACGCTTCGGTTTTTATGATATGCTGTGTGGGCAAATGGAAACATGCGCCTGTGATGATCAACCCGTATAGAAATAACAGGCGTGCCCGCCCGGAATTCCCGGTGCCGCAGCACGCCTGCATATTTCCCTGAGAACAGAGTGTCAGTGCCAATCTGTCCGCATTACAGTTATTTCATATTCTCTAAACCTGCAAAAAAGCGCTCGCCGTTTTCCCGCGCTCTCTGCATCCTACGCCGCTTCCTGCTCCAGATCTTCCCTGGTCTTCGGAAGCACGATATTCAGGATGATCGCGACCATGGCCGCCGGCACGATGCCGGAGCCGCCGAAGATCAGCTGAACGTATTGGGGCGTATGGGCCAGGATGCCCGTATTGGCGCCCATGCCGTAGCCGACGCCCAGAGCCACCGCCACGATCGACAGGCTTCTGGCCGTCAGGGGTTTCCTCGTGATCAGCTGGATACCGCTGAGTACGATGGATGAGAACATCATCACGGCCGCGCCGCCCAGCACCGACTGGGGCATGATGGAAATGATCGCGCCCAGCTTCGGAACGAGGCCGCACAGAACCAGGAAAATGGCGCCGCAGGCCAGAGCGCCGCGGTTGACCACCTTGGTCATGGCCACCAGGCCTACGTTCTGGCTGAAGGAGGTATTCGGCAGTACGCCGAACAGGGCCGCGATGGAGGAACCGATACCGTCGCAGATCACGCCGCCGGCCAGTTCGTCGTCCGTTGCCTCACGGTCCATACCGCCGACGATCACGCCGGAGATATCGCCCACCGTTTCCACCGCCGTCACAATGAACATGATCATGACAGGGAGAATCGCCCGCAGGTCGAAGACCAGCTTCACCGGCATGAGCTTCGGGATCTCGATCCAGGCCGAGGTGCCTACCTGGCTCCAGTTCAGGACCCAGGACTTGGTGTACTCCACGCCCTCCGCGTCGATCGCGGTGTGCGGAAGGACCAGGCCCATGATCACCGCGGCGATGTATCCGGCCACGATGCCTACCAGGATTGCCGAGGAGCTTAAGAAGCCTTTCGTGCAGTGCTTCACGACCAGGATCACCACCAGCACGAAGGTCGCCAGCAGGAGGTTCTCCATGGAGCCGAAGTCCTTGGCCGTATTGCCGCCGCCGAAGGAATTGATTCCGACGGAGATCAGTGAAAGTCCGATGGACAGCACCACGGTGCCCGTAACGACCGGCGGGAAGAACTTGCGCAGAGGCTTTAAGAAGAAGCCCAGCACGCCTTCAAAGAGTCCGCCCAGCAGAGACGCGCCCATCATCGCGCCGTAGGTCAGGATGCCGCTGCCCATGGTAGCCGCCACGCCGCTGAACACGCCGATGAATCCAGAGCTGGTACCCATGATGATCGGCACCTTGCCGCCGATCGGTCCGATCGAAAACAGCTGGATCAGAGTCACGATACCGGCCACCAGCATGGCGTTCTGCAGAAGCGCCACACGCAGGTCCGCGAATTCCGCGTTGCCCGCCAGTCCGCAGGCGCCGGTGATCACCAGAAGGGGCGTCAGGTTTCCCACGAACATGGCCAGCACGTGCTGCAGGCCCAGCGGGATCGCCTGGGACAGAGGCATCTTTCCCTCAAACTGAAATGCCTCCTCGGAAAGTCCGTTTTTGTTTTCCATTGTACGATTCTCCTTGTCTTTTTATTGGGGGTTAAAAAGAAACAAGGCATATTATAGTGGACTTCCCGGAATTAATCAATCCCCCATTTACATTTTCTGACAGAAATCGCGTCAGGTCTGGCGCGGCGCAGTCCCTGTTTTCAGAACCATGCCGCTTTCTGCATTTTTTACTGCCTTATGAACACTCAGCAATTCATTTCTACAATTTTATGACGACCTCCGTGCCGTCTGATACGCTGACGCGGACGAGCTCAAGACCCCGGTAGCGGCGCCAGTGCATTTTGCGCACCGCTTTCGAGAGCGCAAGCAAGAGCGCTTTCTGACTGCCGCTCATCTCCTCGCCTCCGAAGCGGACGGCGGCACGCAGTCCGATCGGCAGAAGAAAGCGCGGAATTATGAGCAGCTGACGCCGAAAACTTCCGACAGCCGCGGCAGGAGCGAGATGTCCGGCGACGTTATTGCATTTTCCCATTTTGAAACTGCCTGCGGCGTGACGGAACATTTCTCCGCCAGTTCCTCCTGCGTAAGTCCGCATTTTTTGCGGTAAAATGCGATGCGTTCATCAAGTGTGTCGAGCATGTGAAATCCTCCTTTGCTATGTGCCTTTGTTGTATCTTAATCTTAAGCAAAAACGCGTCTCCTGAACACAAACCAAACGGGGAATGCTGTAACCGGAAGGTTGATTTCTTATAACCCGACAGTTGAATCCCGACAAAATCCCGTCAAATTCCCGTCAAAAAGCTCTAAACGGCACAAACCTGAAGTTACAGCTTCATTTCCATTCTGCAAACTCATACGCCTGATTTACCCGGTCCGATCCGCCTATATCTGCTCTTTCAGGCTGTACTTCCGCTTCCCTCCCTCATAATCGTGAACGATCTCTGTGGTCAGTTCTCTGCTTCCGTCATTCCAGCAAAGTCTGGTCAGCCGGTATTCGCCGTTTTCGTATCCGTATCCGTCGCCGTCGTCCTCATAGAGAATAAATTCACCGTCCGCGCCTGGATATAGCTTCATGCGGATCTCCCCGCTCTGCTCCTCCGTGGACAGCGCGGGATCCGCTTCCGGGATCACCGAGCCGGCCTTTACGAACACCGGGATCCGGTCGATCGGCGCGTTCGCAGAAATCCACCGGCCGCCCTCCAGATGCTTGCCGGTCTCATAATCATACCATCCGCCCGGCGTCTCGGGCAGATAGACCCGGCGGGACTGTTCCTTCGTGATCCGCTGCGACCGCGGCAGATAATACATCGGCTCATGCACCGGGCAGACCATAAGCGACGGCCCGAACATGTACTGATCCTTCACCGCAAGCGCGATCGGGTCCTCGCTCCAGCCAAAGGCCAGCGGCTCCATCATAAGTCCGCCGTTCAGCCAGCAGTTCCCCGCGACCGAATAAATATACGGCATAAGCCGGTAGCGCATCCGGTTAGCCTTAAGGATCGCGTCATAGAATTTCACATCCTCCGTATTTTCATACAGCCACAGCTCCCTGCGGCAGTCGGTTCCGTGGCCGCGGAAGACCGGCAGGAAGGCTCCCCACTGGTACCATCGTGTAAACAGCTCGCGGTAGCCGTAATCCTTGACCGTATCCTCGAAATCGCCGCGCCAGTACCAGTTGAGCCCGCGTTTGACGAAAAACGCGCCGATGTCGGTGGTCCAGTACGGAAGGCCGGAAGCGCAGAAATTCAAACCTGCCGCGATCTGCCGCGCCAGCGTGTCCCACGTCGCGGCGATATCGCCCGACCAGAGGATCGTGCCGTATCTCTGGGAGCCGGCGCAGGCGCTGCGCGTCAGGTTGCAGACTCTCTTTAAGTCGGTGGTTTCCCGCTGCCCCTCATAAACTCCCTGCGCGTGGTAAAGCCCGAACGCGTTCATCTGCTCGGCGGGAAGATGATCCGAGACGGTTCTTACATACTCGTCATAAGCTCTCGGCGCCGCCGGGCGCTCCACATGGCTCCATTCCGGCGTGACCGGCTCGCTGTTGTCGCACCACCACGCGTCGATCCCGTACCGGAACAGTCCCTCTTTCATCTGCTTCCAGTACATTTCCCGTCCGGCCGCGGACAGGGCGTTATAAATGTTCTGCCCCGGCAGGAACAGTCCCGCCGCCTTAAATTCCTCATAATTCTCACAGCCCGGATCGCTGTTGGCCCAGACGGAAATCATAAAATGCGTATGCTGCCCGTGAAGCCGCTCCACCATGCCGGCCGGATCCGGGAAACGCTTCGCGTCGAAGGTCTTCTGGCCCCATTTTCCATCCTCCCAGGAGCACCAGTCCAAAACCATGCAGTCCAGCCCGATTCCTCTTTTTCGGTACTCGGCGGCCACACGCTCGATCTCCCCCTGCGTTTCATAGCGTTCCTGGGACTGGATATAACCGAACGCCCATTTCGGCAGCATCGCCGCGCCGCCGGTGAGATACCGGTAACCCCGGATGACGCCTTCCATCGTGCAGCCGTTTATGAAATAGAAATCCAGCTCCGGCACCGCCTCGGAGTAAATGTACGCCGGGAAGGCAGAAGTCTCGTCAGCAGAGAAAAGCGCAGAAGCGCCGGCAGCATCGTTTCCTGTATTTCGCTGCAATACAGGCTTTCTGTCCCCGAACGTATTCTCTGCACGCGGATAAGATCCGTCTCCGACAGCTTTCCTTTCATTCGGACAGGATCCGCCGTCGCTGAAAATGAGCGGACTGTATGTATCCATCAGGATCCCATAGCCCAGACTTGAAACCATCATCGGAACAACGATCTTCCGGTTCTCCTGATAGAGATAGAGCGTCTTTCCGCGAAGATTGCCGTAACCTTCCTCATGCTGCCCGAAGCCGTATATCGCTTCGCCATCCTGAAAACGGATATTCAGCGTCGCATGATAACTGAAACCGTCTTCGACACGCTCTGCTTCCCGGATGATCTCTTTTT
Organism: uncultured Lachnospiraceae bacterium; assembly: GCA_947588005.1. GTDB lineage: Bacteria > Bacillota > Clostridia > Lachnospirales > Lachnospiraceae > UBA3402. The sequence continues at coordinate 7,288 of CANPYE010000075.1, read as the reverse complement.
CACCGTCGGATGTTTTCAGGCGCTCGGTGCGCGCCGCGACCATCCGGTATTTCGGGAATTTTTCAAGAACCTTGCTGTCCTTTTCCGTCTCGGCGAGAAGCAGACGGCCCCTTTCATCGTACCACGAGAAAGAACCGGTTTCCCGCAGGATCCGCAGAACTGTCCCGCCGGCCGTCAGGATGATCTCGTCCGGGGTCTCCTCGTATGTCCAGTCCATATACGCAGGCGTCACAACGATCCCCGGCCGCATCATATCCGAAAGCTCTTTCTCACGAGTGACCGTCACATGAACAATCCCCGGGGCTTTCGGCTCCAGAACCGTCAAAAAAAGCTCTGATTCCAGGATCAGCCTGCCGCCCTCACGCCGAACATTCGTGATACTGGGCGACGGCGGTTTTACAGCATATAACATATTAAACTGCCTCCCTTTCCGGGTCGGACACTGACCGCCCCTTTTGCCTTCCATGCGAACAGAGCGTCACCGGCATTCTGTCCGTATTTGTCATCCTATTTTTCCCGTCTCTATATGTTGCGCCTAATCTTTCAGGAATAATAAACCTCCATCAGGCACAATCCCCTCGCTGGCATTAAATACCCGGCCTCCGCCCGGTTTCTTGCATCCAGAAGCTTCGTCATGCTCTCAGGCGAGCGCATCCCATACCCGACCTCCAATAACGTCCCGGTAAGAATACGCACCATATGGTTCAGAAATCCGTCGCCCTGATATGTAAAGTAGAAATAGGGACCGTTCCTCGCAATCTCGATGGATGTGACGGTGCGCACGGTAGATTTCTTCATCTTCGGATTCCCGCAAAAGCTCGCAAAATCATGCTCCCCCGTCAGATAAGCCGCCGCCTTCCGCATCCGCGCAACATCCGGTTCTCGTTCCAGCACGCACACATATTTGCGGTCGAACACCGGCTTTACAGGGCCGCAGTAACAAGTGTAGCGGTAAGTCTTTCCGGCGGCATTATAGCGGGCGTGGAAACGCTCCGAGACCTTCTTCACCTCAAGCACACAAATATCTTCCGGCAGATACCGGTTCAGATAGCTGCGGATCTCCTCCTCACTCATCTCCATATCCAGAAACATATTCGCCGCCATTCCTCTGGCGTGAACGCCGGCGTCCGTCCGCCCGGCGCCGGTCAGCTTCACCGGATGGCCCGCCATCCGCGCAAGCACCGTCTCCATTTTCCCCTCAACCGTCATCTCCGCATCCGGCTTGGCCTCCCAGCCGTGATACCGGGTTCCGTCGTAGGAAATGAGCAGTTTATAATTCTGGTTCATCGTTTCCCTCTCCTGATTCTGTCGTCAAAGTATCTCCTGCCAAGAAAATACTTCTATAACCCCGCGCACCGTTTTCACTTAAATCGTCTCTCCCTTCACAATGCAGCCTACAGAAATTCCGTCTAAATTCAGGCTGCAGTCTGCAGTTTCCATCCTCGATTGTCAGCCGCAGCCCGGTTCGCGATCATCCCATTTTCTTCACTGAACCTGACACTGTCATGACAGCGACGTCAAAATAATATTCCGCAGCTTCCTGGTCAGCGCAAATGTACCCGCGTCCCGCTTCTGCGTTCCCATCAGGATCGTCAGCCTCTCCTTCGGGAAATTGGCGAAATACGCGCCCAGCCAGCCGTCCCAGCCATACTCATCCTGCCGGGCTGCAAACCCGGCGCGGGACGGATTTTTGCAGACGCGCATCAGACTGCCGTAGCTGAAGCCCTCCAGATTCTGCCAGCGGTCAAAGCCCTTCTGCTGGGCGTCCGTCAGTTCTCCGGTGATCATATAGCGGACCGTCGCGGGGCGGAGAATCCGGCCACCAACCGCTGCGCCATCCGGCGCTGCGCTGTCCTGCCGCCCAGAAGTCTCTCTGTCCTGCTGCGGCTTCTCCGGAACCTTCTCGTCGTACGCCGCTCCCGCGCTGTCCTGCCGGGACGCGCCCGCAGTTCCCGCGCCGCACACCGCGCCTTCATTCATCAGCATCCGCGCGAATTTCATATAATCATCCAGCGTAGAAGCCAGTCCCGCGCCGCCGGACGCAAACGCCGGCTCCTCCTTCATATCATTCCGGATCGCCAGATGATTGCCTGTATAAAGCTGCAGACCGCGGGTTCCGTCCGGCTCCGTCACCGTCTCATAGACCGACGCGAGCCTGTCCTGTTTATCCGCAGGCACCCAGAACGCCGTGTCCTCCATACCGAGCGGATCGAACAGCTCCTTCTTAAGAAATGCCGCGAACGGCATACCGGAAGCTGCTTCCACGACCGCGCCCAGGACATCGGCCGAAGTGCCGTATTGCCACGAGCTGCCCGGTTCAAAAGCCAGACCGCCGCCCGCCAGCGCGTCCGCCACTTCCCGTGTGGTCATCGCGTGATCCGTAAAAAGCCGCCGGTCCATTTCCAGAAAAACAGCCATCGAATGCCGCCCGGCATCGGTCTGCATATCCGGATACAGCAGGCCCGAAGTCATTTTCAAAAGATCGAATATGCGAAGCTGCGTCTGCGCCGGCCGCAGGCTTCCGTTCTCCCAAACCTCCAGCTTCCCATACGCCGGCAAAAAATCCGACACCGGCTGGCAGAGATCAATGATCCCGCGCTCCATCAGGATCATCACCGCTGCCGCCGTAATAGGCTTCGTCTGCGAATAGAGCCGCAGGATCGTATCCCGGCGCATGGGCCTTTGCTTCTTAACATCGGCCATTCCGGCCTCACAGTAACAGATCTCCTCTCCGTCCTTCTCCACCAGAAGGTTCACGCCCGCCACCTCGCAGCTCTCCACGGCCTGCTGCATGACGGATTCAAGTTGTGTTTTCAGGTTCATTGTTTTATCTCTCCTTATAATTCATACTCCATAATGTATTCTTCCGCCTTCTCATCAACCGTCTTAAATCCGATATCCTTATATATTTTCACAGCGTAATTCGCTTTCTGAACCGCTAAGGACGCCCGTTCAAAGCCCTGCCATTTCAGCAGTTCGAGCATCTTCACCATAAGCTGCGAACCGATGCCCTGGCCGCGATATTCCTTATATAATGAAATCGCGAGAGACGGCGTTTCATCATCCACATGTCCGTAATCGTCCATGATCCTTGCCCAGACCGCTCCGACCACCTTGCCCCCGAAATCGGCCACCAGGCAGTGATCGCCTTTCCGGAAACCGAAATCATCCGTGTACACGCGCAATTCGGGCTTCTCTATGATGTCCCGCGCAGGCGGTTCCATTCCTTCCGGTACGAAGACAGCTTCATACAGGAAGTCCGCCAGCAGATCAGTCTCCCCCTTGCGAAGAAGGCGGATCACATACTTCTTTCGCTTATCGCTCATCATGTGGGAAATATGCTCGTTACGCATCCTGCACGTCATTTCAAGCATTTGTTTTCCGATCCGCTCCGCCTCGTTATCGTTCCCGCTGCAGATAAGCCCCAGTGTATCAGGCGTCCAAATGTACCCGTGTGTCTTGTTATAGAGGTACTGCCGGAATTCTTCATATTCTTTTTCTTTTAACTGTTTCATACATATATCCTTTAGGAACCGGCATTGGATTGCCTTCACTCCTTCTCCCTGTTCCAAACGTACTTCGTGTATCTGCCGCCGCCTATCTTTATGATATCCTCCGACTTAAGCAGAGCGGCAAGCGTTCTCTGCGCCGTGATCTGGCTGATATCCTGACACTGCTCCAAGATTTGCGATTTCGTTATTTCTCCATAGGTGCTCTGGATCAGCTTCGCGATCCGCTCCGGTTTGGACAAGCCGCTGGTGATTAATACCTCCATTCTCATGGAGAAATCTCTGTAGGCAGCGGTCACTACGCCGAGCATATACTGCACAAAGGGAATATAATCATTTTGTTCCTCATGCCATCCGACAGAGCTTTCCTGCAGGCGCGCGTAATAAGAATCCTTTGTCTTTTCGATCAGGCGCTCAATACTGATATATTTTCCCACGATATATCCGGCTCTGTAAAGCAAAAGCAGCGTAAGGAGCCGGCTCATTCTGCCATTACCGTTGTTGAACGGATGAATGCAGAGAAAATCCAGAATGAACATAGGGATTAAAATAAGCGGATCGATCCGGCCTTCTCCCATCGCCCTGTCAAATTCATCGCAAAGATTTTGCACGGCTTCCGGGGTCTCCCAGGCAGCAACCGGTCTGAATCGTATATATCGGTTCCCCTGCGCATCCGATTCTTCAATCACATTGCCGACCGATTTATATTTGCCGCCGATATCGTAACCTTCAAATTTATAAAGATCCCTGTGGAGCTGCAGTATTATGTTGGGCCTGACCGGTATATAGTCGTGGCTTTCATGAATGGTATTCAACACATCCCTGTATCCCGCGATTTCCTGCTCATTCCTGGTTCTGGGAGTCGTCTTGTCCCTGACCAATGCCTTCAGCCGGTCATCCGATGTATAGATGCCCTCTATCTTATTGGACGCTTCCGTGCTCTGTATTCTGGCTATTTCTGCAAGCTGCGTCATCATATCCGCTTTCGCCTCTATAAATAGCGATTGCTCGCCCTTAAATTCGTGGATCTGCGTAAGCAGAGCCACGATATCCGGCGTAAGAAGCTTTTCCCATTTATTTCTGAAATCAAATGATCTCATTTTAATTACCTCATGGGAAGATATAATTTCATCATTTTGGGTGATAATGATATAATTAAATGATAGTATTTCATTTATTCGTCGTCAAGTGCAATTTGTTCATTTTATGAGTTTTGATATAATTGATTGTCTATTGATATAATAAGAAGTCCGAGAACCATATGATTTCCATTTCTTAGCGCCATATTGATGTCATGGATCCATATGAAAAGGCCAGGAACCCGCCTATATACCGGATTCCCGGCCTGCTATTCCATTACTCAAACTCCACCGTCCCCGGCGGCTTCGAGGTAATATCATAAAGCACCCGATTCACATGCGCCACCTCGTTGACGATCCGGCTGGTGACCCGCTGCAGCACCTCCCAGGGGATCTGGGACGCCTCGGCGGTCATGAAGTCCACCGTGTTCACGGCGCGCAGCGCCACCGCGTAATCGTAGGTGCGCTCGTCGCCCATGACGCCGACGGAGCGCATATTGGTCAGGGCCGCGAAATACTGGTCCGGCGTGTGGGGAAGGCCCGCCGCGGCAATCTCCTCCCGGTAGATCGCGTCCGCGTCCTGCACCATCTTCACCTTCTCCGCCGTCACCTCGCCGACGATTCGGATGCCCAGGCCCGGGCCGGGGAACGGCTGGCGGTACACCAGCTTCTCCGGAATGCCAAGCTCCAAACCGGCCTTGCGCACCTCGTCCTTAAAAAGCTCCCGCAGCGGCTCGATGATCTCCTTGAAATCCACATAGTCCGGCAGGCCGCCCACGTTGTGGTGGGACTTGATTACGGCGGACTCGCCTCCCAGGCCGCTCTCTACCACGTCCGGGTAAATGGTTCCCTGCACCAGGAAATCCACTTTGCCGATCTTCTTCGATTCCTCTTCAAAAACGCGGATAAATTCCTCGCCGATGATCTTCCGCTTCCGCTCCGGCTCCTCCACGCCTTTTAATTTGCCGTAGAACCGCTCCTGGGCGTTGACACGGATGAAATGCAGGTCGTAAGGACCGTTCGGTCCGAAGACCTCCTCCACCTCGTCGCCCTCGTTCTTCCGCAGAAGGCCGTGATCCACGAACACGCAGGTCAGCTGGTCGCCCACCGCCTTGGCCAGCATCACCGCCGCCACCGAGGAATCCACGCCGCCGGACAGAGCGCAGAGCACCTTGCCGCTCCCGACCTTCTCACGGATCGCCCTGATACTGGTCTCCACGAAGGAATCCATGCGCCAGTCGCCGGCGCAGCCGCAGATCTCGTAGACGAAATTATGAAGCATCTTCGAGCCTTCCTGGGTATGCAGCACCTCCGGATGGAACTGGATCGCGTAAAGCCCCCGTTCGGCCCACTCCGCGGCGGCAACCGGACAATCCGCCGTATGGGCGATCACGCGGAAGCCGGGAGCCGGCTTCTCGATATAGTCGTTGTGGCTCATCCAGCAGATCGTCTTCTCCGATACATCGCCGAACAGCCTGCTGCTTTGGTCTACCGTCACCTCGATCCGGCCGTACTCCCGAACCGGGGCCTTACAGACATGGCCGCCCAGCACATGGGACATCAGCTGGGCGCCATAACACAGCCCCAGTACCGGCACACCCAGTTCAAACAGTTCCCTGCCGCAGGAAGGCGCGCCTTCCTCATACACGCTGTTAGGTCCGCCGGTCAGAATGATCCCCTTCGGCTCCATCTCCCGGATCTTCTCCATATCCGTCTTATACGAATAGATCTCACAGTACACATTGCATTCCCGCACCCGGCGCGCCACCAGCTGATTGTACTGGCCGCCGAAATCGATTACCACGATCTTCTCTCTGCCCACGCTGCATCCTCCTGTACGCTGCATTCCCAAGCTCTTGTCTGACTGATCTCTTCTTCCGTCTTTCTCAAGTGAAAATACCGCAGGACACCTTGCAGATTCCGTTTTCTACGGTAACAGCAAGAGCCCGCACCATCCTAAAATGACTTTCTTCATTATACAGATTTTCCCATAACCGTACAAGTATGAAATCGGAAAATATCCTCACGTTTTTCACGAATTCTGTATAACATGACAACGTACGCCGCATTCCGAGAAACAGCATTTATTTCACAGATACTTCTTCACATACTGCCCCGTATAAGAATTCTCACACGCCGCGATCTCCTCCGGCGTGCCTTTGGCGATCACGGTGCCGCCCCTGTCTCCGCCTTCCGGCCCCATATCGATGATATAGTCCGCGGTCTTGATCACATCCAGGTTATGTTCGATCACGACCACTGTATTGCCGCCCTCAGCCAGCTTCTGCAGGATCTCCACCAGCTTGTGCACGTCCGCGAAATGCAGGCCCGTCGTCGGCTCGTCCAGAATATAGATCGTCCTGCCTGTCCCGCGCCGGCTCAGCTCCGTGGCCAGCTTGATCCGCTGGGCCTCGCCGCCGGACAGCTCCGTCGAAGGCTGTCCCAGACGGATATAGGAAAGTCCTACATCGTAGAGCGTCTGGATCTTCCGCTGGATCGACGGCACATTCTCGAAGAACTTCAGCGCCTCCTCCACGGTCATGTTCAGCACGTCGTAAATGCTCTTGCCCTTATACTTGACCTCCAGCGTCTCGCGGTTATAACGCTTTCCGCCGCAGACCTCACAGGGCACATACACATCCGGAAGGAAATGCATCTCGATCTTGATGATGCCGTCGCCGGAGCAGGCCTCGCACCGTC
>CANPYE010000074.1 GCA_947588005.1 uncultured Lachnospiraceae bacterium | reverse complement strand
TTCAGCTTATGGTCGGAATGTTCCGAAAGCACTCGATCCAGAATATCGTCGTCCACAGACGACTCCGTGTCATACGCCCGCAGGAGGCGCCCCTCCTCGATCCGGTACCGGCGTTTCCCCGTGATACAGACCTCCTCCCGGTAATCCCGCACCTGATACCACGCCGGTCCGACGCCGAAATGATAAAACATCGCGGAAACAGGCGCCCTCCAGTCCACGACGCAGATCTCATGCGTCTCGTCCTCCGTAAGGCCGTAAGTCCCGATATAGACGGTGTCCTTCTCACCGGTTTCATTCTCCTCAAAATCCAGACGGCCGAAGTAGGGAGACTTCTCCATTTTCTCAAGCCTCCCGATCTCCAGCTCGTTCTGCTCATACCGCTCCTCCGCCGATCTCACATCGGCCTCCTGAACGCTCAGAAAAATCACATCGTCAAAATCGCTGATCTGGTGCCGGTTCTCCTCCCACATCTCCTTCCGTTCCTGCAGCACCCGGCCTTTCAGTGGAGTCCTGAGATCGCGCAGCCGCGCAAGCTTCATCCGGATGATACCTTCCACTCTGCTCAGATAGCTTTCTTCCTGCTGAAAATCGCTCTTCTTCATGCTGTTCCTCCCCGGCTGAACCGTATGCCTGACATCGAACAATGTTCTCGCGGTGCGCAGCAGACGCAGACACAGACCGCGCCCGGCGCGCACCGCCAAAACCGCAGCGTGTTAAGTATAGCCCATTAAGTATAACCTGCGGCCTTCAGTAATACAAGTCTTGTAATAACAGGCATTTTCTGGTATAATAATTACCAGAGGAAGAAGACTTCTTTCATTTCAGAGGCAGATTTTCAGAATCGAAAAAGCACGGAGCGCAGTTCATAATTACTTCTGTGCTTCGTGCTTTTCTTATAGCTATTAATTTTCCTCAAGATGCTCTTCCAAAAGCTTTTGCAGCGCTTCTTTGCTGGGCTCCTGATGCTTAAGTTCCCCGATTTTCAAATCAAAAAGGACAAAGCACCGCAGCAGCCGGTTATAAAATACAAGATCGACCATAAAATGTTCTTCATCGAATGTGAAGCGCACCTGCCGTCCGATAAAGGCGAACCCGGTTCCCAGTTCCAGAAGAAATTGCTGCAAATGATCGATAATGCGGCTCTCCAACTCGCTCTCTGAATATTCCGGAAATTCCTTAAGGCCAAGAAATTCCAAAATATATGGATCTTTTACTGCGTCTTTCGGAGATTCTATTTTCTGCCCTTCCAAAGCAAGTCGGTAGACCTCGTCTTTCTCAATACTGAGTGCCAGCCGCTCATACAGGGCGCTGTTGTACTGACGCTTCAGTTCGCTTAAACTCCAGTCGTTTTTGACGGATTCGATTTCATAAAAATGCCGTTCCTCAGGGTTATTGATCCGCATCAGCTTTAGGTAATGCGACCAGTTCAAGAAAAACTTCCGTCCCGTGCTGGTTGACGGCAGATTTTCAAATTGGCTAAATACTGTTTCGCCAATCTAATCCTCAGGTATGCCGCCCGACGCTTACCGTGCTGCTCTTCCTCTACGATCATTCTGCCGATTTCAAAATAGGCATAGACCATGAAAAGATTCACAGCCGTCTTTGCATTTTTCTCGCATTCGCAAGCACATCTGAAACGCTCTTCAAAAAATCCTGATTAGAAAAAGAGGTAATTTCGTCCTTTTCCATTGCTGCTCCCCCCTTCAGATTACTTTTGCTCTCGTATCTGGCGCCAGCGGCTTGCGTTTTACGATTTTCCTGACGATATCCTCTAAAATGTTTTCATCAAGGCAAACAATATATAAATCCGACAATTACATTGTACCCGAAAATGTGAGTGAAATCAAGCGCCCCTGACAGATTTCAGCGCTGAAGAATAAAATCGGCGTAAAATCGATATCCTTTATCGCACCATAACGTCCGACAAAATAATTCAGCCGTGCATGCTTTACGTTGATGTCATCCTTGCGGAACACATTGATTATGCTGTTAAGCGCCATCGGGTGAATCGACGCATCGAACTCATCCACGATCAGCACCGCACCAGTAAGCAATGCTTTTATAACAAGCGGAAAGATTGTGATGAAACGGATCGTTCCGTAGGATTCAAAAATATCTGCAGTCAGTACCACATTCTTCAATCCATTAAATATTGAGCAGAGCCTTGTCTCAGACTCATCATCAGCCACCACATACTCAACTGCATTGGAATTGATACCAAATATCTTCGCAGCATCATTTGCGTTGCAGAGGTTCGCCCATTCCTCGCGCCAATGCTCCAGAGTTTCCGAATCTCTTCAGTCAGCGGTGGGGACGGCGTTAAACACATAGCTGCCCGCCTCGTCGCGGATATGGTTCCCGTTCTCGTCAAGCTCATAGACACGATACTATATTTCGCTCCCCACCGTCCATGCCCATCCAGCGGACGAATGAGGCACATCACACGGACATGGGGATTGGGGATGCCGTCTTCTTCTCTGGCAGGCTGACAGCATGACATCACGTAAAAAACATGACAAAAATAAGACCGCCTACGTTTTCGGTAAGCGGTCTGACTGAAAGGATCGGTTTTTCAAAATCTGTCGGGACGGTGCGGACGCGAAAGCGAATACACTGCCCCGGCTGGTGTGCAGGGATAGCCTCAAGGAGCCACGCAGAGATGCAATCTTTGTGGGGAGAGGAGGAGCAAGGGAGTGAACGCAGTTTTTGCCGCAGGAGGAAACGGAGCCGAACGGACTTTGCGGCGACAAGGCGCAGGGGGCGCAGCCCTTTGTCGGAACGCAGCGACGGAAAACCGCCCGGATATTCAGGTGTCAGGGCGGTTCAGCTCTAATTGTTCTTGTTACGCCTCATTTGCAGGCGGAACAGTGCCTGACCTGTGTTTTCCGCCGTCATATATCTTTCGCGCCGCCCGCCTTCCAGTCCTCGTAGGCTTCCAGGATGCCCTGCCGGAGCTTGAGCCCCATTTCCGCCCGCTCGATGGGTGAGCAGTGTTCCGGGTGAATCACGCATTTTTTCAGCCGGATACACCAGGGATAGAGGGCGCAGGTCCGGCAAACTTCTTCCGGGGAACGTTGCTCCCGCCACTGCCGCAGCACTTCCTCATCCCGTTCCCCGGAGAAAACGCTGCCCCAGAGACCTTTGTCAATGTGGGACTCGCACCGGCCCAGGCGGCCCTCCGGCGTGATGGTGGCGGCGCGCGCATTGTTCGCCCAGCAGGACCAGAGCACGGGGCTATGGGGCAGATGCCCCCTGCTCAGCAGCCCCTTTCCGGCAAGGTACTTGTGCATGGCCACAGCCTTCTCCGCAAGGGAGCGCCGCTCCTCCTCCGTATAGACGGAGGGGGCCACCCCCTTGTTCTCGATCAATACCCGGAAATGGGTGGTGAAGCCGGGCCGTCCCCCAAAGCGCGTTGCCAAATCGTCTATTAGCGCATACAAATCTTTCTCGTTGTCCTCGTCCAGGTTCAGGCGCACGCCGACCTCGATGCCCGCGTCCAGCAGGGGGCCGATGTTCCCCAGTACCCGGCGGAACGGGTTTCCCTGGTGGGACACGTAGGCTTTCCGTCGGTTATAGACCTCCTCCATGCCATCCATGGGGATCTGCACCTGTTCCAGCCCCCAGTCCGCTTTGGCGCGGGCCGCCAAGGCGGCGTCGAAGAGGTAGCCGTTGCTGTCCATCCGAGAGCGGAACTCCACGCCTTTTCGCCGGAGGATGCCGGAGATGGCGTCGATGGCTTTCACGTTCACCAGAGGTTCCCCTCCGAACCAGACCAGATGAACCGGCTTTCCGCCGCAGTGGGCGGCGATGTACTCCCCTGCCGCCCGGGCCGTCTCCTCGGTCATAGTCTTCTTTTGGATGCCCGCCTCAAAGCAGTAGAAGCACTGGGCGTTGCAGGCGGTAGTGGTGAAGATCAAATACTCCGTCAGGGCGCTGTCTTTTTTTGATAAAAGCCGGCCAATGTCCCGGGTCTGGTCCGCCAGGGCCGTATCGTCCGCATCCTGGGGGACCAGGAACCGGCGGGCAGCCAGTTCCACCAGCGCCGGGGGCACGGGGCCGGGGAACTCCGCAAGCTGTTCCGCTTCCCCGCGGGACAGCAGGACCAGTTCCCCGGTCAGGGTGTGATAGAGCAGGACCCCTTCCGGCCGCTCCACCCGCAAACAGTGGGTGGTCAGCCGGTACAGGGATCCCGCATCGGTCTTCTGTTGTCCCAGGATCTTTTGCGTCAGGGCAAACGGCGGCGCGATCTGGACCATGTTCATTCCTCCTGCCGGTTTTGTTCGGCGGTCTTCCAGTCCTCGTAGGCGCCCAGAACGGCGCGGCGAAGAACATCCCTGTTATACGACTGCTGGATTGGCGTACAGTGTCCCGCCCAGCCTGGGCATTTTTTCAGACGGATGCATTGAGGATAGACAGGGCAGGTCTTACAAGCCGTCTCGGACGGATTGCGTTCCCGCCACTGCTGGAGCACCACCTCGTCTGATTCATCGGAGCAGACATTCCCCCAGACGGAACTGTCTATACAAGACTCGCACCGGCCCAATCCGCCTTCCGGGGTCACAGTGGTAAAACTGTCATCGTCGGCCATGCAGGCATGAGCGACGAACCCACGCTTCAGCGGCATACGGGCCGCAATACCCTTCTCCTCCACATAGGCTTGCAGGGAATAAAATTTTTGGGCGTAAGCGCGGCGCTCCTCTTCTGTATAGCTGGTGGGATTTACGCCTGCATTTTCCTGGAGTACCATCGTATAGACGCCAAAGCCCGTCTTCCCCCCGAACCGGTCCGCCAGCTCGTCTACCAGCGCATACAGGTCAACTTCGTTGTTCCCGTCCATATTCAGTCGGGCCTTGACTCGGATGCCCGCGTCCAGCAGCATACCGATGTTCCGAAGAACCCGCTGAAAGGGGCTGTCCTGGGAGTTCACATAGGCCTTGCGCCGGTTATAGATCTCCTCCGTGCCGTCCAGAGCTATCTGTACATAAAACAGGTTCCAGACATCCCGGGCCCGCTGTACAAGAGCCTCATCAAAGAGGTAGCCGTTGCTGATCATGGTGGAGCGAAATTCCACTTTCTCCCGCCGCAGACTGTCTGTGATCACGTCGATGGCTCTGGTATTCACCAGCGGTTCGCCGCCGAACCACTCTATGCGGACCGGCTTGCCGCCGCAATGCACAGCGATATACTTCGCCGTGTCCAGAGCGGTCTGCTTCGACATAGAGCTCCTTTTCCAGCCCGCCTCATAGCAGTAGAAACACCGGGCATTGCAGTCCATCGTGGTGAAGATGGTGTAACCGGTCAGGGCACTCTTCTTTTTTCGTGCAAAACGGCCTTCAATCTCTCTCACCTGTTCCGCCATGGCCATGTCGTCCGCCTCCAGGGGGCGGAGGAACCAGCGGGCAGCCAGCTCCCCCAGGGCCGGGGGAACGGGGCCGGGGAGCCCCTCCAACGCCTCCGCCTCCGCAGCGGACAGCAGGAGAAGCTCCCCGGTCAGAGTGTGATACATTAAAACGCCCGCCGGCTGTTCAACCCGCATACAGTGGGCGCTCAGCCGACAGGGGGTTCCGCCGGCCACCTTCTGCGAACCCAGTATCTTTTGGACCCTCGGGATCGGCGAAACGACCTGCTGCATATGGTTCCCTCCTGTTTGCAATTGTTCCATCAATATCTTCCGGTTTCTGCGGGAGCACTAACGCAAATGCAGGTATCGCTGGCAAAAATGATATCCTCCGCGTCGATCTCGATGATCTCCAGCACAGGAGTTTCATATGTTTCTTTCATGGTATTTCCTCCTCACATTTATTATCAGAAGACCCGGAACGGGTCCGCCTGATCTTCCCTATGTTCCGGCCTGACAGGATCATGCCTCTCCGCCGCGTCCTTCTCGATGGCCTCCCGGGGCGCTTCATACTTTGCCGTCATGGCGTCCTCAATCCGCTCTGCCGTGACAGGTAAGCCTTTTGAGACAAAAAGGTGTACCTTTTTGTAACCCCAAAATGTGAGCGAGCACTTCGTAAAATAGCGAAAAAATATCCCCGCAAAGCATTGAAATCCACGTGCGCTTGTGCTATATTGATAGTAGTTTTTTGCGTAAGTCGTTTTGCAGAAACCTACACATTCCTGTAAAATCACCCCATTTACAACAACCTGGCATTTTCGTAAATCGCCGCCCGGCAGCGGAACGTGGAGAGCGCCATCTGACGCTTGAATCGCTTGCGGCAGAAACCGGTTTGTCCAAGTCGGCTCTCGGAAAATACGTGACGGACAGAAACAAAAATCACCCAAACCTGAGCCTGCATGAGCTGCATTTGAGTGATGACATAATCGACACATTGAAAAGCGGCAAGCTAAATAACCGACTGCTCTGCGAAATGGTGACGTTTGGAAATTCACAATCAATCTTAAACCGACTTTTGCATCAGGAACAGATTTAGAATGAGCACCAGAGTGTGAATTTGCTTTTTACTTGACGAGTTTATACAAATGTCGCCGTACAATCGCCGTACAATCCCCAAAACAAGTCTGGCAATCGCCGCCGTTTTATGCTATACTAAGAAAACACCAGCCCATAACAGGAAAGAAGGAAACGACTATGCAGGAATTCACCTATAAACTGATGGAAAATGGAACCTATTGCGTCTCAGGCTACCAGGGCGACGAAGCCGAAGTGACGATCCCGGACACCTACAATGAGATCCCGGTGACCGTCCTCTTCGACCAGCTTTTCGCCGGACACGCGGAGATCACCTCCGTCCGCATCCCGGAGACGGTCACGGACCTGGGCGAATTCCTGTTCGACGGATGCGTAAACCTTCACCATCTGGATCTTCCCGCCGGACTTACCAGCCTGTGGGGCTACACCTTCGCCCGCTGCGGTCTGGAGGAAATCATCCTGCCGGACAAGCTGGCAAGCCTGCCTCCCTTTGCGTTTAAGGACTGCAAGCAGCTGAAACGGGTGGTCTGCGGCAAAGGGATGAAGAAGATCTATGCCTGGGTCTTCGGCGGCTGCGACCAGCTGAAGGAACTGAATTTCGGGCCGAATGTGCAGATCAGCCCGGAGGCATTTCAGACGAAGGTATTAAATACATGAGATCAGGCCGTCAGAATCTCCGTCAGACACCCCATCATATCCTCCGAAAGCCCCAGTACCTGCAGCTGGCTGAGGATCACAGGAACCGATTTCCCGCTGCAGACGGTTCGATCGATCTCCGTCTTCTGATCGAAATCCATCTCCGCCTGGTCCAGGAAATCATATACCAGTTTCTTCGTATCGTTCCCGGCCAGTTCCGGCTTTCCCGCAAACACGGCAAGCCCGCTGCCGGCGTCTTCGCCCGCATACGGACGTAAGCGCACCGTCAGCTCCGCCGTCACCGACACGGCAGGCAGAACAATTTTCAGACAATGTCTGTCTTCTTCGTAGGAAGTATGTGCCACCAAGGACTGTCCGTCGGCCATGCAGATCACCTCGTTCTCACGGCATCCGTAAAACTCGATCACATGCGTCCTCTCTGCCGGGATCAGGGACAGTTCGCCCTTCGCGGGATGAATTACAATGGCCGGATCCTCATTCCAGGACAGCTCCACAGCGGTCTCCGCGCAGATTCCCTTCTGATAATCACAGCTCACGTTGTCGTCCTCGTAAAGCACGAACCGGCCGTCCGCGCCGCCATAAATGCGCCATAGCAGAGTGGCAGGGTTCCGATCCGTCTGCAAAGTTCCTATCTCTGACGCATTCCCATGCGCTGACAGCTTTTTCGGCGCCGCCACGTCAGCCGTCAGCACAAGCGTCTTCTCCTGCCCGCCAGCATATGCACTCGTCATTAACACATTCTCCTGCGTACTGTCGTAAACCGACGCAGATACTCCCTCCTGCGCACCGGCATATCCATTCTCCTCTATCTGCATCGGCACGATCGCCCCGGCCTTCGCCAGCACCGGTATGGATTCGATCCCGCGGTACATCCAAAGCGTGCGCCCGCCCTCATAGATCACGCCGGTGAAAAAGTCGATCCAGGTTCCCTCCGGCAGCCAGACCGTCTCCCTAGCGCGGTTAAGCCCCGGCACCGCCGGCGACGTAATGGGCATCACAAGAAGCTCCGAGCCGAAGAAATATTCATTCTTCTGCCGGTAAGCCGCCCGGTCCTTCGGATAGCGGTAATAAACCGGCAGAACCAGCGGCGTATCCTCCGCCCACGCGCGGTGGTTCATCGTATACAGATAGGGAATGAGCCGGTGGCGCAGCCGCAGGAAATCATCCATCACCGCGCGGACCTCCGCCCTGAAGCGCCACGGCTCCTTGCCGTTAAACTCATTCTTCGTGCTGTGCAGGCGGTTGATGGGGGAAAATACGCCAAGCTGGTACCATCTTGCCTCCAGCTCGTCATTCTTATATCCGCGCATGTGCCCGCCGATGTCGTGGCTCCACCAACCGTAACCGATATTGGACGCCGTGCTGGTGAAATACGGCTGGAACCGCAGCGACTCCCAGGTGACCACCGTATCCCCCGAGAAGCCGACCGGATAACGGTGGGAGCCGGGCCCCGCGTAGCGGGAAAATGTCATCGGCCGCTTCCCGTCCCGCGCGCTGTCCAGGAAATGGAAATGCTTCAGCATCCACAGCGGATCCATTCCTTCCATTTTCGTAACGCCGCCCTGCTGCCAGTCGAGCCACCAGAAATCCACGCCCTTTTCTTCCTGCGGATGATGAAGATACTTAAAATAGGCAGCCAGAAAAGCCGGGTCCGTAATATCAAAGGCGATCGGCGCCTCCCCGGAAATATCCCTGCCCAGTTCCTCCGCCATCGCAGCGTACATTTCCTCATGCGCCCCGACGCCCTCCGCCGGATGCACATTTAACGTGATCCGCATGCCCCGCTCATGGAGCTTTCGCATAAACCGCTCCGGATCCGGGAAGAACTCCCGGTTCCAGGTATAGCCGGTCCAGCCGCTTCCGTACTTCGGGTCGATCTTCACCAGGTGCCAGTCCATATCGATGACAGCCACCGAAAATGGAATGCCTTCCCGGTCGAACCGCTCCATCAGCTCCAGATAGCTCTCTTCCGTATACTCGTAGTAACGGCTCCACCAGTTCCCCAGCGCGAACCGCGGAAGCATCGGCGTCTTTCCGCACAGATGGTAGAAATCCTTCAGGCATTCCAGATAGTCCGATCCGTATCCCCAGAAGTAGAGGTCGCAGATCCCTTTCCTGCGCGGCTCCACCCAGCCGCCGTCCGTCAGGATCAGGGAGTTGGAATCATCCAGTACGGAAAAGCCCCGGACCGACAAAAGCCCATGTCCCAATTTACAGGCCCCGTCCACCCCGTCGAGCGTACGGACGGTTCCGCCCAGGTCGTTCACCGCATCCCCGTAATGCCAGACGCCTCCGCCGGCCAGCGAATCGCAGCTCATCTCGATCTGTAAGCCTCTCGCGGAGAACGCCTTCCGGTCATAACGAAGACGCAGACGCCGGGTGACGATCCGAAGCTCGCCGTTCTCATCTTCCGCCCGGTATGACACAGCCGGGAAGTCGCGGTTTAAGACGGTCTGTGTAGCACGGTCCTCGAAGCTTCCGTCCTCACTGTACTCCAGCCGGAGCAGTCCTTCCGTCAGCACTGTGATCCGGTACTTGTCCCCGGTTACTATGTTCTCCGCCAGAGCCTGCGGATGAGCTGGTAATCTATATTGTCCCTGAGCCATCTTATTCCACCATGCCTTTCTGTTCTTGCCGTTCATAACCTCTGCAACCTATACATTTCTGTGCTGTCTGTAATCTTAGTACATTCTGTACTTTCTTGTAACCTATAAGTCCCCACTATCGGTAAGACTCACGCATTCTATATTTTCTTTCAGCCGATAAACCCCCACCGTCGGCAATTCTCTCACATTCTATACTCTCCCACAGCCTATAAGTCCTCTGCCGCCGATAAATTCCCTGCGATCAGTTATCAGCCGCAACTTCTACTCTTTTTCCGCTGAACGCGATCCCGTATCGGTAAATCGCTCTGACGCCCTTCGCTTTCATCTCCGCATCATAATTCTTCTCATTGATCTGCTTTAGCGCCGTTTCGGCAAGTCCCTTCAGCCTGCTCTCTGAACAGTTCCGGCCTGCCTTCAGCTCGATCAGGATACCCGGTAAACGCAGATCCGCCGGACACAGCTGAATATCATATCGCCCATCGCCGGCTTCACGGTTGCTCGTTACATAGCTGCCGCCCAGCAGCGCGCAGACACCCAGCATAAATCCATGATAGAAGCTTTCTTTCGCCGTATCAAAGCTGCTGACTGACTGGACCAGCATTGTCTGAATGAGCGATCCAAGCCGGCCTCCGTCGCCTGCAAAGATCGCCTCCTGAACGGCAATCGCAGTAGACTGAGGAATGATGTGTTCGAACCTTCTCAGTATCTCTTTCCGATATACCAACGAAATCTCTTTGTTCGGCACAGCCACCTCGCACACGAAGTCCCCGCCGACAGAGACGGACGAGCGGAGTACCTTTAAGTAGCCTGCGACAAGCAGAAAACTATAGATCGAAGAAGGATTGCTTCTGATCTGCGGATAAATAACGCCCGTATCGATATACGTTGTAAATGAACCGCCGTTGACAAGGGACGTCAGCTTCTGATAGATCTCATCATCGGCCTCGTCGATCACCTCTCCGATAATATCGTTGCTGCCGGTGGAAAGCCAGTATGTTCTCGGCTCGCAGTGATTGCTGAAATAATTGATCACAGACCACGGATTGAAAATCTCCGTATTGCCGAACCGGTAGCCGTCATACCATTCGCAGATCTCGGAAAATTTATCGTTAACTCCGTAATATCGCGCCGTCTCCCTGACCTCCTCCGCGGTAAAGCCAAAGTACTCGCTGTATTTGTTATCAAGCACCGAATTGATCGTCAGGTTGTTTAATCCGCTGAAAATACTTTCCTTGGCAACGCGGAGCACCCCAGTGAGAAATCCGTAAGCCAGGTGCTTATTGTCCTTAAAGCAGCCCGAGAGAAGGTTGCGCATAAAAGAGATCACTTCTTCATAAAAGTCTTTTGCATGTCCCTGCTGGATCGGCGTATCATATTCATCCACGATAATGACCGCGGACTCTCCATAATGCTCGTGAAGCATCTGCGAGAGATACAGAAGCGCGTGCGACAGTTCAACCACCGTTGCAGTTTTCGCCGTGATTTCATTGAAAAAGTGCTTTTCGGTTTCATCGATCCTGTCGCTTGTCAGCAATATTTTGTGCCGTTGATACTCCCGGGCGATCGTATCTCTGACATCCTCCAGCGTTTCTTCCCAGGAATTATACTTCATATCCTTAAAAGAGAGAAAAATAACCGGATATCTGCCCTGGTAAGCACGATATCTCTCTCCGCAGGCCCAGATCTTCTTATCTTTGAAATAGCGCGATGTATCCTCATCCGTTTTTTCGAAAAAGGTGCGCAGCATATCCATGTTCAGCGTCTTCCCGAAACGGCGGGGTCTGGTAAACAGAGACACCATCGGACGCTCATCCAGAAAATCCCGGATCAGCAGCGTCTTATCAATATAATAATACTCTGTCGAAACAAGGCGGTAATCGGAGACTCCCACAGGCAGAGGAAGGCGGCTCTCGTGTCCGTCACGGCTATGCGGCTGTCTGTACGCGCCTGTTTTCACACGGTTGTCCGCAGGTTTTTGCGCGCCGGCAGGAATCGCCCATGTCTTCCCGCGCTTTGCGGCGCCGGGAATTTTCCCATCACGACAGAATCCGGTCACGCTTCTTTCGGTCACATTCCAGCGTTTCGCGGCTTCTTTTACGGAAATCATGTCAGCCATGGTATCACCTCCCTGCATGTTTTGGTAATAGTATACTCATTTTTCGGAAAAAAATCAATACGTATTCGGAAATATGTCATATAATGATCGATATATTTCCGAATGCTTGTTTCCGAAAATACTGCTGCCTTACTGCGTTCTCTATGACGAGTTTTGTTTCCGCATTATCTTATCTCCACTATTATAGACTCTTCCTGCGTCAGTTTCTTCTTACCACAGCTTTTCCTTATAGCAGATTCTTCTTGCGACGGCTTCTCCTTATCACAATCTTTCCTTACAGCAGATTCTCCTTACGACAATTCATCCTTACAGCAGCTTCTCCTCACAGTAGCTTCTTTTTTACACCAACTTCTCTTTATTATAGACAATATTCCCGCTCTTGCCGTCCTCCCGCTCGAACCGCATATTGCACTTCTTCGCGATGAAGGCGTGATATTCATGAAATTCATAGGGCAGGTCATCCGCTTCTCCGCGCAGCGCCTCATCGATTGCCTCCAGCACATTGTCGATCATATCCGTCCCGGCCTCCATCACCACATGGGACATGTAAATCCGGTCGTACTGCCCGGCCAGGCGGTTCTGCACGCGCTTCAGATTATCACGGTATTCCGCCAACGGACTGGACTCGTTAAGGAACAGATAGGTAGCGTTATTGCAGGCATCCCCGGTGATCAGGGTGCGCATTTCCCGCAGCAGGAACACCATGCTGCCCGGCGTATGCCCCGGCAGGGCGTAAGCGTCAATATGGATGCCGCCCAGATCGAAGCTGTCGCCGTCATGAAGCGGCAAAAACGGATAATCCGGCGCCTCCGGCACAAAGTCCTCTTCTGTCAGTTCCGCGAAGCGCGGACCTAAATTCGCCTTGAGGTAGCTTTTCCTCTCCTCCAGGGGACAGCGCGTGCGGTACAGCGGAATATCCCTCTCATTCATATAGACCGTGTCAAATTCCGGCGCCCCGGGCGCGTGATCCACATGGCCGTGGGTCAGAAGCACGGTCAGCGGCTTATCCGTCAGACTGTCCACAAATGCTTTCAGATGGCCGACGCCCACACAGGTGTCGATGAGAGCCGCGCGCTCGGTGCCCTCCGCCAGATACAGAAGCTCGCCGCTTAAGCTGCGGATCAAAGTCAGATTATCGTTGATCTTTTCCGTTGTGTAGTAATTCATATAGTCCTCCATTCTGCCGCATCATGGCGGCGTTTTAATTCCTGATATATATCAGCGGCGACTTGTGCATATGCTCTTCCCGCCTTCTCTATTTCTTTACGGTTTCACGGTCTTATAATCATCTTTCAATACCCATGCTTTAGAATCCACTCAGCAACGTGCCTTTCAAATTATCCGCAAAAACAAAATCACACACTTCTTGAATCCAATGCGATCTCAATATCGAAGATATTCTTTATCTCCAACTCCGTCCGGTCCGTGAAAATGACCTTCCGCCCAGCCGGATCGACCTGCTTCACCCGGCCCGTCTTCGTCCGGTACACTCCGCCTTTCTTACGCGCATCTGCCTCGAAGTATGTGACCGTTGTCTCCGGCCGTTCGCCGGTCTCAACCAGCCTCGCCAGTTCCTCCAGCTTCTCATCCAGCCGCACCAGCATATCTTCATCCAGAAGGATCTGGTCTTCCGTCAGCCGGGCCGTCTCCCGGATCGCGTCGCCGTGGCCCGTCAGAGCCGCGAACGGCGAGAACTGGGCCGCGCGCTCAGTGATGCTCATATGCGGATGGGTTTTTGAGACATGGTTGGGGAGATTGATGATATCGTCGTAGTCACTCATGCTTTGTGTCCCCCGATCTGCGCGTTCCGCTGCGCCGCCGTCGCGCCTTCCTGCAGGTTCATTCCCTTAAGCACCGCGTTCTTGCCGTATTTCTTCTTGATGGAAAGCATGGCCTCCTGCATCTTCCGCTCCTTCGCAAGCTGCTCCTCTTCCTTCTGCTTCTCCCGTTCCAGCGCCTCATAATTTGTGAACAGATCCAGCTGTACCATCTCCGGCTCCGCTTTCGTTTCCCGCTCGTCGGCCACCCGGCACGCCGCGACCGTAATCCGCCGCACCAGCAGGTTCGGGTCAATGATCCGGTCGTAGAGCCGCAGAACCGCCTCCGAGATCAGCCGCGACGAAGACGTCTGCCGCTTCAGATTCTCCGTTCCGTGGGCGTGTTTGGGAATCCGGCGTCCGTAGCGGTCTACGGTAACCTGCCCCTTGTACCCGGCGGCCCGCGCCGGATCCATCAGGTTCTCGACGTCATAGCCGACTGTCAGCACCAGTTGATCCGTCACCAGGCGCTTATCCACCAGGTCAAGCGCCAGCAGATCCGCCATCTCGTGCACCACCAGGCGGGCCTTCCCGCAGTCGTAAGGGCACTGCAGGACCTGTCCGGAGCTTATGCTGTTGGACTCCGGCTTGTAACCTTTCACATCCGCGATCGTCACCGGCTCCCAGCCCCAGGCATGGTCGATCAGAAGCTCCGCGTTCACGCCGAATAATTTGTAAAGCAGGTCTTCATTGTAATAATCGCCCGGGCCGCCCAGGGAACATCGGGCGATATCGCCCATGGTATAAAGCCCGTGTTCCTCCAGTTTCCGCCGGTACCCCTGCCCCACTCTCCAGAAGTCAGTCAAAGGCGTGTGTCCCCACAGCTGCCGCCGGTAACTCATCTCATCCAGCTGGGCGATCCGCACGCCGTCCGCGTCCGGCTCCACATGCTTCGCGCCGATATCCATGGCCACCTTGGCCAGATACAGGTTCGTCCCGATGCCGGCGGTGGCCGTGATACCGGTCGACTCGAGAATGTCC
>CANPYE010000073.1 GCA_947588005.1 uncultured Lachnospiraceae bacterium | reverse complement strand
CACATTTTCCGGCTTCTGGCCTGCCTTGCCCTGTGCCTCCACTGGTTCAATCCGCTGGTGTGGCTGGCCTGCGCCCTAAGCGGACGCGATATGGAGATGTCCTGTGACGAGGCTGTCCTTCAGAGAGCCGGAACCGGCGTGAAAAAAGCCTATTCCGCCTCCCTTCTGGCTCTGGCGGCCGGAGAAGGAAACGGCTCCCCGCGGGGCGTCCCTCTGGCCTTCGGCGAGCGGGAACCGGAGACCCGCATCCGAAACGTCCTCCGTTTCCAAAGGCCTGCGGGCGCTACGGTAGTCGTAGTCTGCCTGATCTGTCTGCTGGCCGCCGTCCTTCTTCTGGCAAATCCCAGGAGGCACACGGCCGACGGCAAAGCCGCGCCTGTTTACTACGGCGTCGTAAAGGCCGCTGATACGGAAACCGGCCGTCCGGCGGACAGGCCTTATATAATTCTGATCCCCGGATTGGGAGAAATGGAAATTCCTGACGCGGAGACGGTGGAACCTTATATCGAGATCGATTTCTCCGGGCTGGAGCCGGGACAGCTGGTGCGGATCGTATTTCCGGAAGGAACAGACACGGATACGCTGACCGCAGCATCCGAAGCGAAACCAACCGGCCGCTTCGCCGCCGATGCAGAAGCGATCCAGGTCGTCGGCGTCGGTTTCGATCTCCTTCCGCTCGAAGACGGCCGGTATCTCTTCTCCGTTCCCATTGGCATGGCCGAAGACGCCCAGGAGGGGGACCGTCTCCTCCTCTACCGCCGGCAGACCGGCGGCACCGAAAGCGGCGCAGCCGCCTCTCTCCTCTTCGCCGACACCCGGGTGGTGGCGGTGGACGCGGGGCAGTACGATATCTGGGTCACGCTTTCCGCGGAGGAAGCGGCAGCGTTTCTGGCCGGCTTCGGCTCCGGGATCCTGTCCGGTTCCGGCTCCGGAATCTCCTGCGAGCTGGAACACTCAGCGGTTCCCGAAACCCTCACGCCGGACATTCTGCGCGGCGGCGCCGTCCCGGACGGATCCTACCTGCTCTATCCCCGCTCCCTATCCCGCAGCGCGCGGGGATTCGACCGCTACGTCGTCCCCGAATGGCCGGAAGGCGAAGAACTGCCGTTTCTTCCTTTCGCGGACGACTGTACCTTCCTGGTCAACCGAAGTTTTGAGACTCTGCGGTACGAAGAATCCGGCTTCGACGAATTTGCCAGGCTCCTGACGGACGGTCTGACCTGGCAGGATACGCCGGTCCACGCGGTTTTCACGAACGGCAGGATCAGCCAGGCCTCCCTGGAAAGCGCTTTTTACAAAGCCGGTATCTCCTACCTGGCTTTCAATGGAACGGACAGCTGGTACGACGATCTTCCGGGGCTTACCGGACAGCCGACCGGCGCCGACGCCCTGGCGGCGTATTACCGACTTGCGCGAACCGAGACCGCGGACGTCTCCGACGCCCGGGGCGCGGAACAGATCGATATCTATACCGGCAATATCGGCGACGGGGACAGCGGGATCGTGCTCGTCCGCTATAACAATGAAGAAGCGGAACCGCTTTCCTTTTCCCTTTCCGCCCACTCCGCCCGGGCCGGATGGAACAATATCTACGCCGGCGAACTGGAAGAGACCGGGTATCTTCTGACAGTCCATATCGAAGACCGCGACACCTTCGGCGAGTATTCCTACCAGGTATTCCGCCTGGGCAGGGAAGGACAGATCCGGCAGATCGCCGGCTCCTCCTTCCGCTTTTACGAAAGCCATTCCGGCTATGACGAGGATCTGTTCCGCCGGTGGTGCGGCAATCTGGAAGTCTGGCTCGCACACAGCCATCTGCTTCTGTCCTCCCAGGAGGGCGAACTGCGCACAGACCCGGTGTCAGACACGGAGAGGTACAATTTTCAGACGCTTAAACCGCACTTATGATCGTTCGCACTTACACTCGTATTCGTGCCGCTTCGTATTCACCGGCAGTTCTATGTTCCGTCATGCATTGTCCTGCCGGTGAGGCACATTTTCATCATGCGTTTTCCGCCGGCGCCGCATATTTCCGTCATGCGTTTTCCGCCGGCGCCGCATATAGAACCGTCTTTTCAAATGATTCATTACCAGCGATTTGAATTATTGTCAAAATACATCGTCTTTCCGCATAAAATTACTGATATTAGTTAATAACTAATATCAGTAATTTTATTATTCACCAATATCGGTTATGATTCAGACAATTCTACGGCAGACTGGAGCGGCATCATGATCGTATTTGACAACTTGTGGAACGTTATGAAGCAGAAAGGCATCTCCCAATACAGGCTGATCAACACCTATGAGATCAGCCCTTCTCAGCTGACACGCTTAAAAAGGAATGAAAGCGTCAGTACAAACACCATCGACAAATTCTGCAAGATTCTGGACTGCGATATTTCCGATATCATGGAATTCAGGAAAGAATAACTGTACCCCAAAACCACGCCCTGCATTCGCCTGCCTACAGCCATCCCAGCATCTGCCCGGCCCAATACGCCACGCCCAGCGCCCAGCTGGACAGGATCCCGAACAGGATCACCGGCCCGGCAATCGTGAAAATCTTCACACCGATACCATAAACCTGTCCCTCTACCTGATACTCGATCGCAGGCGCCACGACTGAATTGGCAAAACCAGTGATCGGCACCAGCGCGCCCGCGCCGCCCCATCTGACGATCTTCGGATAAATATTAAAGCCTGTCAGCAATATGCTTCCGAGAATCAGCGCCAGCGTATTCCAGGAAGCCGCGGTCTGCTGATCCAGCCCGTACACGGTCATAAGACCGTTTATAACCGCCTGACCGATGGTGCAGATTACGCCTCCGGTAATAAACGCCCGCAGCATATTCTTCCAGAGCGGATTCGCCGGCGTGATCCGCCTGACGTATTCATTGTACGAATTCTTATTGATCTCCATATTGTATTCTCCTCGTAAAATATTCTTTCTGTTTCGCCGATATCAGCCCTTTTTCATTCACAACATTCATTCCGTCACCAGCCTGCGGCACAAATAATCTTCCTTGCTAACCGCATCTGTGCGCATACTCCCAGTCGCTATTTCTTCAGAAACGCAGCACCGGCGCCGCATATACGCACTGTTTCTGCGCCGTTTCACAGCCCCATTCCCCGGGAAAAATAAAGCAGCGCCCCCAGGCATTTTCCGAGAGCGATCCCCAGAACCAGCCATTGGAGCCCGACCGTCAGACGGATCCGGCGGCTGATGACCGGCAGGGTCTTAAGCGTCTCCGCAAGCGACATGATCAGGCAGCCGACAAATACGCCCACCGCCAGCCCGAAGACTGTCAGAACCGCGGACGCCATACCGCCGTGCAGGAGCCCGCCGTGCAGAACCGGTAAAGCCGAAAACCCGCTGCTGCCATTTCCGCCCGCATAGCGGCGATATCCGAAAATATCCGCCGCGTTTCCTGCGCTGCCTCCCAGAATAATGACTGTCTCGTAGAGCAGAATATGCGATTTTGTCCCTGTCTTGCCGATCAGCCTGGGAAATACGCCGATGATCGCCAGAAAGGCGAATACCCCCGCGGCTATAACGCCCCCGGCGCTCAATCCGAAAAAGACCAGAAACAAACGTTTAAGTAGCGCCGGCACCGGGTTCCTCCTCTCCGCCGCTGGCGATCAGCGTCTTGGTGATATTGTCCTCATACAGACGCATCTCCACCTCCAGGGGCGTCGGATCCGTATTCAGCTTCCAGACGGAAAAATGATTAAAGAACAGCAATATCCCCGCGGCCAGCCCAACCGAGTAGGACAGCTCCAGCACGGAAATATCCCCCTGCCACTCCTGTCCCAGCACCATCCGGTATACCTCCTGAAATACGGCCGTGACGCTGGCGTCATTATTGAACGTCATGATGGCGAACGCGGCGCCGCAGAAGCAGACCGCACAGACGCAGGCGGTCTTGATCCACTGCCACAGAAGGCGGGCCGGGCGCGGGCGCCGGTAGTCGATGATATAATCCGTTTCACCCAGATTCGTGACCTGAATGGACGGATCGACCCCGTTGATCAGCCGCAGAATGGCAAGCACATCCTCCACATAGCGGCGGTCCCGGTCGACGCGGATGGTCTTCACCTTAATGGCGCCGCATTTCGCCATGACCGCCGGATCGTCGGAATAGAGGGACGCCACATCTTTTAAGAATATGTCCCTCTCATGAACCGTGGTGATCTTATTTACTTTCAGATACAATGTCCTGCTCATACGAGCAGCCCGCCCGCGTACGGATTGACGTCGCCCGAAAGCAGATACAGATACGCAGCGGCGGCCAGAACCAGAATCAGCGCCAGAACCAAAAGCGCGCAGAACCATTTGCCTTTCAGAAATTCCATACGATCACTTCCTCATCACTTCTTTATGATGAGTAGTATGATCTTATTTCACTGAAATATGCGGATATTCGCGCCCGCGCTTTTCTCTACGTCTAAAAATTCTCCCGCATCCGCCGCAGGATCCGCTTCTCCAGCCTCGACACCTGCACCTGGGAGATTCCAAGCGCGTCCGCTACCTGCGTCTGGGTCTGGTTCTCAAAATATCTGCGCAGGATGATCTCTTTCTCCTTCTCCCCCAGCCCCTCGATCAGATTTTTCAGAACCATCCGGTTCAGAAGCTTCTCCTGCGACTCGTCCGGATCCTCGATCCGGTCCATCAGGCACAGTCCCGCATCTTCATTCTGTCCCACGCTCTTATAGAGGGATTCCACCTCGGCCCCGGCCTCGATCGACGCGGCCACTTCTTCCTTGCTGGCCCCGATCTCCCTGGCGATCTCCTCCACCGTCGGCTCCCGGCCATAAACGCCGCTTAGCGTCTCCCTCACGGCAGCCACACGTACGCCCATTTCCTTGAGAGAACGGCTTACCTTGATCAGTCCGTCGTCCCGCAGAAAGCGCTTGATCTCCCCGGCGATCATGGGCACCGCGTAGGTGGAAAATCGTACCTCGTAGCTTAAATCGAATTTGTCGACCGCCTTCATCAGTCCGATGCTGCCTATCTGAAACAGGTCCTCCATGTCGTATCCCCGGCCCGCGAATCTTCTCACAATGCTCCAGACCAGGCCCATATTGTCACATACAAGCCTGTCGCGGGCCGTTTTATCTCCCTGGTGTGCCCTGGTGATAAGCACCATCGTCTCATCCATGCGCTCACCCGCCCATCTGTTTTTTCATGGTGACGGCCGTTCCGCGTCCGACCTCCGAACGCACCTCCACCTGATCCATAAAGGCTTCCATGAACGCGAATCCCATACCGGAACGCTCCCCCGCGGGGTCGGTGGTAAACATCGGTTCCATGGCTTTCGGAATATCCGGTATTCCCACGCCTGTGTCCCGCACGGTCACGGTCAGCTCACGTCCGCAGACGGATACCTCTATGTAAATAATGCCGTCCCCACCGCCGTATCCGTGGATCACCGCATTGGTCACGGCCTCCGAAACCGCTGTTTTCAGATCGTCGATCTCCATCAGCGTGGGGTCCAGACGGCTGGCGAAGGCCGCCACCGCCACCCTGGCAAACTCCTCATTGCGGGAACGGCTTTCGATCTCCAGGCGCATGGTCTCCCGGGCGCCGCTTTCCTCCGTTCTGTCTGCTTTCTCACAAACGTTCCGCCGCGCAGTTTCGTTCCTGTTCTTCTCCGTCTGACACATTTTCCTCCTCCTTGCTCTGACCGGACAGACAGTCCGTCACTCATCCCAACAGCGCCGCTTCCTTCGACGCGTACTGCGGCATCAGTTTCGCCACGCCGCCTACCGCGAGCACCCGCCTGATCTGGGGGCTGGCGCCGTAGATCGCCGCCGAACCGCCGCTTCTCTGCATCTGTTTATAACGGTTCAGCAAAATTCCAATACCGGTGGAATCCATGAAAACGGTTCTTGAGAAATCAAATACCATCCGCCGCACATAATTCTCCGACAGAAACAGATCCGTCTCATACCGCAGGTCCCGGGAATTGTGGTGGTCAAATTCCTTCGGCAGATGGATCACCAGCACCTGCCCCTTCGCTTCATACAGAAATGATACTTCTCCCATTCTTTTTCTTCTCCCTTCCGAATTTTGCGCACAAAAAGAAGCCGTATGGTTTATATTCTTCCGTAACGACTTCCTTCTTCTTACAGTATTCTGCTGCCCGTTCCTCTTTCGCTTCCGCCGGTGCGTCCGCGCCGGCCGTCTCAGCCCGCACCGCCGCTATACGGACCGCCGCGCTTTCCCGCGCCGGCTGTCTCAATATCAGTATCCCCGGACTTCCTTCGCCTTCTCCGCCAGCTCCGTATTCGGATAATTCAGAATCACCTGCCCGAACAGTTCGTTGGCCTTATCGTCTTCCTCCAAACCATGATAGATCATGGCCATGTCGTAGAGTACCTGCGGGTTATCGGCCTTGATATCCAGGCTTTTCTGATAATACGCAAGCGCCCGGTCGGTATCCCCCGCGTCCCGCGCCTGGCCCGCCAGATCCGCCAGGACCTGATAGCCTCTCTCCTCCATATCCTTTCGCAGCTCATCAATGATAGCCTGCATGCCCTCGTCCCCGATCAGCTCCGGTTTCAGCTCCGTATAAAGCTCCACCGCCGTCGGAAAATCGTCCGCTCGGTAGGCCTCAAGAATATGGGCCAGCTGCTGATACTGACTCAGCACGCCGCCGTTCTCGTCCACGATCGCCTCAAGCTCCGCCGCAGCCGCGTCCCGCTCCGATTCCATAGCTTCCAGCGACGCTTTCATGCTGTCGATCTCCATGCTTTTTTGGTTCACCTGCTCCAGCACCTGCGAAAGCTCCCGGTTATGGCTGTCATTCAGCTGCTCCTCCCTGGCCGGCATGACCAGAAAGAAAAGCACCGCCGCGCCCATCGCCAGTCCGGCGACGATATGGAGAACCATCTGCCAGCCTGTATTCTCCTTATAGCTTGGCGGCAGGATGATATCGTCGTCCTGCATCTGATGATGGGAAAAGGCGTTCTTTAATTTCCGTTTCTCCACATCCGCACGCCCCGTATGGCTCTTGCAAATGGACATGTACCAGAGGGCCTTTGGATTATTCTTATCGATCTGAAGCACCTTATACAGGGACTTCCCCGCTTTGGCGTAATCCTCCCGGCCGATATAAAGAAGCGCCAGAAGCATATGGGCCTTCACGAAATTCGGCTTATGCTCCACCACACGTCCCAGCTGCAGGATCGCCAGATCCGGATTATCGTTCTGCGCCTGCAGAAGCGCCTGGTTATAACGGCGGATATGGACGCTCTCATCCTCCAGCCTTCCGGGCCTGCCCTGAACCTCGTAAATATAGTGGGACGCCCGGTTATGCTCCTGCTGCAGGTTGCTGCTGATGACCCACTGAACCAGAGCTTCGGCGGTTTCGCCGGTCTCATAATAGATCAGTCCCAGAAGATTACGGGCATTCGTATTATACTTGTCAAATGCAAGGCTCCGCTTCAGGCACCGGGCCGCGCCGGTCAGATCCCTGATCTGCGCTTTCTCCAGACCTGCGTTATAGAAGAAGTTGGAAATGCGGCTGCATTTATCCGTGTAGTTGATTGGTTTACTCATCTTTCTTCTTGCTCTCGCTGCCTTCCCGGATCAGATTCATCATGACGTCCGCCATATCCGTCAGATCGGTGTCCATAATGGCGTCCTCCACTTCCTCTACCTCAAGGCTCGGCTTAAAATGGCTCAATTCTTCCTCAAAATTGATCATGTTCTTTCTCCTGCGTCCTTTCCCGCATACTGTCCTGATTCAGCAGGCTCCTGACCGCCCCCACCAGATACAGGGATCCGGCGCAGAAAGCCAGTCCGTCTCCCCGATGCTTAAGGAACTCGTCCCAGGCTTCCTCAACCGTATCGCATACGGCCACCGGGCAGTTAAGCTGCCCTCGAAATTCCTCCGCCAGTTCGCCGGTGTCGGCATACCTTGCGTTCTCCAGCTTCGCAATGGTGACGCGGCTTATGCGCAGCCCCTCGCAGAGCCGCCGGATCATCGCCGCGTGGGCCTTGTCCGACATAGCCCCGAACATTAAGGACACGTCCTTTCCGGTCTCCCCCTGCATCCTCGCGATCGTACCGGCCAGCGCCTCGATGCCGCCCTCGTTATGGGCGCCGTCCAGCCAGACGTCCGGCAGCACCTCCTCCATCCGTCCCGGCCAGTAGCTGTGGCGGATCCCGCGGATCACGTCGTCCGGAGACAGCCAGGCGATTCCGCGCCTGCGGAGCACCCCTACGGCACGGACCGCCACGGTTACATTCATCATCTGGTATTCCGCCTGGGATGGCACCGATACCACCACCTGACCGCCGTCCACCGTGCGGATCGCGATCCTGGGGCCGTCCTCGCCGCGCTCAAGAAGCGTATAATCCCCCCGGTTCACCGCGTAAACCGGACACCCCAGACTGTTCGCGCGCCGCTCGATGACAGCGGCGCCCTCCCGGCAGGACGCGTCGTAGACTACCGGCACGCCGGGCTTTAGGATCCCGGCTTTCTCGGAAGCGATCTCCGCCAGCGTATTTCCCAAATACTGCATGTGATCCATGCTGATGGAGGTAAGGATCGTAAGAACCGGCTGCCGTATCACATTGGTCACGTCCAGCCGTCCGCCCAGTCCGGTCTCCAGGATCAGGAAGTCCGGCTTTAAGCGCTCGTTTATGACCATACACATATAGAACAGAAACTCAAAATAGGTCGGCGGCTGCAGTCCCTCCGCTACGATCCGGTCCGACAGCTTCTTCACTCTGTCGAAGGCTTCCTCATACAGCTTCTCGTCCACCATCTCGCCGTCGAACAGGAAACGTTCCCGGGTCATCTCCAGATGCGGGGAAATAAATGTCCCGACAGAGAACCCTGCCTCACAGAGCATCGCGGTCAGATAGGCGCAGACAGAGCCCTTGCCGTTCGTTCCGGCCACGTGGATGATCCGCATGGAGCCGTCCGGATCGCCGAGCATCGCAAGGCAGCGGCGGATATCCGTCAGACTGTTCTTCTGGGCGGCCCACATGGGAATGTTGTTTAAGTATTCCTCGATCGTATTCATATCAGCTTCCTCTCAGGCTGCGCCGCGCTGCTGCCTGTCCCTGGCCGCGCGCGTTATCTTATCGGGTGTCCATAACAAGATTATAATATAATATCCTGACAATGCCAACTGATTTTTTTCGCAGAATCCGACATTTCTCATTCTGAAAGTTTCTGCTGGACGAACCGTTGCCTTTGTGCTATACTTGGCTCGTTGGCCGCGGACAGCCTGAAACCGTTCCGCGCGCCGTCCTGTACCGGCCTGTTCTACGGATTTCCGGCGATGCGGCTTGTGCGGGAGGGCGCCGGTTCGTACTTCGTACCGGGGCCGCAGCCACGCACACTCACCTGGAAGGGACACCCTGACAGAGAAGAAAAGAAAGCGAGGAATATTTTTTATGAGAAAATCACTGTCTGTCTTCATGGCAGCCGCCATGACCGCAGCCCTCTTAGCAGGCTGCTCGGGTAACTCCGGCAACACAGAAACCACAACTGCCGCTACGACTGCAGCGGAAACAACCGCCTCGGAGACGACCACGGCCGCGGAAACGGAGACCAATATTGAGGCTCCTACCGATGAAGCGCCTACCACGGCCTCCGGCTCCTCCGACGTAAGCCTGGACGGCCCCGGCGCGGCTGATGAACCCGCCGGTAAAGACTCTGCGGCTTCCGGCGCAGGCGTCACCCTGCGGATCGGCTCCCTCAAGGGCCCGACCTCCATGGGTCTTGTCTCCCTGATGGATAAGGAAGAAAAGGGCGAAGCCGCGGGAAGCTACGAATTTACCATGGTGACCGACGCGTCCGAACTGGTCGCGAAAATGGTCGCCGGCGATCTGGACATCGCCCTCGTACCCGCCAACATGGCCTCGATCCTTTATCAGAAGACGAATCAGGGCGTCAATGTGCTGAACATCAACACGCTGGGCGTTCTCTATATCGTAGCGGCCGACGATTCGATCACAAGCGTCTCCGATCTGGCCGGCAAAACCGTGTATATGACCGGTAAGGGCACCACGCCGGATTATGTGTTCCAGTACCTGCTGTCCGCCAACGGCATGTCCGCGGACGATCTGACCATCGAGTACAAGTCGGAAGCCACCGAGGTGGCGGCGGTATTAAAGGAGCAGGCGGACGCCATCGGCCTTCTGCCCCAGCCCTTCGTGACCGTAGCCATGGCCCAGAACGAGAGCTTAAAGATCGTTCTCGACCTGACGGCCGAGTGGGACAAAGTCAATGCGGCTTCCGGGGACGGCGGCAGCCTGCTGACCGGCGTGACCGTGGCAAGAAGCAAACTGCTGGCGGATGAGGCCACTGCGGCGGCCGTACAGCTCTTTATGGATGAGCATGCGCAGTCGGCGGCGTTTACCGGCGAGGATGTGGCCGCGGCCGCGGAGCTGGTAGCCAAATACGGAATCATCGAGAAGGCGCCGGTAGCCCAGAAGGCGCTTCCCTACTGCAGCATCGTCTGCATCGAAGGCGACGAGCTGAAGGAAATGCTGTCCGGCTACCTGAATGTACTGTATGACCAGGATCCCACGTCCGTAGGCGGACAGCTCCCGGACGATGCGTTCTATTATAAGCGGTAAATGCAAATGAAGCGGTACGAAACGATCTGGCGGCGCCCCCTGATCATCCTCTTTTGGATCTTCATCTGGCAGACGGCCGCATGGCTGATCCACAATAATATCATCCTGGTAGGTCCGGCAGACGCCGGGCTGGCGCTCCTGCGCCTGATCCCTTCCGGAGATTTCTGGCTGTCCATCGGCCACTCATTTGTGAAGATCAGTCTTGGCTTTCTGCTGGCCTTCGCCTGCGGCCTGGCCCTGGGCGGCGCTGCCTGCCGTTTCCCGCTTCTGCGGGAGTTTCTGGCGCCGATTTTGTCCCTGCTTAAGTCCATTCCGGTGGCTTCCTTCGTCATCCTGGCGCTGATCTGGGTCGGATCGCGGAACCTGGCGGTATTTATCGCATTTCTCGTGGTATTCCCCATGATCTATGTGAATACGATCGCCGGTCTGGAAAGCACCGACCCGAAGCTTCTGGAGATGGCGCGGATCTTCCGCGTACCGCCGCTTAAGCAGTTCCGCTATATTTACCTGCCCGCCCTGCTGCCCTATCTCTTAAGCGGCTGCAAGGTGGCTCTGGGCATGAGCTGGAAATCCGGCGTCGCGGCCGAAGTCATCGGCATCCCGGACGCTTCCATCGGCGAACAGCTGTATATGTCGAAGATCTATCTAGATACGGCGAACCTGTTCGCCTGGACCTTCGTGATCATTGTCATAAGCGCTCTGTTCGAGCGGGTCTTCCTTGCTCTGCTCGGGAGCCTTCAAAGGAAAGGAGACGCGGCCCATGAAGCTGACCGTCCGCAATCTGTGTAAATCCTTCGGGGATCTGCAGGTATTAAAGGGATTCGATCTGGAAATGGAAAGCGGCCGCGCATACTGCCTGATGGGGCCGTCCGGTTCCGGGAAAACTACGCTTCTTCGGGTGCTGATGGGCCTGGAGAAGGCCGACGGCGGGAGCATCGTGTGGGAAAATTCGGACAGCGCCGGCGCTTTTCAATATTCCGGCGGCGCTCTCCCCCGCTTCTCCGCCGTCTTCCAGGAAGACCGGCTCTGCGAGGCGTTTACTCCGGTTGAAAATGTGATGATGGTGACCGGACGTCTGCTCAGCCAGGCGCAGGTGCGCGCGGAACTCGCCCGCCTGCTGCCTGCGGAATCTCTCTCTCGGCCCGCCGCCACCCTAAGCGGCGGCATGAAGCGGCGCGCCGCCATCTGCCGGGCGCTGCTGGCTCCTTATGACGTGCTGCTTATGGACGAGCCCTTCACCGGACTGGACGGCGGCACGCGGCAGACGGTCATTTCCTATATCCTGGAAAAGAGCGCGGGACGGATGGCGCTCATTTCTACGCACCAGGAGGAGGATGTGGCTCTTTTAGGAGCAGAATTGATCCGGCTTTGATCATCTCCGACCCGCTTCCCGGCCTTTTTGATCTTTTTCGGCATTCTTTAGAAAATCTTTCGTTTTCTCTGCTGAACGCCTTTAGATTCGCCCTCTATGATGGGACATAACCGATTCAGACGAATATCCGATACCTGGATGCTTTCTGCACAGGCGGCAAGCCGCGCAGGTCGAGATGGCGGACCAGTTTGAACGGGCCCGGCTGGACGTGCGCGTAAATCTCCCGGAGAAAGCCGTTCTCACCCTGGACGGCGACAAGACCTGCCGGATCTATGAGAACCTGATGGGCAATATCGCCAAGTACGCCCTGCCCGGCTCCCGCGTCTATCTGACCGGAAGCGTCCGGGACGGCCGCGTCACCGTAACTCTCAAGAACATTTCCGCCGCCGAGATCCATGTGGATCCGGCCGAGCTGACCGACCGTTTTGTCCGCGGCGACGAATCACGCGGCACCGAAGGCAGCGGCCTGGGCTTGGCCATCGCCAAAAGCTTCACGGAGCTTATGGGCGGTCAGCTGACCGTGGAACTGGACGACGACGTGTTCAAGGTGACGACATCCTGGCCGGCGCGGGAGGAAATCTCCCAGAAGATATCCGAGTAGGCCACATCCGGCGGGATATCCTCCACCCGCGTCTGCATCCGGTCGATCAGGATGCCTTCCAGCATCTTCGTCCGCACTTCCCCGATATCTTCCGGATCATCCGGCAGCGCAAGCCACACATACCGAAGGAGCCTCTCATAGCGGTCACGGTCCGTCACGTCCTTCTGCAGATAGACCGTGTCTCCTTCGGCCACCAGTTTCTTCACAAATGCGGCCTCCTGCCGGCCTTTCTCCGTATTAAGGCTTTCATCCTCCAGGACGCTCTCCTCGCAGTCAATGCCCAAAAGCCGCACCCGCTCGGTCGCGCCGTCCGCCGTCACGATCATCGTATCTCCATCGATCACATAATCTACCCGCGCTTCCGTGAAATTCTCCATGGACAGCACCCGCTCCCGGCTCACATGGCCGCGGTACAGATAAACGGCAGCCAGCGCCGCCAAAACCACCACAGCCGCCGCGCGGCTGAACGTTTTCTTTCTGTTCAATGACAGCTGCCTTTCCGGCGTCTCCGCCTAGTCTTTTCGCCTGCCGTGCAGTTTAACCTTCTTCCCATTATACCGATCCCTCCCCTTAAATTCAATATTTTTTGATAACCATCCTCACTTCTTTCTTCTTGGTTTGTCAACGCAGGTTCCTGTCGTTTGCTCATACGTCAGCGACGGCCCATATAAGGTGAGAAAATGAGAAAGAGCGCGAGGCGCTTTTCCGCAATACCGCCGCCAAAATGGGCATCAGCGAACAAATGACATAATACAAAAGAAAAGAAATCGAGTATCCATAACTTATGTCCGTTATGAATACTCGATATAATGCGGGTAGTGGGATTTGAACCCACACGGTATAGCCACAGGAACCTAAATCCTGCGCGTCTGCCAATTCCGCCATACCCGCGCGTATACGATCATTTCCAGCCACTAATGCGAAGTGCCATTCCCCTTGTAAATTATTTATTTCTCCACTCTGTCAGGCCGTTAGCACTGCGTCCCATGACAATGCTCGCCGCTGTAGAAGGACTGCTGAATATCTTATTGTCCGTAAATGTCCAATTTACATCAACTGTCCCGTCTTGGGTCAGCCTGTCCCGTAACCTGCAAATATTTTGGGGGCAGGCCTTTGTCACTGAATCAGCAATATGAGACCCCTTCAAAACTACAAATCCTTCACTCGTCCGCATTCCCCGGGCATTGGCACCGCGAGCGGCACTAATATACAACACTTCATTCGATTTTTCCGCCTCAACAGTTTCTGCATCGGACACTATGGGCTCCAGGACTTTATGTCCTAAAACATTGTTTATCATACGAATATAATATAGGAACTCGTCCATTTCCGCCTGTTCAGCTTCTGTAATTGAAGCATCAGCAGGAACCGTAGAATTTTCAATAATATACCTGTTTGCCTCCTTGGCCAGCATGTAACACCTATGCTCCAAATATTTTATGTGAGCTTTATTGAGACGGTTATCCTTGCTTATAAACACGATACACTCATTCCAGAAATCTTTTCCGTTCGGCGCGTCATGCTGTTTCAACCTTGCCAGCACGTCTTCAGCTTCTCCGATATATACGATTCCCTTTCCATCTGAATCGTTATTTCCAAATAAAAAGTACACACCGCAAGCATTCAAGTCTTTTCTGTCATCGCAACGCTTTATATCTATTCTCGGAATTTTATATGCCTTTCCGTTCCAGTTTGATAATTCGCAAACCCAGCGTTTGTTTGGGTCACCTTCAATTAAAAAGAGTGATATTGTCTTTCCGAAAGTTATCATTCCTTTTTCTCCTCTGTCACTTTTATCAAGATAACAGCATCTAAATCTGATAGACCGGCTCATTCCATATTCAATACGTCGCAACCTATACTATACACCATTTCACCCGGCTTCGCAATAAAAAATCCGAAATAAAGCTTCCCCCGTCCATCATTCTCCAACGATATTATGCACCCACACCCGCCGTCACCGGCATCCTGCCTGCATGTAAATAAAAGACCGTCAGCCCGCACAACAACACGCAGGGGACTGACAGCCTTTTCCGCTCCAGGGCTAGTTGGATTCGAACCAACGAGTGCAGGAGTCAAAGTCCTGTGCCTTACCGCTTGGCGATAGCCCTACATACTGAGTATTCCGCACGCTTCTTCAGCGTTTCTATCATAGCACAAAGCCGGCCTCATTGCAAGAAAAAGCCGGCCGGAAAAACGGCTCCCTAAACAAAATAAAAGCCTTTCGGCTTTCATCTTGAGGGTGGATAAAGGGATTCGAACCCTTGGCCTCCAGAGCCACAATCTGGCGCGCTAACCAGCTGCGCTATACCCA
>CANPYE010000072.1 GCA_947588005.1 uncultured Lachnospiraceae bacterium | reverse complement strand
CTGCCTGGCCCTTGGGGTTTCCACCTTTGTCATGCTTTCCACCGAGAGTCTGCTTTCCATCAGTTTTAATTCCAGTCTGGCCCGCTATGGCGGCGATATCGCCGTCGGCGCTATGACGGTTATCACCAGCGCCAGCCAGCTGGCGATGATGCCGATCCAGGGCGTCTGTCAGGGCGGCCAGCCCATTATCAGCTTCAATTTCGGCGCCGGCAAGCCGGATCGGGTCAAAAAGGCGTTCTGGCTTCAGTTTCGGGTCTGCGTCTGCTACGCGGCTGTGTTCTGGATTCTGATGATGGCCATTCCGCAGCTGGTAGCCGGCATCTTTACCTCGGATACGGCGCTGGTGCAATACACCGCCTGGGCGATGCGCATCTATATGGCCGGCATATTCGCCTTGGGCTTCCAGCTCAGCTGCCAGCAGAGCTTCATGGCGCTGGGGCAGGCGAAGATCAGTCTTTTGCTGGCCTGCCTGCGCAAGCTCCTTCTGCTGATACCGCTGATCTTTATTCTGCCGCTTTTCCTGTCCGACAAGGTGTTCGCGGTCTTTCTGGCGGAGCCGGTCAGCGACATCATCGCGGCCGCCGTCACTACCGCCATGTTCCTTTCCCGTTTTGACAGGATCCTCAGCCGCGGCGCGGCGAAGGTGTGAGGAATACAAGGAGGACGTCACTGGCGCGTTTTTGGCATACTGACGTAATACGAGCAGGACGCCACTGGCGTCCTGCTCGCATGGAAATACAAAGGGGTTCCGGCCTGTGCCGGGGCCTTTTTTCCTTTTCTCCCGAATGTGCTGGGCGATGTTTTGGATCTGCAGATGTTTTGAATCTGCTGACAGCATGGTGGACGGATGGCTTCTGGGGTGGTATAATGCTTATAATTTACAGACACCAGAGGAGGGACAGAAATGAAAAAATCGATCGCAGCTGTGTTATTCTGCGGCGTTCTCATGCTTGGCAGCGGATGCGGAGCGCAGACGCCGCCGCAGACTTCCGCGCAGGACAGTGCCGGCCCCGTATTGGAAACGACGGCGGTTGATAACGAAGAATACTACTTACTTACAGCCGAAGAGGATTTGCAGGCTGTCGGAAAGCAGTATCCGTTATCCGGCAGCTATATTTTGGGTAATGATATTACCCTGTCAGATGAATGGATGCCGATCGGAAGCCCGGATGAGCCCTTCACCGGAATATTTGATGGGAACGGTTATATTATTTATAATCTGACCGTAACAAAGAAAACCGGTCATATGGGGTTTTTCGGAGCCGCTGAAGGCGCGGTCATCAGAAACGTAATAGTAAAGGACGCTGATCTTGTGTCCTTTTTCCCTGTCGTGAATTACGCGAAGGATACGGAAATAACGGGATGTTCGACCAATGCCGAAAGCGGCCCGCCTGTTTACAGTTTTGACGAAGAAGAGAAAATGATAGCGAAACTGATTTCCGCTGATTATCAGAATATGACGCTTTCGGATTTTCGCACATTAGCGTTAGATATTTTCAGTGATACCGATACGCTGGACTCTGTATTGAGTGATCTGGAAGATTATTTTGAAGAAGGAAGCACCGAAGCCCGGATAATCGCGTATTCATTGCCGGCAGCCTGTTCGGAGCTGCTTTCAGATAATCATTCTGGGACTTTTACCGATCGTGTGGAGAAAGAAAGGATCGCCGGCCGTATGATCCTGGACACAGTAGAGTTTGGCTGCAGCATTGAGTATATGCTCTCCTATGCGGTATCGGATGAAAGTCTGACCGTTTCCCAAAGGGATCGCGTACTAGAGAATATACATGACCGAATGCAGGATTATATGGATCATGCGGATGAAAAACTTTTGGCTTCAGCAGAAGCTGGAAATATGGTTGAAGAACAGCTTCGGGGCATGATCGATGAGAATCTGATGGAGGGAATGAGTATCAGCGGTATTCTTACAAATATTTCTGTTCTTGACGGCAGCGGGGAGTATCGGACGGTTTTTCCTGAATGAGGAGCCGGCAGCAGAAGCGGGAATACTATGGTGCTGCATCCCCAACTCCGCCCCAAAGCGCCGGAATCCGGTAAAACCAAGACTTCCGGCGCTTTTTTGCCGCATCGGTAGGGGTATCTTCGCTCTGCCCTTTTTGTGAAAAACGCATTATGAGAAGCGGCTGAGTTCATTGTTCGGTCAGGATCGTTTCCATTCCGATCTTTAACGGCTTTAAGCCTCTCGCTTCATAGAATTTAATGGCGGAAGGGTTGCAGCACCAGACGTTGAGCGTCACGTTATAGCAGCCGCTTGCGCGTGCGAAATCGAGGACCGCGTCGTAGATCTGCGTTCCGATATGCTGCCCGCGGATGTGCTCGTCCACGCACAGATCGTCGATGTAGAGCGTGGAGCGCTTCACCATCGCGCCGCTGCCGTCGTAGCGCTCGAAGACGCAGAAGGCGTAGCCGAGCACATGGCCGGCTTCGTCCACGCCCACGAAAATGGGACGCTCGTCGTCGTGAATGATTTCCCGTAATTCTTCGTCATTGTATTTCTTGCCGCCGTCTGTAAAAAGATCCGGGCGGCCCTGCTGATGGACGCGGCATACCTGGTAGAGAAGGCTGTTGATGCCGGCCATGTCCTGTTCTGTTGCACGTCTGATTTCCATGGTCAAAATTGAACTCCTTTTTGTAGTGGTGCAAACGCTCATTGTTTGCGTGAAGATTGTACCATGTCCTCCGGACATGCTCCCTCCGGGGGATGCGCACGGTTCGGTGTTTTGTCCTCGCTTTGCTCAGACGCCGAACCGGTGCGGTATAATCTCGCCAGAGATTATACCTCAAACGGGGTCAAATGAAAAGTCTTTTTTTGGTGGGGGGAAGGAGGGATGGTGAATTGCCATTTTCAGATAAATGTGATAAGATGAAGGGCAGAAAACGGTATCCTGAAAGCAGGATGCCGTCCGTGCGGCTCAGCGCGTGCGGAAGATACGACAGAGAGATTTGATCGTGAGAGAAAAGCGGGAGCAATTTGATTGTAAGAGGAAAGAGGGAGCAGTATGTCGATGGAACAGATGTCGCTTTTTGACGTGCAGGAGACCTATCATCCGCTGGCCAGCCGGATGCGGCCTGAGGATCTGGACGGATTCGTGGGACAGGAGCATCTGCTGGGCGAGGGGAAGCTTCTGCGGCAGCTGATCGAGCAGGACCGGATTCCGTCCATGATCTTCTGGGGGCCGCCCGGCGTGGGAAAGACTACGCTGGCGGGGATCATCGCGCACAGAACCAACGCGCGGTTCATCAATTTCAGCGCGGTTACCAGCGGCATCAAGGAGATCAAGGAGGTCATGGCCCAGGCGGAGCAGAGCCGCCGGGTAGGGGCGAAGACCGTTGTGTTCGTGGACGAGATCCATCGCTTCAATAAAGCCCAGCAGGACGCGTTCCTGCCTTATGTGGAGAAGGGCAGCATTATCCTGATCGGGGCGACGACGGAGAATCCGTCCTTTGAGATCAACAGCGCGCTTCTGTCCCGGTGCCGCGTTTTCGTGCTGCAGGCGCTGACGACGGAGGATCTGGTGAAGCTTCTGGACCGGACGATCCACAGCGATAACGGGTTCGGATACCTGAACCTTCATATTACCGACGATATGCTGCATATGATCGCGGAATTTGCCAACGGAGACGCCCGGACGGCTCTGAATGTGCTTGAGATGGCCGTGACCAACGGCGACATCGGACCGGACGGAACGACGGTGAGTATGGAGACGCTCAGACAGTGCATCGGCAAAAAAAGCCTGCTGTACGATAAGAAGGGCGAGGAGCATTACAATCTGATCTCGGCGCTTCATAAATCGATGCGCAATTCCGATCCGGACGCGGCGGTCTACTGGCTGGCCCGGATGCTGGAGGCGGGAGAGGATCCGCTTTATGTGGCGCGGCGCGTGGTGCGGTTCGCCAGCGAGGATGTGGGGCTGGCGGACAGTCAGGCGATGCCGCTGGCGGTGGCGGCGTATCAGGCGTGTCATTTCATCGGAATGCCGGAGTGCAATGTGATCTTAAGCCACGCGGTGATCTATATGGCCATGGCTCCCAAATCGAACGCGGCGGACGCAGCGTATATCCGGGCGAAGGCGGACGCCGAGACGATGCTGGCGGAGCCGGTGCCCTTAAACATCCGCAACGCCCCTACGCAGCTGATGAAAGAGTTGAATTACGGCAAGGGCTATATTTACGCCCACGACACCGAGGAAAAGATGGCCCGCATGCAGTGCCTGCCGGATTCCCTGGTTGGGCGCGAATACTACACTCCGGACGGTCAGGGAGCGGAAGCCGGGGTGAAAAAGAGGCTTGAGGAGATCAAGGCGTGGAAGCGGGGAGAGTAAGCGGGTATTTTAAGAAAGTTGTCCCTTTTCAGAAAAGGAAATATGTGGTATGATGTTTGCGTAGGCAATGAGCAGTGCGAAGTATGGAGGCATCACCCTATGAACAGATGGAATCGCGTATTACTGAAGCTGAGCGGCGAGGCGCTGGCAGGTCCTAAGAAGACCGGTTTTGACGAGGATACGGTGAAGGAGGTCGCCCGCCAGGTTAAGCTCTCGGTCGAGGCAGGCGTCCAGGTCGGAATCGTCATCGGCGGCGGCAATTTCTGGCGCGGCC
This sequence comes from uncultured Lachnospiraceae bacterium, assembly GCA_947588005.1. Classification (GTDB taxonomy): domain Bacteria; phylum Bacillota; class Clostridia; order Lachnospirales; family Lachnospiraceae; genus UBA3402. The sequence continues at coordinate 10,379 of CANPYE010000072.1, read as the reverse complement.
GCACATCGAACGCCATCGACCGCACGAAAGCGGATCAGATCGGCATGCTGGCCACGATCATGAACTGTATCTATGTTTCTGAGATCTTTCGGAGCGAGGGGATGCGGACGAAGATATTTACGCCTTTTGCATGCGGCTCCATGACGGCGCTCTTTTCCAAGGACGAGGCGCTGGAGGTTATGACGGGGGGCGGCGTGGCGTTCTTTGCGGGCGGCACGGGTCATCCGTATTTTTCTACCGACACGGGCATCACTTTGAGGGCGGTGGAGCTGGAAGCGGACTGTATCCTGCTGGCCAAATCCATCGACGGCGTTTATGACAGCGATCCGGCGGTGAATCCGGACGCGAAGCGCTACGATACGATCGGGATCCAGGAGGTCATCGATAAGAAGCTGGCCGTGGTGGATCTGACCGCCTCGATCATGTGCATGGAGCATAAGATCCCGATGGCGGTATTTGATTTAAACGAGAAGGACAGTATTGCGAACGCGATGCAGGGCAGGATCAACGGCACGATAGTGACCGTATAAATAATCACACAGGAGGGGTATATTTATGTTGGAAGACGAACTGAAGCAGTATGAGGAGAAGATGGAGAAGACTTTAAGCGTTCTGCAGGAGGATTACGCGGGTATCCGCGCAGGCCGCGCAAACCCGCATGTGCTTGATAAGATCAAGGTGGATTATTACGGTACTCCGACGCCGATCCAGCAGGTTGGCAATATTTCCGTACCGGAGGCCCGCATGATCGTGATCGCTCCCTGGGAGAAAAGCCTCATCAAGAATATCTGCAAGGCGATTCAGGCTTCGGATCTGGGGATCAATCCGAACAACGACGGTTCTGTGATCCGTCTGGTGTTCCCGGAGCTTACGGAGGAACGCAGAAAGGATCTGTCCAAGGATGTGAAGAAGAAGGGCGAGGCCGCGAAGGTGGCCATCCGCAATATCCGCCGCGATGCCAACGAGACGTTCAAGAAGATGGAGAAGGCCGGCGATTTTTCCGAGGACGACCAGAAACTGGCGGAGACGAAGATGCAGAAGCTGACCGATAAGATGATCGAGAAGGTCGATAAGGCTGTGGAGCTTAAGACGAAGGAGATCATGACGGTCTGATCGGCTTATGCGCGGTGATCGTATAGAAGAACAGCTCAGGGGCGGGGATTCCTGCCCCTTTTAACCGGGAAGCCCGTCACGGGCAGCTTTTCGGGACGCCGGCGCGATCTGGCGGTCAGTCACAGGCAGTCTTTCCGGAAGCTGACGCGGGCAAGCTTTACAGGTTGGAGGATATATGGATCTGGAGAATATGACGCTGCCGCGCCATGTGGCGGTGATTCTGGACGGCAATGGCCGCTGGGCGGCCCGCCGCGGCGTACCCCGCGCTATGGGGCATAAGGCCGGCTGCGAGACGCTGGAGAAGATGGTAGAAGCGGCTGCCCGTATGGGGCTTGAATATTTCACTGTGTACGGCTTCTCCACGGAGAACTGGAAACGCTCGGAAGAAGAAGTCGGGGCGCTGATGAACCTGTTCCGGTATTATATGGTTCGGATCATCAAGATCGCGAATGACAATAACGTCCGCGTGCGGATGATCGGGGAGAAGAACCGGTTCGCGCCGGATATTATCGCCGGAATCGACCGGATGGTGGAGAGTACGAAGAATAATACGGGCCTGACATTCGTGGTAGCGATCAATTACGGCGGCAGGGACGAGATCGTGCGGGCCGCCCGGAAGCTGGTGCAGGATTACCGGGCGAACGGCCTGGATGTATCGAATATCACAGAGGCGTCCTTTGCGGGCTATCTGGACACGGCGGATATCCCGGACCCGGATCTGATGATCCGGACCAGCGGAGAACTCAGATTGTCCAATTACCTGCTGTGGCAGCTGGCTTATACGGAGCTTTATGTGACCGACTGCCTGTGGCCGGACTTCAACCAGGAAGAATTAGAAAAAGCCATCGCAGCGTATAATCAAAGGGAACGGCGCTTCGGCGGCCGTAAGTAGGAGGAGACGTATGTTTACGACACGTCTGATCAGCGGGATCGTTCTGGTAATCCTGGCGTTCTTCGTGGTGGGGGCAGGCGGAAACCTGCTGTTCGCCGTGACGGCATTGATCTCCCTGGTGGGGCTCTTTGAACTGTACCGCGTCCTTAAGATCGAGAAGACCTCTCTGGCAGCGATCGGATACGGAGCGGCAATTTACTATTATATCCTTTTGTGGATGGGCTGGGAGAAATATGTGACGTTAATGGCGATCGGGGCGCTGATGCTTTTGATGGCCGTTTATGTGTTCACATTTCCAAAATACAAAACGGAGCAGATCACGGCGGCGTTTTTTGGCGTCTTCTATGTGGCGATGATGCTGTCGTATCTGTACCAGGTGCGCAGAATGCCGGACGGCAAATACCTGGTCTGGCTGATCTTTTTAAGCTCCTGGGGGTGCGATACCTGCGCCTACTGCGTGGGAATGCTGATCGGAAAGCATAAGCTGGCGCCGGTCGTAAGTCCGAAGAAATCCGTAGAAGGCGCCATAGGAGGCGTGGCCGGTTCGGCAATCCTGGGACTTGTGTACGCGGCGGCCCTCGGCGGCAATATGGCGGAGGTTGGCAATCCGATGCTGGCCTGCGCGCTGGCCTGTGCTATCGCCGCGGTCATTTCCCAGGTGGGAGATCTGGCGGCGTCGGCCATCAAGCGGAATCATGACGTGAAGGATTACGGCCATCTGATCCCCGGTCACGGAGGGATCCTGGACCGGTTTGACAGCATGATCTTTACGGCGCCGGCGATCTACTTCGCGATCACATTTCTGCGGTAGCGGGACAGTTAAGGACGGAGACGGCGCGGTGCGAGAAGATGCGCCGGGGAAGGAACGCCGCCGCCCGGATGGCAGGACGGCAAAGACCTGCCGGCGGCATCCGCAGATCGCCGGACGCGGACCGCAGGCGGTACAGAATGAGAAAGCGGGAACATGCATGAAGAAAATATCGGTTCTGGGTTCTACCGGCTCCATCGGTACCCAGACGCTCGACATTGTAAGAGCAAACGGAGACATTCAGGTGACGGCGCTTGCCGTTGATCACAATATTACCGCGCTGGAAAAGCAGATCCGTGAGTTTAAGCCGCGGATCGCCTGCGTATGGGATGAGCGGAGGGCCGCGGAGCTTAAGGTATCTGTGGCGGATCTGCCGGTGAAGGTGGTATCCGGCATGGAAGGGCTGATCGAAGCGGCCACGGAGGCTTCGGCGCAGACCGTAGTCACCGCCGTGGTTGGGATGATCGGAATACGGCCGACGATCGCCGCGATCGAAGCGGGCAAGGACATTGCCCTGGCCAACAAGGAGACGCTGGTGACCGCGGGGCATCTGATCATGCCTCTGGCCCGCAGGAAAGGCGTGCGGATCCTTCCAGTGGACAGCGAGCACAGCGCTATTTTCCAGTGCCTGACCACGCTGGGGGTGGGCGCGCCGCCGCTTGGGTGGACGGAAGGCGCCGCAGAAAAAGCTGCCTGCGGCGGCAGCGTGCTGCGGAATGCAGCGGACGGCGATTCAGCGATGCAGACAGCGTCGAACAGCGGCGCAGAGGTGCAGACAGCAAAGGACCGGGAGAAAATGTATGGCACTGGCACTGACAACGCCCACAGTAAAACCCAGCTGACGAAGATTCTCCTGACCGCGTCCGGCGGCCCGTTCCGCGGATATACGCGGCAGCAGCTCCAGGATGTGACGCTGGAGGACGCACTCAGGCATCCGAACTGGTCCATGGGACGTAAAGTCACCATCGATTCGTCTACCATGGTCAATAAAGGGCTTGAGGTCATGGAAGCGCGCTGGCTGTTCGACGTCCCGGTCTCGCAGATCCAGGTAGTGATCCAGCCGAAAAGCATTATTCACTCGATGGTCGAGTTTGCGGACGGCGCGGTCCTGGCGCAGCTGGGCACGCCGGATATGAAGCTTCCGATCCAGTATGCGCTGTATTATCCGGAGCGCAGGCCGCTTGGCGGGGAGCGGCTGGATTTCTGGTCGCTTACGCAGATCGCGTTCGAAAAGCCGGATACGGATACGTTTAGGGCGCTTCGTCTGGCGTATCGGGCGGCGGAGGCCGGCGGCACCATGCCGGCGGTCTTTAACGCGGCCAATGAACATGCGGTGGCCCGGTTTATCAACCACTGGATTCCGTATCTGACGATCACCGATATGATCGAGGCCGCTATGAGCGTCCATAAGCCGGTTCCGGATCCGACGCTGGAGCAGATCCTTGCGGCGGAGCAGGAAACATACGAATTTCTGCGGTCACGCTTCTGAGAAACGGCTGCCCCGTTTGGGCGGGAGAGTGAAAGGATTGAGAATTTGCTGCCCGGATCCGACGGGTGTGTGGGAATATCGGAAAGCAGCGGATATGCGTCCCGCGGAGAGATTGCGGAAAAACAGCAGGTTATTGTAAATAATTGAAATAGTAACGGAAAGAAGGCAGTAAATTTCTATGAGTTTGATAATTTCGATCCTTGTATTCGGATTGATCATACTGATCCATGAATTTGGTCATTTCATCGTCGCCAAGAAGAACGGCATTGCCGTCCTGGAATTTTCCATCGGGATGGGACCGCGGCTTCTGAGCACGGTCCGGGGCGAGACACGCTATTCCATAAAGGCCTTTCCCTTCGGCGGCTCCTGCATGATGCTGGGCGAGGATGAATCCGATCCGGATCCGAGGGCGTTCAATAACAAGCCGGTCTGGCCGCGTATCGCCGTTGTGGCGGCGGGGCCGGTCTTCAATTTCCTGCTTGCCTTTGTGCTGGCAGTGATTATCGTCGGAACGGTCGGCTATGACGCGCCGGAGCTGACCGGCGTACAGGATGGTTTCTCCGCGCAGGAGCAGGGGATGCAGGCCGGCGACGTCATCACGAAGCTTGACAATACGCCGGTCGTCATTTACCGGGATCTTACAATGTTTATGCTGAATCATACCGATGCTCCGATCCGGGTGGAATACAGGCGTACGCTTGCGGACGGCTCTGTGGAGAAGCGGACCGCGGTGCTGACGCCGAAGCGCAGCGAGGAGACCGGAACCTATATGCTGGGGATTATTGCGAGGGGGTATCGTGTACCGGCCGGAGGCGTCCTGAATACATTAAAATACGGCGCCTACGAGGTGGTCTACTGGATCAAGGCCGTCATCAAGAGCATCGGCATGATGATCGGCGGTCAGGTCCATTCGGAAGATTTGGCGGGGCCGATCCGCATGGTGGCTATGGTTGACGAGACCGTGGACGAGAGCATTTCCTACGGAATCGTGACCATGCTTTTAAGCGTGGCGAATCTCTGCGTGCTGTTCAGCGCGAACCTGGGCGTCATGAATCTTCTGCCGATCCCGGCCCTGGACGGCGGCCGGCTCGTATTCATGCTGATCGAGGCCGTGCGCGGCAAGCCGGTGGACCGAGAGAAGGAAGGCATGGTTCATCTGGTAGGTATGGCGCTTCTTATGTGCCTGATGATATTTGTGCTGTTCAACGATATTTCCAATGTATTTTTCCACTGACGGCAGGCAGGGGAATGTGCTGAAAGTCCCGGGCCGGCGGCAGGGGAACGCACGGGAGATCCCAGGCCGGCGGCAGGGGAATGCGCGGGCAGTCCCGGGCCGGCAGGAAGGAATCCCGGGATTACGCCGGACCGTCAGGGGACGGGACAGGCGCAGCTTACGGACGCGAAAGGAGAAGATTCGGCTATGAGCAGAAATGAGACAAGACAGATCCGCATCGGCGGCCGCGTGATCGGAGGCGGCAGTCCGATCCTGATTCAGTCCATGTGCAATACGAAGACAGAAGACGCGGCGGCGACTGTGGATCAGATCCTGCGCCTGGAAGCGGCCGGCTGCGATATTATCCGGGTTGCGGTGCCTACGATGGAAGCGGCCGCGGCCATTCAGGAGATCAAAAGAAAGATCCATATTCCGCTGGTGGCGGATATTCATTTCGACTATAAGCTGGCGATCGCGGCCATGGAGTGCGGCGCGGATAAGATCCGCATTAATCCCGGCAATATTGGCTCCCGCGAGCGGGTGCAGGCGGTGGTGGACAAGGCCAGAGAGATGGAGATCCCGATCCGGGTCGGCGTCAACAGCGGTTCGCTGGAGAAGTCTCTGATCGAGAAGTACGGAGGCGTCACCGCGGAAGGCCTGGTGGAGAGCGCTCTCGACAAGGTCCGGATGATCGAGGAAATGGGCTACGGCAATCTGGTCATCAGCATCAAGTCGTCGGACGTGATGATGTGCGTGAAAGCCCATGAGCTGATCGCGAAGAAGACCGATTATCCGCTGCACGTGGGCATCACGGAGGCAGGAACCGTCACCACCGGCAATATCAAGTCCGCCGTTGGCCTGGGGATCATGCTCCATGAGGGAATCGGCGATACGATCCGCGTGTCCTTAACCGGCGATCCGGTGGAGGAAGTGAAATCGGCGAAGCGGATCCTTAAGACGCTGGGGCTTCGGCAGGGCGGTATCGAGGTAGTGTCCTGCCCAACCTGCGGGCGCACCCGGATCGATCTGATCGGGCTTGCGAATCAGGTTGAAAATATGGTAGCGGAGTTTGATCATTTGAATATCAAGGTGGCCGTCATGGGCTGCGCGGTCAACGGTCCCGGCGAGGCAAGAGAGGCGGACCTGGGCGTGGCCGGCGGCAACGGCGAGGGCCTGCTTTTTAAGAAAGGACAGGTTATCCGCAAGATGCCGGAGGAGGAGCTTCTGGGAGCGCTGCGGGAGGAACTGGAGAAAATGAGCGCCGCGCAGAGCTGCGGAAAAGAGGCCCATGTGAAATGATGCGGCGAATATCGGCAGGGTGATGTGCGGAACGCGCGAACGCATATGCTCACAGGACATATGCGGATGAGGCTGGTATACAGCGGCCGACGCAGATCAGCGGAAATGCGCAGACACAGTATATGGGAAGCTGCGGGCACGGAAAATGGGAGCGACAGGCAGGTAATACATATGGGTAAAAATTTTCTGGAGGTATTTCCAGAACTGAATATCGCAGAGGAACTGAAGGAGCTGCTGAAACTGGTGGAGGTGGAGCGCGTATCCGCGACCAGGGACCGCAGCCTTCTTCGCGTCTATATCGAGAGCCCCAGGCTGATCACGAAGAAGAATATTTTCGCGCTGGAGAAGGGCATCGTGGACCAGCTGTTCCCGGATAAGCGGCTTGCCGTGAAGATCATGGAGAAATATCACCTCTCCGGGCAGTATACGCCGGAGAAGCTTTTGAAGGTCTACGGAGACAGTATCCTTCTGGAGCTGAAGCATTACAGTATTGTGGAGTATAATATGTTCCGCCGCGCCCGGCGCGAGTTTGCTTCTGAGAACCAGCTGTGCCTGACGGTGGAGGACAACGCGATCTTTCGGGAGAAGTCCGGCGATCTGAAGCGCGTGCTGGAGAAAATATTCTATGAACGCTGCGGATTTGCGGTGACGGTGGAGTATGCGTTTGTAAAGCCGGCTGAGAAGCCGGAGCGGGAGGATGAATCCGAGGTCGCGGAGGCTTACGCGCGGATGACTGCGTCCGGCGGTCCCGCGGAAGGCATGGCGTCTTCTTATGGAGAATGGGAGAATGGATCTGCGGGCGGAGGGCCGGGTGATCCGCTGAACATGCAGGGACAGCCGTATGGAATGGCAGGACAGCCTGACGCGCTGCCGGGAGGAGAGCAGACAGTTTCCGGAGATGCTTCGGTTCGGCAGACGCGCACATTCGGAGAAGCGCTGAGAAGCCGGAGAGCGGCAGGCGCGGACGGAGCCGGCGCCTCGGCCGGTGCGCAGTCCGGCGCAGGCAGTAAGCAGACGAAGGGAGTCAGCGGCCGCTCAGAGGCCGGAAACAATGGATTCGGTGGCGTTGGCAGTAATGGTGGCTTCGCCGGCGGCAACATCGGCAAAGGCAGTTTTGGCAGCGGCGCAGCAGGCGGCAGCTTCGGCGGTGCACGGAAGAAATTCGGTTCAAAGGACGGCCGCCGTATGGGCACTTACCAGAGAAAAAGCGATAATCCGGACGTTCTCTACGGCCGGGACTTTGACGACGGATTTCTCGACATTAAAGATATCGACGGCGTCCAGGGCGAGGTGACGATCCGCGGCAAGATTATTTCCACAGACCGCAGGCTTCTTAAGAGCGGCAAGACCCTGGTGATCTTCGATATCACCGATTTTACCGACACCATTTCCGTGAAACTGTTCGCGTCGGAGGAAGCGCTGGAAGATGTAGATAAGGCCGTGGTGAAGGGAACCTTTATCAAACTGAAGGGCATGACCACGATCGACCGCTTCGACGGCGAGCTGACCGTCGGCTCCATCGTCGGCATTAAGAAATGCGAGGACTTCACGGGCAAGCGAGCGGATAACAGCCCTGTCAAACGGGTGGAGCTGCACTGCCATACGAAGATGAGCGATATGGACGGCGTCTCCGAGGTGGGAGACATTATTAAGCGCGCGAAGAAATGGGGCATGCCCGCCATTGCCATTACCGATCACGGCGTGGTGCAGGCCTTCCCGGACGCCAGCCACGCGCTGGACAAGGGAGATACTTTCAAGATCATCTACGGCGTCGAGGGCTACCTGGTGGACGACATGAAACAGCTGGTCGAAAATCCCAGAGGGCAGAGTTTCGACGATCCCTTCGTGGTCTTCGATATCGAGACCACCGGCTTCAGCCCCTTAAACGATCATATCATTGAGATCGGCGCGGTGAAAGTAGTGAATGGCGTCATCTCTGAGAAGTTCAGTACCTTCGTGAACCCGGATATGCCGATCCCGTTTCGGATCGAGCAGCTGACCGGCATTAACGACTCCATGGTGCTTCCCGCGCCGAAGATCGATCAGGTGCTGCCGGAGTTTTTGAAATTCTGCGAGGGAGCGGCTCTGGTTGCTCACAACGCATCCTTCGACGTCAGCTTTATCGACCACAACGCCCAACTCCTGGGATTGCCGTTCGATCCGACGGTGCTGGACACGGTATCGCTCGCCCGGCTTCTTCTGCCGCAGCTGAACCGTTTCAAGCTGGATACGGTTGCGAAGGCGCTTAATATTTCCCTGGAGAACCATCACCGGGCTGTGGACGACGCGGGGTGTACGGCGGAGATCTTCGAGGCATTCTTAAAAATGCTCCGGAACCGCGGCATCGACAATGTGGACGCCTTAAATGAGATGAGCCGGCTGGACGACGATCGCGTGAAGAAGCTGCCGTCGCATCATATCATCATTCTGGCGAAGAACGACGTGGGGCGGACGAACCTGTACCGTCTGGTTTCCCGCGCCCATATCGACTATTTCTACCGGAATCCCAGGATTCCGAAAAGCCTTCTTACAAAATACCGGGAGGGGCTGATCATCGGCTCTGCCTGCGAGGCGGGCGAGCTTTACCAGGCGCTTCTTCGGGGCGTGCCGGATACGCAGATCGGCGAGATCGTGAATTTCTACGACTATCTGGAGATCCAGCCCCTGGGCAATAACGCCTTCATGCTGGAGGACGACGACAGCGTGATCAAGAGCGAGGAGGATCTGAAGGAAATGAACCGGAAAATCGTCCGGCTGGGCGAGCAGTTTGAGAAACCGGTCTGCGCCACCTGCGACGTCCATTTCCTGGATCCGGAGGACGAGATCTACCGGAAGATCATCATGGCGGCCCGCACCTACGAAAACAGCGACAACCAGGCGCCGCTTTACCTGCGGACCACCGAGGAGATGCTGGCGGAATTTGAGTATCTTGGTCCGGATAAGGCTTATGAGGTGGTTGTCACCAATACAAGAAAGATCGCGGACATGTGCGAGCGCATCGCGCCGGTCCGTCCGGATAAATGCCCCCCGGTCATCGAGGATTCCGATACGACCCTGCGGAAGATCTGCTACGACCGGGCCCACGAGATCTATGGCAAGAACCTGCCGGAGATCGTGACCGAGCGGCTGGAGAGGGAACTGAATTCCATCATTTCCAACGGATTCGCCGTCATGTACATCATCGCCCAGAAGCTGGTCTGGAAGTCCAATGAGGATGGCTATCTGGTGGGCTCCCGCGGTTCCGTCGGTTCGTCCCTGGTGGCGACGATGGCCGGTATTACCGAGGTAAATCCGTTAAGCCCTCATTATTACTGTCCGAAGTGTCATTATTCCGACTTCGACTCGCCGGAGGTAAAGGCGTTTTCCGGAATGTCCGGCTGCGATATGCCGGATAAGGAGTGCCCGGTCTGCGGGACGAAGCTGAAAAAAGAAGGACATGACATTCCGTTCGAGACGTTCCTGGGCTTTAAGGGCGATAAGGAGCCGGATATTGACCTGAATTTCTCCGGCGAGTACCAGAGTCACGCCCACGATTACACGGAGGTCATCTTCGGAAAGGGCCAGA
>CANPYE010000071.1 GCA_947588005.1 uncultured Lachnospiraceae bacterium | reverse complement strand
AATATTAAGATTTTCCTTCATATTTTTTCAAAGAGGCCGTATTGACAAATCGGCGCTTCTTTTGTACAATCATCTCGTTAAAGGAATATTACGGTTTTAAGAGGCTGTCGTAGAGTAGGTTACTCCACGACAGCTTTTATCTTATCCGCCCTGAACCCCCGTTCCCTGGCGGCCGCTTCGGCCGGATTTTGGTCGGAATTGGCGCCGCGTATTTTCATTGTTGCAGTAATTTTCGGAAAAAGAAAGAAAATATGATTCTTCGGGAATAAAAAAAGAAAGCGGAAACCGCCCGCTGGGGCAATTCCCGCTTATATCAGATTATTTTCAATCGTTTTTTTACAGATAGTTTAATGCGCCGCTTTTCCCAACAGGCTTAACGACTCAAAGCACCGACACCGGACAGTACCAGGCGTTTCTGCTGTATGGAATCAGATCATCGCTCATGCACAGTATAAGCCCCGGCTGGATATCCATGGAAAATTTCTGCAGGACGCTGAAATTCCTGTCTGCATGCGGCGGTTCTTTCCCCTTTTTGATCTCGACCGGGTACAGCTTATCCCCCTCGATCATGAGCAGGTCGATCTCCTTTTTATCAATATCGCGGTAATAATACAGATCAGCGGGGCGTCCCTCGATCTCTGCCGCGGAAAGGCCGGACATGTCAAAGACAGCCACCCGGCCGGCCAGCGACTCGGAAACTCCCTGCATCATGCGGAATTTCTGCGAAGCGGTCAGCCAGTACATCCCGCTGTTGTCCTCGCCGTCAAGCGCCCGCCGGTCAACGATCTTTTTCATTTCCAGCAAAATGGACGGAACACGCTGGAACTCGTCGATCAGGAGCGGATATCCATATGTCTCGAAGAACAGCGCCGGATCCGTCTCCGCAAGCCGTCTGGCGTTGCCGTCGTCCAAAGTGACATAACGTCTCTCCGGCTCCCGGATATGGCTGAGCATAGTCGATTTACCCACCTGCCGCTGTCCGCAGACCATCACAACCGGGTAATAGCGGGAAGCTTCCTGTACCTGCTCCTCCAAATGGCGTTTAATATACATCCGGCTCTCTCCTTTCGAGAATTCTAAAGTTTTATTTTATTATACTCATTAACTCGCCTATCGTATTTCGCCAAACCGGTCATTCTGCAATGTATGGAAAAAGGAATTAGCTATCCCAGACCCTCAACAGTAAAATTCAAGCGATCCAAAATATGAATACCACTTTTGGATAATCTCCTGACTCCTGGCCTCAATCACCCGCATAATATTCCTTAATATACCATCCGGTATTCTGGACTTATTATTGCATAAGAGACACTTCCCCGTTTGGGTAATCCATATTTTTGTAGAATTGGCATTCGGACTTCCCAGAGATACATGGACATGCACCGGTTCCAAAGGCTCACTCTCATTGGCCCAAAAGTATACCCAATACGACCCGATTTTAAAAATTTGAGGCATTCGCAAAACCTCCCTTTTGGGAGAACTCAAGGACCAAATGAGCCGTGGACCGAATAATCTCCCGATACCGCTCCATTTCATTCTCTGAGAAACCGAAAATATCTTCCCATTCATACCCGGGCAGGTAACAGGTTGCATGATGGAAACAGTCCTTCTCGTCCGGCTTCTCGATATAAACCTTAACCTTCCCATCCGGAAGCATCTCCGAATGCACGATCTCTGTCTCGTCATCCAATGTCAAAAACGGATACATCAATGTCCTTTCCTCCCCCTGCTGCATGTACAATATTCTGTATTGATACATACACACATTTCAAACTCTGTCAAAGCAATCTCTGTAGATTTCACTTTTATATAATTTATTATACTCCAACTGATGGATGCCTTGCAACCGTTTTATTCATGTCGCTGCCAGTCAAAATTTAATACACCGCTTCTATTTTATGCACGAAAATCGGATTTTCAGAAAATGCCATTTTCATCTCAAACATGCAAAAATAGCATTCTACATGTTTTATCATGCAAAATGCTATTTTTCAAGCAGGGGAAGAGGGGCTCGAACCCCCATCTACGGTTTTGGAGACCGCTGCTCTGCCATTGAACTATTCCCCTATCCGCCGCCAGCCAAACTGACAACGAACTTATATTACCACAATCCGGGCTGTCTGTCAATAACTTTTATCGACAGTTTTCCGACAGTTTTCCGGCCGTTTTCCGGCCTGATTTTATCGACAGTTTTCCGGCCTGAGGGTTCCCCGCCGCGGCTTTTATAACAGGGCCGCTCCCTACAGCTACTTCCTACAAGCCGCTCCCTACGGGCCACTCCTTACAGAGCCATTCCTTACAGGTCCGCTCCCTACTGCAGCGCCGCGATCGCCTCGCGCACATTCCGCACGCCGATCAGCCGGAGTTTTCCGGCGAAGGCTTCCGGATCCATCTTATTTAAGCAGATCTGCGGCAGAATGCAGCACTCAAATCCCAGCTTCAGCGCCTCGCGGACCCGCTGGTCCGCCATGGACACGGCCCGAACTTCGCCGGAGAGGCCTACCTCGCCGAAGACGATGGTCTTTTCATTTACCGGCCTGTCCTTCAGGCTGGACACCAGGGCCATGACGATGGCCAGATCCAGAGCCGGCTCGTTCATTCTCATGCCGCCGGCAATATTTACATAAGCGTCGTATCGCCCCATTTCATAGCGGCAGCGCTTCTCCAGGACCGCCATCAGAAGATTCACCCGGTTGGCGTCGGTACCCGCTGCCGTCCGCCGGGGGATGCCCAGATTCGACTGGGTTACCAATGCCTGTACCTCCAGAAGGATCGGTCTGGTGCCTTCCATGGCGCAGGCCACCACGGCGCCGGAAGCGCCCTCCGGACGGCCGTCCAGCATGAACTCGGACGGATTCTCCACCTCCACGAGGCCCTGCTCCCGCATCTCGAAAACGCCGATCTCATTGGTCGAGCCGAAGCGGTTCTTGACGCCGCGAAGGATCCGGTAGGAAGCGTGCCGGTCGCCTTCGAAATACAGCACCGTATCCACCATATGCTCCAGCACCCTGGGACCGGCCACCACGCCTTCCTTCGTCACATGTCCGACAATGAAAATGGTGACGCCCACGCCCTTGGCGATCTGCATCAGAAGATTGGTGGACTCGCGCACCTGGCTGACGCTGCCGGGGGCGGACGCTACTTCCTCCCGGTACATGGTCTGGATCGAATCGATGATGACCACGTCCGGCTTCGTCTCCAGAATCGTCTCCTGGATACTGTCCAGACTCGTCTCACAGAGAAATAAAAGCTCGCCGGTGATCGCGCCGATCCGGTTAGCGCGCAGCTTGATCTGCTTTAGCGATTCCTCTCCGGAAATATAGAGGACCTTGCTTCCGGCCGCCGCCAGGTTCCGGCAGACCTGCAAAAGCAGGGTGGATTTGCCGATGCCGGGATCGCCGCCGACCAAAACCAGAGAACCGGCCACCACGCCGCCTCCCAGCACCCGGTCCAGCTCCGCGTAGCCGGTGGAGGTCCGATCCTTTTCTTCCACCGAGATCTGCTCCAGTTTCGCGGGGACCGCCCTCGCAGGCGGACGGAGCTTCGCCGCGGCGGCCGCCGGTCCTTCCTTTTTCACAACCGGTTCTTCCACAAATGTGTTCCAGGCCTTGCAGGCCGGGCACTGGCCCATCCATTTGGCCGATTCAAAACCGCATTCTCCGCAGAAGAATACGGTGGTCTTCGCTTTCGCCATTGATACCTCCCTTTTCACGCTGCCTGCTGCCACGCGGCATTTCCGCCAGCCGACAGGACGCGCTGAATACGGGCAGAACATCGCCGGAACTCTGTTCGCATGAAAATACGAGCAAAATCGCACCGGCTCTCTGTCCGCTAAAAAAACAAAAACAGGACGCCACAGCCGGATATCATCCATCTGCGACGCCCTGCTCTCTCACCGAAACCAATCACCGCTTCATGATCCGAACCTGCGAAGGGATTCCCTCGCCAAGCTCCACGGAGAAACTCAGCTTGCCGCTCATATTGGTCCTCATGCCGCCTACGGCGAAATCATCCACAAAGACCTCATACTCCATATCTTCTTCAAGCTGTACCGTGATCTGCGCGTCCTTATCGCCGCTCACCGTAAATTCCATGCTGACATCGTCGACGGTCAGATGCTCCACCCGCGTTCCGGGCACGGATTCATAGACGAACATTCCGTTCCGCTCCAGCTTGGTGATCTCGCAATAGGTCTTCACCTTATAGAGATCGCCGCTGCTCTCGAAATTCTCCGCCTTCGCCTTTGTGTCCAGCTTATACTCGCCAAAGCTGATGCTCCCGTCCGCCTCTGTGCGGATCAGTTCCTGTGCTGCCATATTCTCCCCCTTTCGCCGCTGCGTTTCCTAAAAGCGGTCTGTCTGCCTCGCAGCGGCTTGTTTTATTTCCATGCGTACAAAACGCCGGTAATGTTCTGCACGTATTATACAGGATATTCTCGGAAATGACCAGTGAATTTTGTAATGTTCAATGATCACGCCTGCCCCTGCAGCTGTTCTTCCTTCGCCGAAAACTCCAGCCCGTCGGGACCGCCGTCTATCTCCACCGCGTCGCCTTCCTTCACAATGCCGTCCAGGATCTTCTCCGCCAGCTGATCCTCGACCTGGCTCTGGAGCGCCCTTCTTAAGGGTCTGGCGCCGAATTTCTCATCGTAGCCCTTATCGATCAGGTACGCCTTGCCGCTGTCGGTCACGGAAAGCTCGATGCCCATCTGCTGCTTCGTCCGCTTATTGATGGTCTTAAGCATGATGTCGACAATCTCTTTCATGTTCTCGCGGCTTAACGGATGGAAGACAATGATCTCGTCCACGCGGTTGATGAACTCCGGCTTGAAGATCCGCCTGACCTCCTCCATCACCCGGTCCTTCATGAAACGGTATTTCTCCGCGTCGTCGTCCACGGACGTAAAGCCAAGACGCTTCGGGGAAATGATATTCTCCGCGCCGGCGTTGCTGGTCATGATCAGGATCGTATTCTTGAAATCGATCCTGCGCCCCTGCGCGTCGGTGATATGGCCGTCGTCCAGCACCTGCAGGAGAATATTAAATACATCCGGGTGGGCCTTCTCAATCTCGTCGAACAGGATCACGCTGTAGGGATTGCGGCGCACCTTCTCGCTGAGCTGGCCGCCTTCGTCGTAACCTACGTAACCTGGCGGTGAGCCGATCATCTTGGATACGCTGTGCTTCTCCATGTATTCCGACATGTCGATCCGGATCAGCGCGTTCTCCGTACCGAACATCGCCTCTGCCAGCGCCTTGCAAAGCTCCGTCTTGCCCACGCCAGTGGGGCCCAAAAACAGGAAGGAGCCGATCGGGCGCCTGGGATCCTTTAGGCCCACGCGGCCCCTGCGGATCGCCTTGGAAACAGCGGACACCGCTTCCTCCTGCCCTACCACGCGCTCATGGAGAATGGATTCCAGCTTCTTAAGCCGCTCGGATTCTTCTTCCTCCAGCTTGCGCACCGGTATCTTGGTCCAGCCGGACACCACGTCGGCGATCTCACCCTCGCCCACCACCAGCTTCCGGCTTGTCTTCTCCTTCTGCCAGCGGTCCCGGACCTTCTCGATACGCTCGCGCTTCTTCTGCTGCTTCTTCTTGATCTCGCCGGCCTTCTCGTAGTTCTCCGAGGAAATCGCCTGCTCCTTCTGCTTCTCTAACGTCTCGATCTCTTTCTCCAGGGTCTTGATCTCCTCCGGCTCCACAAACACGGTCAGACGCAGCTTCGAAGAGGCCTCGTCGATCAGGTCGATGGCCTTGTCGGGCAGAAAGCGGTCGTTAATATAGCGGGCCGATAAGCGAACCGCGGCGCGCAGCGCCTCGTCGGTAATGGTCACCTTATGGTGTTCCTCGTAGCGGCCCCGCAGTCCCATTAAGATCTCGTATGCTTCATCCTCCGTGGGTTCTTCCACCGTCACCGGCTGGAAGCGTCTCTCCAGAGCCGCGTCCTTTTCAATGTACTTGCGGTATTCCTCGATCGTGGTCGCGCCGATCAGCTGGATCTCTCCGCGCGCAAGGGACGGCTTTAAAATATTCGAGGCGTCGATCGCTCCCTCCGCGCCGCCGGCGCCGATGATCGTATGGATCTCGTCGATAAAGAGCAGTACCTCTCCGTCTTCCATAACCTCGGCGAGCACCCTCTTGATCCGTTCCTCAAATTCGCCCCGGTACTTGGAGCCGGCCACCATTCCGGACAGATCCAGCGTCAGGACGCGCTTCTTAAGGATCGTCTCCGGCGCGTCGCCTTCGGCGATCATCTGGGCCAGTCCTTCCACCACGGCGGTCTTGCCGACGCCGGGCTCGCCGATCAGGCATGGATTGTTCTTCGTGCGGCGGCTTAAGATCTGCACCACCCGCTGAATTTCTCTCTTTCGTCCGATCACCGGATCCAGCTTCCCCTCCCGGGCTAGCGCCGTCAGATCGCGGCTGTAGCTGTCAAGCGTCGGCGTATTGGTCTTCGGACGGGCCCCTGCGGCAAAGCGCCCTCCCTGGGTATCCTCGCGCCCGGCTGCCGCGTCCTCGCCCATAGCGGCCATCAGATCCACATAGATCCGCTGGATGCTGATTCCCATGGTATTCAAAAGCCTTGTGGCCACGCAGTCATTTTCCCGGATCATGGCGATCAGGATATGCTCCGTCCCGATCTGCGGCGCCTTAAAGCGCACCGCCTCCCGGTAGCTTCCCTCGATCACGCGCCTGGCGCTGGGCGTATAGGTGTTCTGGCCCGCCAGCCCCACAGGCTGGTTTCCGTTGATCAGATGACTGATCAGCTCGATCACCCGATCCTCCCGCACGCCGCATTCCTTAAGAACTCTGGCCGCTGTGCCGGTCCCTTCCTGCAGAAGGCCCAGAAGCAGATGCTCGGTGCCGACATAATTATGTCCCAGCTCCTCCGCCGCGTCCGCCGCCAGTTCGATAGCGTTGCGCGCCTTCTCTGTAAAACGGTCTATCATATAAATGTATTCCTCCTCAAAGTTATCGTATCACACCAGCTCAGCCAGCTGTTACCTCAGGAGTCACACCAGCTCCGGCAGCTCCTCCCGCAGATACTCCGCCCTGGCGACGTCCAGTTCTTCCTTGTCGAGCGGCCTCTTGGACCGGCTCTTAAGCCCCGCCGTCTGAATGCCCAGGATCAGCTGGTAAATATCGCAGGGTTCCTTGAATTGGATCAGCCCGTCGGTACAGCCCGCCATCAGCTGGGACAGATAGGTCATTGCCTCCTTCATGGTGATTCTTCTGGCGTAGCGGAGCACGCCGTAGGACTTGCAGACCTCGTCCTCGCGGATCAGCCGGTGGTTCTTATTGGCCATATCCCGGACCTGATTCTCCTGCTCATCCAGCTGGACCGCCACGCGTCCCACCAGATCCACGATCTCCTGCTCGGTAAGCCCCATGGTCTTCTGGTTGGAGACCTCATAAAAGGCGCCGTAATTCTCCCTTCCTTCCCCGTAAAGACCGCGGATCGACACGCCGAAGCGTCCCATATCGGTGATCAGGGATGAAAATTTCCTGCCTGTGGCAAGGCTCGGCAAATGGACGACCGCAGCCGCCTTCATGCCTGTCCCCACGTTCGTCGGGTAGGTCGTCAAATACCCGTATTTCCGGTCAAAGGCGTACGGAAAGCGGGCGTTGACGAAATCGTCCAGCTGGCTGGCGTCCTTCCAGGCCTCGCCCAGCTGAAAGCCCGGCTTCATCACCTGGATCCGGATATGGTCCGCTCCATTAAAAACCAGGCTCACATCCTCGTCCTCCGACAGATACATGGACATGGGCGCCTGCTTCTTGAGGATCGTGCTGTTAATGACGCGCCGCTCCTTCAAAAGCTGCCGGCCAAGCTCTCCGATTTCTGCCAGATCCACAAGATCATACCGCATATTCAGCTGTCCGTCAATATCCTTTAAGCCCCCGCACAGCCGCCCGACCATTTCCGCCGCCTGATCCTCGGTCAGGCGAGACGGAAACACGTATTCGTTCCAGTTACGCGCCAGCCGGACCTTACTGCAAATGATATTCCTGCTGTTATTCATTCTGCTGCGCGCCTCCCTTCAGGGCCCGGATCTGATCCCTTAAAAGAGCCGCCGTCTCGTACTCCTCTTTCCGGAGCGCATCCTTAAGCCGCCTCTCCAGAATGGCAATCTGCTTCTCTGCCTGGGCTGCGCTGGTTCCCGCCGCGCCGGTTATGTTCCCGGTCCCGCCTGCTGCGTTCCCGGTCACGCCAGTCCCGCTGGCTGCATTCCCGATCCCGCCTGCTGCGTTCCCGGCCCCGCCAGTCCCGCTGGCCGCATTCACAATTCCACCGTCTGCCTTCCCGGCTCCGCCGATTCCGTTCCCGGTCACGCCGGTCCCGTCGGCTATAAAATCTTCCTCCCCGACCGGGCCATTTTCGTCCTCGTCATTTCCGACGTTCTGATAAAGAGGCGTCTTGCCCTTATGGCTGTCGCTGCCCTGCAGCTGCTTGATATTATCATGGATCAGCACATCGAACACGCTGTAACAGTCGGCGCAGCCGAAGCAGCTGTTCTTAACAAATTCTCTGTAGGTCATCCCGCAGGTCGGACAGACGATCTGCTGGTATTTGTCCTGCTTCTGCGCCGGCGTCTCCGCCCCCAGAAGCGCCGACAGAAACTCGGCGAAAGGAAATTCCCCGTCAAATATGGCCGAATACGGCCCGAAATCCAGATCTTTAGCGCACTGAGAACAGAAATGATGCTCCGTCCTCACGCCGCCTACTACTTCCGTGTACTGTACGTTCGCCTCACGGATCCTGCAAACTTCACATAACATGTCAGATCCTCCACTTTATTCCTCAGATTCCTCCCAATTAGCAATGGCGTCGTAGACCTCGTCCACCAGCCGGTGTACTTCCTCCCGCCCGACGCCCCGGCAGACCGCCTTGGCCATCGCTACCGCGATCTCCTCCTTCATCTCCTCCAGCACATGCTTCCGGTCCGCCTCCAGAGCCACGACGGCTCCCTTCCTGCGGTCAAGCTTCACAAAGCCTTCCTCCCGAAGAACGGTATAGGCTTTGTTCACCGTATGCATGTTAATGCTGACATATTCCGCCAGCTGACGGACAGACGGAAGGGAATCACCTTCCCGGATCCGCCCCGTGGCGATCCCGAAGATGATCTGGTTGCGAAGCTGCATGTAAAGAGCCTCGTCGCTGTTAAAATCCACCCGCAAAATCATGTTCCCACCATCTTTCGTTATAACTGTTATAGCAATTATATAACAAGTTTGTCAATCCGTCAAGATGGGAAAGAAATACAGGCAAGGCGTCACTGGCGCCTTGCTTGCATGGAAATACAGAACGCGTATCGCCGACAGCCCTTTCGCATGGAAAACAGCGGGCCGCCAAACGATCCGACAGCCCGCTGCAAAATCCTGTTCTCCTGATTCTCAATCGATATCGATGATCTGGAAATCATCATCGCCGCCGCTTTGCGCCTGCGGCCGCGCCGTCCGGTTCACTCTGCCGGACGTACCGGCAAATTCCCCATCACCGGCAACCGGTCCGCGAACCACATAATTCTGATCCTCGGAAAGCGCGCTTCTTCTGGGCTGCGCCGCCTGCCGCTGGCCCTGCGCAGCGGCCGCGGGTCTCTGCCCGCCGGTCTGTGACACCGGACGCGAAGCATACTGCTGGATCTGGCCTGCTCCGGCAGGTCTCGGACCTCCGGACTGAGATATCTGGCGCTGCGACCCCTGCGGAAAAGCCGGTGTGCGCTGTCCCTGCGTTGTTCCAGGCTGTCTCTGAGGCTGTCTCTGGGGCTGCCCCTGCGACCTCGCCTGGTTTCTCTGGGCCTGGCGTTCGCGGATCTGCCGTTCGGCACGGAACGCATCTTCCTTCTCAGCCGCTTCCTCTTCCTCCTCCAGTCCGCGCATATATCTCTCCTCGCGGGACAATCTGCGGTTATCCGTCTGAGCGGAGCCGCCCCCCTGCCGTCCGGATTTGTGGCGCTCCGGGTAACTGCCTCCGTCCTGGCGCTGCTTCTCGTAGAAATCTTCCCTGCCGCCCCTGGTCGCTACCAGCGCGATGATCACGATCAGCAGGACCACCGCCAGCGCAATCAGTCCGATGATGATATAGAATCTCATGTTATAATCGCTCAGAAGCGAATTGTATTGGTCGACCAGATCCGTATATTCCTCATCGCTGGCCGCGTCTGCAAGCGGATCACGGAAATATCTCTGGATCGTCTTCTCGGTCAGATCGTAACGGTAGAAATCGCTCTCTCCATTTTCATTGACCGCGTAGAAGATGCAGTATCTCGGCTCTGTGTACGCGTCTGCGCCCCAGATCCAGCCCTGCACGTCATGTCCGTCGATGCTGACCTGCGCGAGAACAAATCCATCCGGGATCGAGACGCCGTCCACCACCGGGTATACGGTAACGCTTCTCTCCGGCGTGCGGAGGATCACTCCTTCTTCCGCGGACGCATTTGCCTCCGCGCTGTCTGTGGAACCTTCTACCTTCGTAACTGTGATCGTATACGTCTTCACCGTCTGCCCATCCTGAGCCGTTACGGTACAAACCACTGTATTTTCGCCGATCTGGAGTCCTTCATTGCCGCTTACGGATACGCTGGCCCCGGAATCAACCGCCGGCGCGTCCACCACCAGGGAATCCACGTCCCCGCCGACCGTAACCGTATACTCCAGCACATCCTTCGCAAATGCCGGCGTCAGGGTCCCGGGAGATACCTGCAGGCCCGCCAGGTTGGCATTGGCGGAATCCCCCGCCGCTGCCGCAATGGTGATAGCCGAGCTTCCTTCCCGCTCGATGTTCACGATCTGGCTGTCGCTGTCATAGACTTCCTGATCCGCGATCGTAATGCTTGTGCTGCCGGGACGAAGCGCGCGGAATGTCAGAACGAACGCCAGCTCCGTCGCGCTCGTGCTGTTGCTGCTTCCGGTCACCTTCAGGGTTCCCGCGCCGCCGCTGGCTCCCTCGCCGCTTACAAATTCCAGCATCGATGCATCATAAGACAGCGTCACATCCGCCCTGCCAATGTTTTCTTCTCCGGTAGCCGTCACCTTCATATTGACGCTTACCGTCTCGCCGGTAGTCGTCGACGGATCCGAGAACGCGATCCGGCCCGCCAGTGTCTGAAACGATGTTCCAAGCGACAAAACGGCGACCAGCACAGCTCCTGTCAGAAGCTTTTTCATGTTTCTGTTCATTCTGAATTATCCCCTTTCTTAAATTATGGAACTATCGTCACGTTGCTTCCTCCGGGGCCATAGCCTCCGGAGAAGTTTCCTGAACTTACGCTTCCCGGGCCATCGCTGCTGACAGGCTCCGACGTGCTTCCTCCCGGTCCGTACGCGGTCCCCGGCGAGGAAGAACTGCCGCTGCCGGACGATAACGGTCCCAATGGGCCCGTACCCGGCGAGACGCTGCTGCCTGCAGAGCCGCTTTGCGGTGAAGCGCCGCCCGGACCGAGCGGGCCGCTGCTTCCGCTTACGCCGGCGCCGATGGAGCTGTCGTAGGACGGACCGTTCTGCTGCTTCACGACCCGGATCCGATATTCCCGTATGTCTCCGTTCTGGGCCTTCACGGTAATCCTGATCTCATTATTGCCGCTTTGCAGGGAAATAATGCCTGTTCCGCTTATGATCGCGCTGTCCGAGTAAGCGGACGCATTGACCTTCACCTCCGTTACGGAAGAATTTACGATCAGATCATACGTCGTTGTATCCCTGTTAAATGTAGGCGTGATCGCGAATCCTTCTACCGCCAGACCGGAAAGCTTATTGTTCGGGCTTCCGTCAACGGTCGGTTTCGCGCAGGCGGCGTCCGGCATATTCAGATAAACCGGAATCTTAAACTCCAGTCTTGAGGTCTGCTTCAGCTGTGTGCTGTAGGCCTCGGAAAGCCTGGCTCCCTCCGAAGCCGCGCCCTGCACATTGGTCATATACTGGTGCTTATACAGATTGCTGCCCTGGACGTTGAACTTCTTGAGGTAGAACGTATCCTGTCCTATCTTTACATAGTTCGCTCCATAATAAAGGGCGCCGCCCGTAATGGACTTGTCAACACTGTTCCACGGCCTTCCGTAACTGCCGGACTGCGATGCGTACCACAGACCGCGGGTCGTGGCCTCCATGTCGCCGGAGCGGTAAGCCTCAATATTAAAGAAATTATAATAGCCCGTATAACCGGAAACCCTGCCGGATATGGAATCGCCTGTTCCCTGCGTGCCCTGCTCCTGAATGATCATCGCGGCCAGCACGTAAGGATTCACGCCGGACTGAGCCCCCGCGTTCATAATAATACTCACATAATCCGCCGTCGGAGCCGACCCGCTCTGCGACGCGGAACCACCGGCGGAAGATCCGGATGGGGATCCGCCCAGGGGCCCCAGCGGTCCGTACACGCCGGAAGAAGTCCCTTCCTGCGAGGAGCTTCCCGGGCCGTTTGTCATACCGGGGGAGATCGTCATGAGCAAATGATTGCTGCCGATGACCGGGCGGATGCCGCCCAATATCCGCGAACTGCCGCTGCCTCCCGCGGATGCCACCGAACCCGGAGCCTGCGTGCTCACTCCGGAACTGCCGCTGCTGGTACTGCTCTGGCTTCCCGGCGCCTGCATGCTCACGCCGGAATTGCCGCTGCCGGTACTGCTCTGGCTCCTCGGCGCCTGCGTACTCGCGCCGGAATTGCTGCTGCCGCTTCCGCTCTGGCTTCCCGGCCCCTGCGTGCTCACGCTGGAACTGCTGCTGCCGGTGCTTCCGCTAAGCGGACCCTGACTTCCGGTTCCGCCGCTTCCGCTCTGGCTCCCCGGCCCCTGCGTGCTCGCGCCGGAACTGCTGCTGCCGGTGCTTCCGCTAAGCGGGCCCTGACTTCCGGTTCCGCCGCTTCCGCTCTGGCTTCCCGGCCCCTGCGTGCTCGCGCCGGAACTGCTGCCGGACGTTCCGGCTCCCAGCGGTCCCAGGGGGCCGTTTCCGCTTCCCGAAGAATTTCCATAATCTCCGCTGACTGCCGCCGAACCGCTTAAGAACGTCCCTTCCACCATGGACTGAAGGCCTTCCGCCGTATGGGCCGACGCGTCATAGCTATGTAACAGAAACTGAAATACGTATTTGTCATCCAGGAAATTCCTGGGATCCATATAATAAGCGATCAGCGCCGGCGAGGCCGCCACATAAGAGCCGCTGTCGAAGGACGGCCATGTACTGGTCTCCCAGTTATAGGCTCCGTCCGCCGTGGACTTCCACGAAGAAATGCTGCCGTTATATACCAGGTTCCGCCCTACCAGACTTTCGTTATCGATCACCGTGTTCCAGTCCAGGTTCGTATGCTGGGCCGTAAACACCCAGTTGGGATACATGGCGTGAAGCTGTCTGAGCCCCGTCTTGTAGCTCTCCGGGAATCTCTGCGCCGACAGATACGCCTCGAAATCCGCGTCATTCATGTACGCCACCGGGAACCGGATGTAATCGGATCTGGCATAACCGGTTTTCTCCGCTCCCGTACTTCCGCTGAAACGGATCTGATACCAGACCTTCCCATCGCTTCCGTTGGTTTCTCCCAGAACGGTCACCGCCATTCCGTTGGTCAGCTTGTCGACCACGGAAAACCCGGTTCCCGCGCCGCTTCTGACATTCAGAGTCGTCGCGTTGACGATGGCCGGCTTTTCCACATCCGCGTAGCTTACGATCCCCGGAATGATTCCGTTCCCCGATATTCCGTTTATCGCCACGATCAGGGACAGCGCGATCGCCGCTCCCCGTCGGATTATGCTTCTTCTCATCAGTTCGTCTCCTGTGTCCTGGATTTACTCTGCTCTTACACCCTGCTGCGCAGGACAATACCACTATATATTGACAATTTCCCACATAATACTACATTATCCATTATAAGGACAAACCCTGCCAGATGTCAACACTATATCGAAAACTTCAAATATTTGCAAAAATATGGAAATAAAAAGTTAAAAAACAGGCGGGCGCCGGATGTCATCTGAGAAAACATCCGGCGCCCGCGTTTCTTTGCCTGTTTCTATCATTCGAAAAGTATGTTTCTTTTCGGATTCCCCTGACCTAGCCTTCTTTATAAAGTCCGTACTCCGGTACCTTGATCTCCCGAATGTACCTGACCGACTTTATTACGACCGGAATGTAGAGAACCACCATCAGCAGATATCCAACGCTCGCAGCGATACCCATACCGCCGGCGTTCACATAGGCAGTGTCGCCCGGAGTCCCGCTCTGCATGATGCTCACCTGGAACGCAACGAAATCATTGATCATATGTACCAATGCAATCGCCCAGAAATTATGCGTCTTCAAATAGATGACCGCCAGAAGGAGGCCAAATATCCCGGCCTGCAAAGACTTCCCGATCGTCTGAATGATTCCTATCAGGTCGTAGCTGCCGCCCAGAATATAATTGATGACATGGAGCGCTCCGAAAATGACGGCGGACAAAAGCACAGCGCCCCACAGGCCGTTCCTTGTCCCTCCCATTTTCCTTAAGAGTCCCTGCAGCAGAACCCCTCTGAACAGCGCCTCCTCAAAAATGCCCACGGAGAGCGCAAGGATGAGGTTTCCGATCTCCGCGCTGAGAAATCCGTCCGGAATTCCGTACTTTACGACAGCCGCCGCCACCGCGGACATCGAGAGGAGCCCTGAAATAATCAGAACATACACGCTGCTGCGCAGTGTAAAGCCCATCCCCTCCTTCACGGTGCGGAGGGATTCCTTCGCCCCCATACATACCATGACGCCAAGCAGAAAAGCGCCCAGAATGAAGCGGACCAGGATCATATTGAGAATGGTCTCCTCATAGGGAAGATATTTCATCCCGCACCATCCGATCAGGAAGGCGGCGGCCGTTACCGGTATGAGATGCTTCCGCATCATCTTTACTATTTCATTCCCGTTCTTACTCATCGGTTTCTCCTACATCCATTAGTTCGAGCTGGGCATATAGGGACGCAACACATGGGCCACGTTGCTGAGCGGCATCGTCTGCAGCCATACCCGGCCGGGTCCCGTAAGCGTGGTGAGGAAAAGTCCCTCGCC
>CANPYE010000070.1 GCA_947588005.1 uncultured Lachnospiraceae bacterium | reverse complement strand
AGGTCTTGAATGGCTTTTTTCAGCCTTGCCATATTTTCTTCGGAATAGAAAGGGTCAACACTCACTTCAAAGGGAATCCGCTTCTCTCTGCCTACTTTCCTCGCAAAAATAGAAAACGCCGCACTCATAGAAATCCCTAATTCATTGCAAGCCTGCTCCATACTCTTTTTAACATCTTCGTCCAACTTGAAATTCACATTAACTACCTGTGCCATAACCAACACTCCTTTCACGATTTATTTACCCCTCCACACTTTATTATATGCTGTCACAAAGAAAAAATCAAGAACTTTTCTTTACCTATTCGTATGATTTGGAATACGCCGAAGGTTGCTAAAACGTATTTCGGCGTTGGCTAAATTTGTGAAATTTTATGCAGAAAATAATAGAAACTTGTGATATACTCAAATAGAAATTTTCAGATGCAATTTTGCATGCAAAGTGAGGAAAAATGTTAAAGGATTATATAATAGACGAATTGATAGCAGCCTTGATGACAAAATGTGGGTTTGGATCTGTTATTTTTCCAATCGAACCGGTATCTGGCGGTTTTATGCATAGAATGTACAGAGTAAGAACAAGCTCTGGAATATATGCAGTAAAACACCTTAATCCTGCAATAATGAGAAGAGAAGGAGCGCATGATAATTTCGACAGAGCAGAGAAAATCGAATCTCTTTTGGAAAAAAAGGATATTCCTATCGTGCCTGCTCTGACAGTTCTTGGCAAAAAAATGCAAACTGTAGATGGACACTATTTTTATATATTCCATTGGCAGGAGGGGCATATTACCGATTGGAATAATATTTCAAATGATGAGTGTAAGACAGCCGGTAATATTCTTGGAAGGATTCATGCTATTGATCCGAAGAATGCTGCCCATCGGGAGCCTGAATTGAGTAAGATCGACTGGCACGAGTACATCCTTAAAGCGAACAAAGAAAAAAACGAGATTGCCGCTCTTCTGGCTGACAATGAAAAGCTTCTGATCTATGCCGAGAAGGAGCTGAATCAGGCAAGAGCTTCTTTGCCGGATATCATTTGCGTCTCCAATGAAGATATGGATCCCAAAAATATTATGTGGGATAATGGTAAACCATGGGTCATAGACCTGGAATGCCTTGACTATGGGAATCCAATATCGCATGCGCTGCAGCTGGCACTTCAATGGTCAGGAATTACCACCTGTAATATGGACATTGAAAAGATGGTCTCCTTTTTTAACGGGTATCTGGAAGCGTATGATAATTGTTTTCGGGCATACAGCGGTGTATTCGGGTTAGCGTATACATGGGTAGAATGGTTAGATTATAATATTCAAAGAGCGCTCGGAGCATGTATTGATGAAGCAGAAAGACAGATGGGAATCTCTGAGGTAAGAAACACGGTCGAAAGGATAAAGTATATCCGGAATATGGAAAAAGAAATAAAAGAAGCCTTGAATTCTCGTTTGCCCAAGATCAAGGCTGACAGATAAGATAATCACGATGAGAGACTGTATAGACTGCGGAAATCCCGGCTTGAATCTCGGCTTGCTATTTACCGCTGCGGAAATACGAACAGAGCGCCACTGGCGCTTTCTTCGTATGAAAATGAAAACGGCAGAAACTTCACGAGAAAGTATCTGCCGCCCCGGTCTTCCGAATTTTTGTAAGGCATCTATTTCAAATTACCAGCCGCGGGAAGAGGGATACCTGCTTACGCAACAATCAGTGATACCAGATAGAACGGAATCTCCGCCCCATCCGCGTCAATGAGCCAAAGCGTCAGCGCGTGGTCCGCCTCCGTCTCTGCTTCGAGAACGGTCTCTAACGCAAGGCAGTCTCCCCAGGTTTCATCGAAATTGCCGTCCAGGATCATACACGGCTCCTCCTGCTCCCCGGCGCGGTCCAGCCAGACCTGTGCCTTCGGCGCGCGTCCCCGAATCGTGCGGCGGTACTGGATCGCGATGCAGGACGCGCGGAAACGGAAGGTGATCTCTGAACCGTTCCCGATGGCGGTCCAGCCGCGCTTAAAGATATCCGTGATCCCCTTCTGGGACGCGGGATCCGCCTCGAAACCGCTGATCTCTGCGGACATGATATCCGCGGCGCGCAGGCGTCTGGCGTGTTCATAGCGGTTGCGGGTGAGAGGCGCAGGAAGTGGTGACACAGCCGACGCCTGCAAAGCTCGAGTCACCTGCGGCACCCATACCGACGCTCGCGATACCTGATTCATCTGCGCAGCCGGCTCTGCCTGCTGGTTCCGGCTATACTGTACCGTTTCTGTCTTGTGATTCCGGCTATGCCACTCTGCTTCTGTCTGGTGATGCCAGCCGTGCTGCCCGATTTTTCCCTGAGGCAGCGTCTCCTGCCGGGCTTTCTCGCACCGCTTCGCATCCGCCTTCTCCAGAAATTCGCAGATCATCTCCGCGATCATCGCGTGGCCTTTATCGTTGGGATGCAGGCCGTCCGGCGTCAGTTCTTCCATCTTCATTTCGCCCGCCTGCAGCTTTCCGTAGAGCACATCGCCCACGCAGACCCGCGGAAGCTCATAATACCGGCCGATCCGGTCATGGACCGGCTGCGCCGTCGCGCCGCTGTTATAGAACCGGTTATGGATCAGCACAATGGCCGGCTGCCAGTCACAGGACCAGATCCGGCGAATCAGCCCCTCATAGGTCTCCATAAAATGCGCCTCATCCGTATCATTGACGGAGAATTCCACGAATACCACATCCGGCCGCTGCGAAAGCAGATCCGCTTCCACCCGCGCCGCGCCAAAATGCGAGGTTGTTCCGCCGATCCCGGCGTTCACATATTTCGTCTTCGACGCCGGGAAATGCTTCCGCCACCAGTCATACGTCAGCGCAGCGTAGCATTTCCCCGGCTCTGACGCCAGACTGCCCTGGGTGATAGATCCGCCCAAAAAACCGACCGTTATATCCTCTCCGGCCGCCGCGCGCTCCATCACATTCTCAAGCCGTACCGTATCGCGCCAGATATCCTCGCCAAGACCGTCGATGAAAGCAGAAAGCTCCTCCGCCATCCGCTCCGCCTCCGGGATTCGGATATGGCCCTTGGTTCCGCAGCCATTATTGCTGAACAGGAAATGGTGTACCGGCAGATGTTCAGCCTGCAGAAGCGCGCACATTTCTCCGATCGCCCTGTCCCAGTTGGAATGGTGGCCCAGGATCGTGGTCATGCAGATTACCTGCGCCTGTGGATGGATTCGGCACAGCTTCCGCACAAACTCCGCGTAATGCCTGCGCCATGCCGCAGACTTCTCTCCCTCATAATCCTCACCGCAGAAATCGGCCGGATGGGCGTCGTTCTGCCCCAGGGCTACGATGACTATCTGGGGACGATAGCGGTCGAAATCCCATTTCACCGCAGGGCGTCCGGCCAGGATCTGCGGCTGGTACTGGATCCGGTCATATGTGCTTTCCATCCCCAGAGACTGCGGTTCCATGAAATACCCGCAGCCGTCCATCAGCGCGATGCCGCCCTGGGCGATATCGTGGAGTCTGGCTCCCAGCCTGCGGGCGGTAAGCCATGCGTAGGAGTAATAGCTGTTGGAATACTCGCCGTGATGATCAGGATCCGGCAGACCGCAGTAGGCCACCGCCTCCGACACCTCTCCAGCGGACACGGAGTCGCCGTAGACCTCGATCCGCCGCGAGGGCAGCGGCTCACAGGACAGGAGCCGCAGATTATCGCTTCCGACAAAGCCGTGGATCTGCACCATATGACACGAGTCCTGACGTTTGAAAAGAAGGAGGTCGTGAAGCGCCGCACCGCCTGCTGCCGCGGCAGCTTCTGCTTGTTCTGCCTCAGCTACCCTCTCTGCCGCGGCTGTCTCCACTTTCTCTGCCACAGCTGCTTCTGCGCCGGCAGATTCCGATCCGCTCGTCTTTGTTCCGGCCGTTTTGCTTCCCCAGCCTTCGCCATCTGCTTCCGGCAGATGCAGGTTTCTCTCCTGCGTTTCGCCCACAAGTTCCACGCACGCCGTCCCGCTCTCCGGCAGCTTCACGCAGTATTGCTTCCCATCCAGCAGATACCCAAGATAATTGTCCCAATAAGCGTGCTCATTCGTCAATACCACAGACAACCTGTCACCTGTAAACCTCATCCGAACATAGGTTGCCGGGTACACCCATACCGGTCCCGCATCTCCGCTGAAATCGATCCGACCTTCGTACTGCAGCTTCTCGTCCCATGGGGAAACCAGCACATCTCCGTCCTGCGCGTATGCTGCCAGTTTTTCTTTCCAGACAGCCGAATCCTCTCTCCCCGCTCCGGCATTCCCAGCCGCTCTTTTTTCTGCTGCAGCCCATTCGTCCGCATTTTTTGTTATTCCTGTCATTTCTGTGTTGTCCATTCTATTATTCCATGCCTTTCTGCCTTTTCTCATGCGTCTATGCACACGTTTCACGTTCCAAACACGCTGCCGGCACCCTTTCTCCGCATTCCGATAAAACTTCAAATCTCCTGTCCCATCGCAGAAGCCGGCCAGTCCGCGGCATTCATTTCCACCGTGGTCCTGACCGGCTGCATGTTTCATTTATCTTCTTCCGATCTCCGTATCCGTACCGTTCACCTTGCTGTGATCCTTGATATAATCCATGATATCGTCCAGCCGCGTGAAAGCCAGTCCCACATAACTGTCCGCGGCGCCGTAATAGATCGCGATCCGACCGGTTTCGCTGTCGTGGATCGTCGCGCAGGGGAAGCAGACGTTGGGCACAAATCCCCGCTCCTCGTACCATTCCTCCGGCGTCAGCAGGAAATCCTCGCAGCGGTACTTTACAATGGACGGATCGTCAATGTCAAGGATCGCTCCGCCGATGCTGTAGACGTAACCGTTGCAGGTGCCGGAGACGCCGTGGTAGAACAGAAGCCACCCCTCGCTGGTCTCGATGGGCGCCGCGCCGCCGCCGATCTTTAAGGATTCCCACCATTCGCAGCCCTTGCTCATTACATGACGGTGCTTTCCCCAGTACACCAGATCCGGACTCTCGCTTAAGAATATGTCGCCGAAAGGCGTGTGGCCGCCGTCCGACGGACGGCTCAGCAGGCAGTAATTGCCGTGGATCTTCCGCGGGAACAGCACCGCGTTGCGGTTAAACGGCAGAAATGGATTTTCCAGCCGTGTAAATGTCTTGAAATCCGTGGTCTTCGCCATGCCGATGGCCGCGCCGTAGAAATCCTGGCACCAGATGATGTAGTAGGTATCCTCCACCTTCACCAGACGCGGGTCGTAGGCGTAGACCGGCATGAAAGGCTTGCCCTCCTCGTCCACGAATGGGATCTTCTCCTCATCGAATTCCCAGTGAATCGCGTCTTTGCTCCGGCCCATATAAATGTAGGGAATTCCGTTGTTCTGCTCGCCGCGGAACACGCCGATGAAGCCGTCCTCATAAGGCATAACGGCGCTGTTGAAGATACGCGCCACGTTCTTCAGCGGATTCCGTCCGATGATCGGATTCTCGCTGTAACGCCACACGGGCGCCCCGGTAAATGACGAAGGCCCCTCCTGCCACGGCATATTCGGGACAGCCGGTGCAATCATTTTGTACTTGCTCATATTCATTCTCCTCTCTTATGATAGAAAATTTGATATATCTGCTTCTTACTCATTTACCTTATAGCTCAGCCTTCTGCCTTCCCCGCAAGATACGCCAGATTTCGCTCGATCAGCCCGCATCTCTGCCTCACGCAGTCCGCGCTGCGCAGCGGATCCGGCGGCGTATTGAACACATAATCGCAGAGCCGGTCCACATCCGTCGCGGCCACATGCAGCCTGGTGTCGCTGGAGGCGTAATAAATGTAAACCCGCCCGTCCGGAAGCGCCGCCGCGCCGTTGGTGAATACCACATTGGAGACATCCCCGACGCGTTCGCCGCCCCGCGGTCCGATCATAAGCCCCGACGGCTCCGCGATCACTTTGGCCGGATCGTCCAGGGCCGTCGCGAACGCGTAGATTACATACCGGAGCCCGGCCGCCGTATTGCGGACGCCGTGAGCGATGTGGATCCAGCCCCGCGGCGTTTTGATCGGCACCGCGCCGGCGCCGTTCTTGGATTCGGTGATCGTGTGGTACCGGCGGCAGCTGGTCATCCGCTCCTCGTCGATGACCGGGTTCGTGATATCCGCACAGAGCCCGAAGCCGATACCCCCGCCGGAACCGGTCTCGATGAAATCGTCCATCGGCCTGGTATAGAAGGCATATTTTCCATCCACAAATTCCGGATGCAGAACCACATTCCGCTGCTGCGGGGAACGGAGAGTCCTGAGGTTCGGAAGGCGCTCCCATTTTTTCAGATCCTTCGTCCGCACGATCCCGGCGGCCGCTACCGCGGCGGACAGATCGGAGCTCGAAGTATCCTTGCTCTCGGAGCAGAATACGCCGTAGATATAGCCGTCCTCGTGCTGCGTCAGGCGCATATCGTACACATTGGTTTCCTCCGGGCAGGTGTCCGGCAGCACCACCGGATAATCCCAGAACCGGAAATGATCGACTCCGCTGTCGCTCTCCGCCACCGCTAAGAAGGATTTCCGGTCGTTCCCCTCCACACGCGCCATCAGATAGAATTTCCCATTCAGATAAATAGCGCCGGAATTCATGACCGCGTTGACGCCCAACCGCTCCATAAAATACGGATTCGTCGCCGGGTTCAGATCGTACCGCCAGAAAAGCGGCACATGCTCGCGGGTAAGGACCGGATATTTGTATCTCTCATAAATACCGTTATAAAAAGAATCATCCGCCTGGTTATCGCGGGAAAGCAGGGCCTCCTGCCGCGCAAGCTCCCGGGCGTATTTCTCCTGAAAATCCATATCTTTCACACTCCTCTCCGTTTTTCTTTCTTCTCTGTCTTTCCTTTCTTTCTGCAGTTTTTACATACGTTCCGGCGATTCGCGTCCTTACGTTTCTTCGTTCGTCCGCGCTTCGGCTATCCGCTGTCTTCAGCTTCCCGCCCGTCTCATGATCTCCATGCACATCCGCCCGTTGTGATACGGACATTTCCACGGCTCCACGATCGGCTTTTCCATGGCAGGCGCGCCTTCCTTCGACGTATACCAGAACCACTCTCCGTCCGGCCTTTCGTCAACCATATGCGCCTTTATGTAATTCCAGATATCCTCAGCCGCCTCGCGGTACTTTTCCTTACCGGTCCTCTGCCAGGCGTTATAGAAGCCTGTCACCGCTTCCGCCTGCACCCACCAGATCCGCTTCGTATCCGTAACGCCGCGCTCGCATTCATTGTCAAGCGAATGGGCGTGGTAAGCGGAAATGTATACCTGTTCTTCCAGCGACCGCAGGATGGGACGCATCCGCCAGCCGAGAGCCGAATCCGCCAGCCCGTTTTCCTTCCGGTCCGCCGCCGGAACATAACGGGAGACTGCCGGTTTCGGCTGCGCCGGCCGCTGCCGCATATCCTGCGCGCCCAGGACATCCAGGCACCGGTCCATAAGCCATGCGGCCTCAATATCATGGCCGTAGGAATGCAGGTCGATCAGACTGTTCATATTCGGATCGAAGAATACCTCCTGACGGCGCTTCTCCGGATTATATACCTTCGTCTCCACCAGCCTGAGAATCCAGCGCAGCTTGCTCTCCGCGACAGCGCCGTAGTCGGAAACCATATTTTCGGCGTCCGGTATGTTTCTTTCTTCCCCTTCGCTGCCGCCGGATCTATCATTTTCCGCTTTATTCCCGCCGGCAGGCTCCCCATTCTGCATTCCGTTCCCGCCGGCAGACTCTGCATATCCGGCTCTTTCTCTGCAGGCGGTCACATATTCGGTATACGCCTCGAGCACATGGAGAAGCGTGTTCATGGTTCGGTCCGCCATAACGCCGTTTTCGGAAAGCTTATCATTTTCTACCGGCTGAAACTCGCGGCTCTGCGCCTCCTTATAGCCGTATCGGTCGAAGCATTTTACTTCCATCAGGACGACCAGATACGTCGCCAGACGGAACGCTTCCTCGTCATGGAACGCCCGGTAATAGGAGGAAAGCGCATAGACCGCAAAGGCCTGATTGTAGGTATGCTTTGTCGTATCCTCCGGCTGCCCATCATAGGTTACGGACCAGTATACGCCGCCGTTCTCCAGATCCACACAATGGTCCCGCAGGAACCGGTAAGCGCTTTCGGCGTATTGGCGCAGGCCGTCCGGCGCTTCTTCCCCGAGACACATGCAGGCGTTGGAGAAAAACCACAGGATCCGGCTGTTCAAAATGCAGCCTTTTACCGCCTTTTTATCCACGCGCAGATCCGAATCCATAAAGCCATAGTATCCGCCGTATTCATCGTCCCGCAGCCGCTCCCA
The DNA here is from genome assembly GCA_947588005.1 of uncultured Lachnospiraceae bacterium. Lineage (GTDB taxonomy): Bacteria > Bacillota > Clostridia > Lachnospirales > Lachnospiraceae > UBA3402. Next base: position 6,755 of record CANPYE010000070.1, on the reverse strand, counting down.
GAAAGGGATCAGTTTCTTAAGCAGATGTTCCTTCATTTCAGACTGAATCATAATTTTTCCAGCCTCCCCTTTTGTATTTCATGCAGCCAAACATCGGCGCCGCTCCGCTCGTATTCCCACGCGGCTGTGTACCGGCGGCGCTCCGCCCGTATCATTTTCCGCGTACCCGGGTAATCAGCGCGTCGACCTGTCCCTCAATCCGGTATTCTCCGCTTCCCGCCGTTATAAAAAAGCTGTCCCCTTTCTTAAACGGAAGCGTCTCGGACGTCTCTTTCCCGCAGCGGATTGTTCCTTTCCCGTCAAGCACCAGGATGCTTGCGAAGGACTCATCTGAAACGATTCCATCCAGCGCTTCCAGCATCCGGCCGTCCAGCGCCAGGTGATCTACCGTAAAATAATCGCAGTCCGCCGTATGGGGGTAGCTTTTGCTGTTCCTTACGACCGGTCTGCGGTTTGTAACCGCCAGCGCCTTCTCGATATGCAGCTCCCGCTTTCTGCCGTCCTTTCCCACCCGTCCGTAATCATAGACGCGATAGGTCAGATTGGAATTTTGCTGGATCTCCGCGATCAGAATATTCTTCCCGATCGCATGGATCGTCCCTGCCTCGATGAACAGCACGTCGCCCTTCTGCACTGGCACCGCGTTTAAGACCTCCAGAAGCGTATCCTCCTTAATCCTTTCGGCAAATTCCTCCCGGCTGATCTCCCTTTTAAAGCCGTAGTAGAGAAATGCGCCCGGCTCCGCGTCCATTACATACCACATCTCGGTCTTTCCGTACTGCCCCTCATGCTGTAAGGCGTAACGGTTATCCGGATGAACCTGAATCGAAAGATTGTCCCTGGCGTCGATAAATTTGATCAGGATCGGAAAATCCTCAAACCGCCGGCAGCTGCTGCCAAGCGCGTCCTTTCCTTCCTTCTGTATGTATTCCGGAAGCGTCATGCCCGCGCACGGTCCGCTGTCCACCACCGACGGCCCGTCCGGATGGCAGGACAGCTCCCAGCACTCCGCCAGTATATCTCCGTCATAGTTCTTACCGTACTCCTCGATGAGACGCCGGCCGCCCCAGATATAATCCTTGCAGCTCGGTTTCAGTCTTACGATACCCATGACACGTTTCCTCCGTTTCCGCCTGCTGTCTGCGCTTACTCTTTGCGTAATTCCTGCTTTTCATCATCGCACAAACGCCCTTGCTTCCGTCTTTGCTCTGGTTCCTGTACATTCGTCCCTGTGTCCCGCCCTGCACCCCATGTCATTCCGCCAGCTTCTGCACAGCCGCCGTCATATTTTCAAGCTTCTCAGCCGCGTCGTCCTCATCGATCCCGACCACGCCGATATAGAATTTGATCTTCGGCTCCGTACCGGACGGACGCACGCAGCACCAGGCGCCGCCCTCCATCTCAAAATACAACACATCCGATTTCGGGAGTCCCGAGGCCGACCGGACGCCGGTCTCACAGTTCAGCGTCAGATTCTCCCGGTAATCCCGAAACTGCGTCACCTTCGCGCCGCCGATTCGGTCCGGCACGCCGGCGCGCACATTTTCCATAATGGCCTTTATCTTCTTCGCGCCGTCCTGCCCCTTCAATGTGACCGTGCAGAGCCCTTCCCGGTAGTATCCGTAGGTCCGGTACAGATTCCGCATCTGGCCGCACAGAGTAAGACCGTGATAATGGTACCAGGCGGCCGCCTCGCAAAGGGCCATCACCGCCGATACAGCGTCCTTGTCCCTGGCGTAGGTTCCCACCAGGCAGCCGTAGCTTTCCTCATATCCGAAAAGGTATTCAAATGTATGTTCCTGCTCAAAGAATTTGATCTGCTCGCCGATATACTTAAAACCGGTCAGCGTCTCGATGCGCCTCACGCCATAGGCCTCTGCGATCGCCTTCGACATCTTTCCGGACACGATCGTTGTGACCACCGCTCCGTTTTCCGGCAGACGCCCATGCGCCTTCCGGCGGGACAGCCGGTATTCCATGATCAGCATTCCGGACATATTTCCGGTAAAGCTCATATACTCGCCGGTAGCCGCATCCTTCGCGTAAATGCCCAGCCGGTCCGCGTCCGGATCCGTCGCCAGCACGATATCCGCATCCACCTCTTTCGCCAGCTTAAGCGCCAGCGCAAATGCCTTCGCGTCCTCCGGATTCGGATAGGATACCGTCGGGAAATCTCCGTCCGGCAGCTCCTGCTCCTTCACTACGTAGACCTGCTCAAAGCCAAGCTCCTTAAGAATTCGCCGAACCGGCAGGTTCCCGGTACCGTGCAGAGGCGTATAGACAATCTTCAGCTTTTTCGCTTCCATTCTGACGATATCCGGTTCCAGCACCAGCTTCTTAAGCTCCGCCATGTACCGGTCGTCGATCGCCGCGCCGATTAACCGGTAAAGTCCCTTCTTCTCCGCTTCCGCCTTCTCCATGGTCTTCACCCGGGCGTAATCGGCGATCGCATTCACCTCTCGGATGATCTCCTGATCCCGGGGCGCGGTGATCTGCGCGCCGTCCTCCCAATAAACCTTGTAACCGTTATATTCCGGTGGGTTATGACTCGCGGTTACAACGATCCCTGCAATGCAGCCCAACTCCCGAAGCGCAAAGGACAGCATCGGCGTCGGACGCAGAGACGGAAATACCCAGGCCGTGATCCCATTGGCCGCCAGACAGCAGGCCGCCTCGTCTGCGAACTCCTTCGACATATGCCGCGAATCATAAGCGATGGCGACGGCCGGCGTGATGGTCTTTTTCTCCGCCTTTGCCCCGCTCTGCGGATGGCCTTCTGAACAGTTTCCTGCCTGCAGCCGGATTTCAGCCGCGCCGCAGACAATTGTACCGTCGTCCTTCCCGCCAGGGCCGGACGATCCGATTTCTTTCATAATGTAATTCGCCAGTCCCTGGGTCGCCTTGCGAACCGTATAGATGTTCATCCGGTTCGTGCCCGCGCCGATCACGCCCCGCAGGCCGCCGGTGCCAAATTCCAGATCTTTATAGAAGCGGTCCTCGATCTGCGCTTCGTCGCCTTCTATGCTTTTCAGCTCATCCTTCGTCTTCTCGTCAAAATACGGGTTTTCAAGCCATTCTTTGTACTTTTCCCCAGCGCTCATGTATTCCTGCCTTCCCTTCCGTTTCCATGCGAGCAAGGCGCCAGTGACGCCTTGCTCGTATTTCCTTTTCAGTCAAATTAAATTTAATTTTAATTCCTATTAATCATAAATATATCATCGCTTAATCAATTAATCAATACATTTCTTTTTATTGAATCTCATTTCGTTATTATCGACAATTCAGGCGTCCGTTTTTTGTGCATTGTTCTCTCAGCGCAATACGAGGAGAGCGTCACTGGCACGTTTTTTGCATACTGACGTAAAAAAACGGGCGTTCCGCTTTTTTGCGAAACACCCGCTGCGCTTCTATTTTCTTAATGAATTAATTTGATTTAATTTAAGTTTGGAACCGTTCCTGACGCCGGTTTTTCCCGGCCGTCTTTACCGCACCGTCACACGCGCGGACGCATTTCCAAGCGTCTCGCTTTCTACGGTGAACACTGCCTCGCCGGCCTCATAGCCGCTGCGAAGGATCCCGCAGGCGCGGCCCCGGTAGGCAGTGAAGCTTCCAGCTGTATAGTTCTCCGCCGTGATCGGATTCGCGGAGCCGAAACCGGCCAGGTACGCCGCCCCCTCGGCCGAAGCCTTTAGGGCGATCTGCGCATCTGGAACCACTCTTCCTTCCGCGTCCACAATTTCTACGCAGGCATAGATCAGGCTGTGCCCGTCGGCGGCCATTTCCGCGCGGTCTGTGCTGACGCGAAGCGAGCAGGCAGGGCCTGTCGTTCTCATCGTGTCTCTCGACACTTCTTTTCCGCCGCAGTAGCTGACAGCCGTTACCTCTCCCGGCTCATAGACCGCGTCGAACTCGAACGTACACGGCATTGCTTCCACTCCCAGCGCCTCTCCACGCTTTTTCCTTCCGAGCGAGCGGCCGTTTACCAGGACCTCCGCCTCGTCGGCGCGGCTGAACACCAGAAGCGTCACGTTCTTTCCTTCGGCGCCGGTCCAGTTCCAGTTCTTCTGACAGGCAGGGAAGCCCCACTGGCTTAGAAGCTCCTTCCTGCCGTAGACCGCCGGATCATAGGAGAACACATGCGTCGCGCCGGATCCGTAGACCACGCTGCGGTAGCAGCCCTGCGGCAGAATCAACCCGTTGATATCGATGTCCGCATCGTTGGCGAGTCTCCAGGGGAAGACCGACGTATGGGAGGAAAGCTCCCAGCTCTTCATATCGGCTTCGCGGCTGTCCGGTTCCACAAACACAGACTTACCGATGCCCGCTTCGCCTATATAATCCACCGCCGTCCAGGTGAAATCTCCGATCACATAAGGCGTACTTTCAACCATGGGCCAGCGCTTCCCGATCTCCTTCGGAAAATTCTCGGATCCCAGTATGACGCGGTCCGGATACAGCTCATGATCCTGGAAATATTTATCCTCCATATAATTGTAGCCCACGATATCCAGACCGTTGGCAAATGCCTCGGTCACCTCCTCCCAGGTCAGATCCGCCGCGCCTGTGTCGGCATTTTGAAGGTCTGACGCGTCCGAATCTGTCTCCTGCTCATGATTTTCCGCCATCTTTTCCAGATTCCGCCGCGTCATCACATCGTCCAGGCCGCTCCACAGTGAACAGATCCCGTTGCTGACGGGACGGGTCGGATCCAGCGCGTGAATTTTAGCCGCAAGTTCCGCTGCCTGCGTATAGCCGTGATTCAAACCGGCACGCTCCGGAATCTCGTTACCGGTGGACCAAATCACAATGGACGGATGGCTTCGGTCCCGCGTGACAAACGCGGTCAGATCCTGCTCCCAGTCACCGGCAAAAAACTGGTTATAGTCGCCGGGCTGCTTGCCCGTTCCCCAGGCGTCAAATGCCTCTGCAAATACATACATTCCAAGCCGGTCGCATACCTCCATAAGCGCCTTCGAGGGCGGATTGTGGGTCGTACGGACCGCGTTGAAGCCAACCTCCTTCATCATCCGAATCCGGCGCGCCTCCGCGTCGGGAAGGGATACCGCCCCCAGAAGGCCGTTGTCGTGGTGGACGCAGCCGCCCCGAAGCTTCACGGTCCGCCCGTTGATCCGCAGACCGTGCTTCACATCCGCAGTAACCGTGCGGATACCAAACAGCACGCTGTCTGCGTCCACCGTTTTCCGGTCCGCTTCCACAAAATGAGTCTTATAAATGCCGATGTCTGTTACCTTTGCCTCGATCCGGTACAGGTTCGGCTCCTCTGCATCCCATAGAAGCGCGTTCTCCACCGTCATCGCAATATAGGCAGTCTGGCTGCTGTGCGCGTCGATCTGGATCTTTGCCCTGCGGCTTACCACCGTCCGCCCGCTGCCATCCTCAACGAGCGCCGCCTCCACAACAGCCATATGATCAGCCCCGGAGGCATTGCGGACTTTGACTTCGGCCTGCAGATAAGCAGCCGCTCTTTGATGCTGTGCGCCGCCTTTCTGGTTTTCGTTCCCTGAACCGACATCCGCCGGCCCCGCACCTCCCGCTTCACAGCCATTCATTTCAATCCGCTTTGTATACGCGAAAATGCCGTCGCTCTCAATATGTACCGCCGGCCCATGCAGCAGCTCCACCTGCCGGAATATCCCTGCGCCGGAATACCATCGGGAATTCGGCTGCATGCTGGGGTTCACAGTGACCGTCACGCTGTTATCCTGTCCAAAATACAGGTACGGCGTAATGTCAATTGTAAACGGCGAATACCCGTAATGATGCAGCGCCGCCTTCGCCCCGTTCACCTCCACGGTAGCATTCATCATAACGCCGTCAAAGCGGAGATAAACCTGTTCCGACTCCCACTCAGCAGGGATCTTCAGCATTTTCCGGTAATGGGCCACGCCCGCCGTATAGTATCCGCCGGCCGGACCCGCCGGCGCATCCGGCGTTACATCGCCTGCCAGCATATAATCGTGCGGCAGGTTCACCGGGACATCCGTATCCTGTCCCATGACAGCAGCGTACTGATTCAACAATCCCGGACCAAATCTCCAAGCTCTGTCCATGTTTTGTTTCTGCATATTCCATGTCTCCTTCTATAAGTTTTATCACCGGCCAGCAGCAGACTGCCGGCAACAATGCCCAAGTCACAGCAGACTGTAATGAGTATCCGTTTCAACACAATCTTCCGCCGCTGCCATCACAGCCATCCCTTCCCGTCCCGGCAGCTTCACATTTACCGCACCGCTTACGCCGCACGTCACCGTCTCGCGGGTCATATTCCAGACGTCGATCACCTCGATCCGATAGGAACGGTCTTTCGGGAGCCGCAGCGTCAGCTTTGCGCTGCACCGGCGGCCCAGATAGACCAGAAATACCTGCTCGTCCAGATGACCCTTAAAGTCCATATCCTTGCGTTTCAGAGCGTCCAGCTCCGCCTCCGACAAAGACGCCTTCAGATGACCGAACATCTTCTCTCCCTGCTCGCGCCATTTCCGCTCCTCCGGCTCCAGATATTCCTCCGTCCAGGGCTTCAGCGCGCCGGGGATCTCCTCCATGATCTGCCGTAAAAATCCGATCCGCGCGGGACTCTCGCCTTTCAGCACGCCGCCCTTCGCCCACCAGAGAATATCGTCATCGGACAGGAACACCTCGCCGTGGGTACAGTAAGCCCCCACCGTATTGGCCTGCCAGAACCGGTTCACCATCTCAAAGCCGGAAAGATTCCCCCAGTTCTGGGGCAGGTCGCC
>CANPYE010000069.1 GCA_947588005.1 uncultured Lachnospiraceae bacterium | reverse complement strand
CCACATTGCCGGAGGCGTACACGTTCATCAGCCCCGGCACGCCGATCAGCGACTCCGGCAGGAAGCACAAGGGATCCAGATATTCGTCGGAGATCCGCCGGTAGACCGCGCCCACCTGCATTTTCCTGCCCTCATAGCTGCGGTAGTAGAGTTTATTGTCCTCCACCGTCAGATCCTGCGGCATGCAGAGAACGGCTCCCGACCGTTCCGCCAGGTAGGAATGCTCGAAGAACGCCGCGTTATAGCGTCCCGGCGTCAGCACCACGTTGATACCGCCCGTATTCACATAGTCCATGGTCTCGCGCAGCATAGAAGCGTAATTGCGGTTGTCCAGCACATGACGGCGGGTAAACGCTTCCGGCGCCGCCTGCCTCGTCAGGTCTCTCGCGATCATCGGATAGGACGCCCCTGACGGGATCCGGAGGTTGTCCTCCAGGATATACCAGTCGCCGTCGCGCCCCTGCACCAGATCGATGCCGGAAATATGGCTGCAGATTTTCTTCGGCGGCGTGATACCCTCGCACTGGGGCAGATATCCTTTGGACGAATAGATAAAGTCCGCCGGGATGACGCCGTCCTTCACGATCTTCCGTTCCGAATACACATCGGCCAGGAAGCAGTTTAATGCCCGCACCCGCTGGGAAAGTCCCCGGTTCAGGTACTCAAATTCTTTCTGCGTAATGACCCGCGGGATCGGGTCGAAGGGAAATAACTGCTCATGAAATACATTGTTCTTATAGATGCCGAACTTGACGCCGTAGCGCGCAAGCAGGCGGTTGATCGATTCTTTGTGGTCTACCAGATCCAGTAACATAGATTATACATCCTTTCGCAAAGATGAATCCCGGGATTTTCGTGATAAAAAGTCCCATTATATGCAAAAAGAAGCCGGAACCCGACTTCTTCGTACACTTCATTATGTAGTTTAGCACAAATGAAAAATAAAGTCTAGTACTTTTTTATTTTTCCTGTAGAATAGTAAACAACGAACAAAAAACGACCAGACGATCGAAAGGAGCGCAGCCTATGAACCAGCCAAACACTCCCCTTCCCAACGTCTCCCGCGAAGACGAGAACCGATACCTGAGCGAAACGCTTAAGGTCGTAGAGGCCAATACCGCCGACTACAGCCGCCAAGTAGCCCAGATGCAGGCCGATATCGATGACATGCTGGAGCATTACCATGACAACGACATGGAATCGCTGACGGAGCTTAATAACACCGTCACACTCCATGAGCATATGAAAATGGCGCTGGAACACAATATGCGCGCCCTTTCAAAGCCCTATTTCGGCCGGATCATTTTCAAAGATCACACGCTTGGACGCCAGGAATCCCTCTACATCGGCCGCGGCGGCATTTCCCGCGACACGATCCATCCGGTGGTCATCGACTGGCGTGCGCCCATCGCGAACGCTTATTATGAAAGCGGCCTGGGCGAATGTTCCTATACGGCGCCGGGCGGTCAGGAAATGGCCATCGACCTGCAGCTGAAACGCACCTATGAGATCGAGGACGGGAAGCTTAAGGATTACTTCGACAGCGAGGTCATTGCTAACGACGAGCTTCTGACCCGCTACCTGGCCAAGAATAAGCAGGCGGTTCTCGGCGAGATCGTCGCGACGATCCAGAAAGAGCAGAATGAGATCATACGGCTTACGCCCTACCGGAACCTGATCGTCCAGGGCGTGGCCGGTTCCGGCAAAACGACTGTCGCGATGCACCGGATCTCCTATATTCTCTACAACTACGCGGAGCGTTTTAAACCGGATGATTTCTATATCGTCGGCAGCAACCGGATCCTGCTAAATTACATCACCGGCGTACTGCCGGAGCTGGACGTCCACGGAGTGCGGCAAATGACCATGGCCCAGCTGTTTACACGCCTTCTCTACGAGGAATGGGATGAAAAGAAGTACAGGATCCGCAGCTCCATTCGGGAGAATATCCGGGGAACGCTTCCATGGTTTAAGGACCTGAGAGCGTTCTGCGACCGGCTGGAGTGGGACTATGTGCCGCACAGGGATATTTATCTGGATGACGAACGCGCAGCCGGCGGCTCCCCGGACGCGGAAGCTTCCCCTCCCCCGGAACATGTACTTCTTCTGAGCCAGGATACAATTGAAAAATACATCCGTGAAAATCCGTCCCTTTCCCTGCAGAGCAAGATTGACGGCCTGAACGAGCGGCTTATGACGCGTATCCATAATCATTTTCTGGAGCATATGGGCAAATATACGGAGGACGAGCGGAAAGAGATCCTGCGCGCCTTCCGCGGATGGTTCGGCGGAAAGAAGGTGAAGCTATCGATCTTTGAACTGTACGAGCGTTTCCTGAATGAGCAGCGTACAAAAGGCTTTTCTGTAACATCGCCTGCAAAGACCGTCATCACCTCAAAGCCCGTCCGGCGCGTCACGGAACTGGATGTTTACGATCTGGCCGCGCTGGCCTATCTCTACGCCCGCGTTCCGGAGACGGAGGTAATACAGGAAGCGCACCATGTGGTCATTGACGAGGCGCAGGATTTCGGTATGATGGCCTACGCCGTACTCTCCCACTGCATCCGCGGCTGTACGTATACGATCATGGGCGATGTGTCGCAGAACATTCATTTCGGAAGCGGACTGAATGACTGGGAAGAACTGAAGGCGCTTCTCCTTAAGGATCCGGCGGACAGCTTCCGCGTTCTGAAGAAAAGCTACCGGAACACAGTCGAGATCTCGGAATACGCCCTGCGGATCCTGCGTCACGGAATCTTCTCCGTCTATCCCGTGGAACCGATCATCCGGCACGGAAAGCCTGTACAGGAAATCCGGATCGAACCGCCCCGCAGGCGTATGGAGCAACACGAGGAGAGCGTCACTGGCGCCCTGCCTGCATGGAAATCCGAAGCTCCTTCCGCCGAAGACGTCGGACGGATCCGCAGGCATCTGATAAAACGGGCCGCCCGCATTTTAAAGGAATGGCAGTCCGAAGGATACAACACGCTCGCAGTCGTTTGCCGCGATCAGGAAAGCGCTTCCCGCGCGGCCGGAGAGCTTGGCGAGTTCATCCCAGTCTGCGGAGACGATCTGGAAAACGCCGTATTCAGCGAAGGAATCATGGTTCTGCCGGTGGAATATACGAAAGGTCTGGAATTTGACGCGGTACTGCTTCTTGATCCGACTTCGGACGAATATCCGGTTGACGACGGACATGCCAAGCTTCTGTATGTTGCCGCAACAAGGGCGCTTCACGAGCTGTGCGTGATCCACAGCGGCAGCCTGACCGGCCTGATCACGGAGGATGCGTCATCCCCCGTCAGCGAATACAAGCAAGGCGTCACTGGCACCTTGCCTGCATGGAAATACGAGGAGAGCGTCACCGGCGCTCTCCCCGCATGGAAATACGAGCAAGGCGTCACTGGCACCTTGCCTGCATGGAAATATGAGGATAACACCGGAGACAGGACTTCCGCCTTTCAGAAGAAGACAAAAGCAGATCCGACGACTCTGTTTTTTGCCTCCGGCAAATCCCTCCAGATGCCGGATCCGTATGACGCAGAGAATATTTTGAAGAAAGCCCGGCAGGGCTCAGCTGCGCAGCCAGTATCCACGCAGCATATGCGCATGCGGACGGAATCCGAAGTCACATATCCGGTACTCAAGCAGCCGGTATCCGCGCCACAGGCGTCTGTACGGCCGGCATCCGTACAATCGGCATCCGCAAAGCCGGTATCCGCACAACAAGTATCCGTACAATCAGCATCCGCACAGCCTGCATCCGCAGACCCGGTATCCGCACAATCGATATCCGCAAAGCGGGCGTCCGCACAGTCCGCGCCCCGCTCAGAATCCGCTGTCAAAAATGCCATGCAGAATCCCATGTCAAGTGCGGCCGTCCGGAATGACAAAGCATCTTCCCGCCCCCATTTTGGCGACATTCCTGCGGATGCCGCGCTAAGGCAGCCCGGTCACTCAAAGATCGACCTCGCCGTGCGGTGGGTCTCGCGGCAGCCGGAAGGTCTTTGCCTCCAGAGCCGTTACGGCGTCCTGCGCTTAAGCCCCGTGACCAGCCGTATCGTCCGGGTCTCCTTCGCAAAGCCCGGCCAGCTTAAAACCGCTCCCCATCCGGGAATCGCGGTCAGCCAGACGGACAAGATCTGGATGTACCGGGAAATCAGCGGCGCCGTGGAACTGCTTACCGACGAACTTTGCCTGCGCATCGATAAATCAACCGGCGCGGTTTTGTATATGACCCGGGACCGCAAACCGCTTCTGGCCGAGCCGCCGAAGGACTACCGTCAGCTGGAAGCCGTCGGAGAAGCCTCTTTATCTGCCCGGCTTTTCCTGAACCTGGCTAAGAATGAGAACCTTACAGCTGTCAATACAAGCAGGGCGTCACTGGCGCCCCGCTTGCATGGAAATACAAGCAGGGCGTCACTGGCATCCTGCTCGCATGGAAATACGAGCAAAGCGTCACTGGCGCATCAAGCCGCCATGAATGCCGGGCAAAGCCGTTCCCTTACGGCAGAGAAAGCGGCGCAGTCTTGTACGGCAGACGCGCAGTCACATATCCCGCTTTCCGGAACCGCCCGCTTCATTTCGCAGGACGACCCTTTATGTCCCTTCCCGCTGGTCGTATCCGACCGCGGCTACGGACTCATGGCCGCGTCCGGAAGCCCGGTGATCTTCTGCAGCCTGCCGGGCAGCGCCGCCTGTATCCATATCACAAAATGCGATCAGCTGGATTTCTACTTTCTTCTGGGCGATGAAAAAGAATGCCGCACGGCGTACGACTACCTTTGCGGCCGGTAAAAACAGGCCGGACAAGTCATACTTGTCCGGCCTGCTCCAAAACTAAAATCATGAACTAAAAGAAGCGATACCTCCGCGCGATCTCCTCTGCCGCTTTTATGCCGTCCATAGCCGCGGAAGTGATTCCTCCGGCGTATCCGGCGCCCTCCCCGCAGGGAAAAAGGCCTCCGACCTCGCTTTCCATATGCTCTCCGCGCAGGATCCGCACCGGCGACGACGTCCGGCTCTCCACGCCGGCCAGAATGCTGTCGTACCGGTCAAAGCCGCCGATCTTCTGCCCGAAGCTTTCCATACCTTCTAAAATCGCTGCCGTTATATACTCCGGAAGCGTCTCTTTCAAATTGGCAAAAGCGGTCAGACCTTTAAATTCGGGCTCTGTTTCTCCCCAGCCGCGGCTTAGCCGGTTTTCCTTAAAATCACCGTATAACTGCACAGGGATCCTGCCGTCTCCTGCCCTATAAGCCGCTTCCTCCAGACGTCTCTGAAATTCCACGCCTGCAAGAGGCGAATCGCCTCCGAAATCATCCGGCGTAACCGTAACGATCAGCGCGCTGTTGGCGTTCTTTCCATCCCGGTCGTGATTGCTCATGCCGTTGACGGCCAGCCTGCCTGTCTCAGACGACGCGTTCACCACATAGCCGCCCGGGCACATACAGAAGGAATAAACGCCCCGCCCGAAGGAGGTCTGATGCGTCAGCTTATAAGACGCCGGGCCAAGGAGCCGGATATCGCCGGCTCCGTATTGGGAACGGTCGATTATTCTCTGGGGATGCTGGATCCGCAGACCCACAGCGAAGGACTTGGGCTGCATCGGAATCCCGCTTTGGTAAAGAGATGAAAATGTATCCCTGGCGCTGTGTCCGATCGCCAGAATGACCGCCTCGGCGGGAATCTCATCGCGCGTGCACTGTCCCGCTTCCCATTTCTCGGTTTTAACACCGCTTACGCGTCCCTGCTTAAGCATAAGCTCCGTCATCTGTGTACCAAACATTACCGTTCCGCCCAGCGAAAGGATATGCCCGCGCATATTTCGGACGACGCAGGCCAGCATGTCCGTACCGATATGGGGTTTCGCGTCATAGAGGATCTCCGGGTCCGCTCCGTGCCGCACGAAAATCTCAAGGACCTTCCGGTTCCTTCCCAGAGGATCCTTCACCATCGTATTCAGCTTTCCGTCGGAAAATGTCCCCGCGCCGCCCTCGCCGAACTGGACGTTGGAACGGATGTCCAGCTCCCCGCCCTGCCAGAAGCGCTCCACCTTCTTTTTGCGCTCGTCGACCGCGTCGCCGCGCTCCAGAAGAATGGGACAATAGCCCGCCTCCGCAAGCATATACCCGGCAAACAGACCGGCCGGCCCGCTTCCAACGATCACAGGCGGATGAAGGAGCCGTCCTTCTCCGGGCTCGGGAAAGCGGTATGCGGTATCCGGCGCAGCCGTGACCCTAACATCCCCCGCACGCTTTATAAGCTGCGTTTCATTTCTCCCGGAAACTTCTACATCCAGCGTATAGATGAAAAGGATCCGGTCCTTTCTGCGGGCGTCTATGGAACGCCGGACGATCGTAACCGTACGCAGCGATTCCGCCGGAATCCGAAGCATCCGGGCCGCTTTCTCATACAGCTGCTTTTCTGTATGCGCGATCGGAAGCTTCAGCTGTGAAATTCGAATCATAGTCATATCTCCATATGTTCACGCACCTGCCGGCGCGGGATTCTCATTTTATGCATTTATATATCCTGCCTGGCGGCATATTCTCTGTTGCATTCCATACTTTGCGCTGCAGCACGATCTCTGTCATCATATATATCCCGCGTAATGGCTTGCTTTTTGCCATCTTATATCTTCGCACCAAAACTCGCTCTCGCCATTTTACACATGCCGCACAATGACTCGCTCTCCGCCATCTTACACATCCTGCTCTACGGCCGCGCAGATCCCGGCGACAGCGCCGCTGGACCATGCCCACTGCAGGTTGTAGCCGCCGCAGATCCCATCCACGTCGAGAATCTCTCCGGCCAGATACAGGTCCTTCATTTTCCTGGACATAAGCGTCTCCGGATCCACCTCGGCCGTGTCCACCCCGCCGCAGCACACCTGCGCCTGCTCATAGGAATTGGCGGCTGTGACCATCGTCTCAAAGGAACGCATCTGTTTTAATAGAGCGTCCCAGCCGTCCGCCGCCACGCTTCCCGCCTTCTGCGACGGGGCAAGCCCCGCCCGTTTCAGAAGGACCACCGACAGCTTTTTATTAAAGAGACCGCACATCCACTGCTCGCAGGTTCTTTCCGGCATCGTCTCCGCCCGCCCGCGGATCATGGAAGCGGTTTCTTTCATCGTCTGCCTGGGCAGGAAATCAATCACCGCTTTCACGCGCCGTTTACTATGTAATGCAATCGCCGCGTAGCGGCTCACCTGGAATACCGGAATCCCGGAAATACCGTAATCGGTCAGCTGGAGTTCCCCGCAGTCCGACGCCGCCAGATGCCAGCCGCCGGCCGCATCCCCGGTATAAAGCTCGATCTTTGCGTCCGTGCGGACACCGGCCATCTGCTTATAATCCTTCTCCGCACAGCGCAGCTGAACCAGCGCCGGAAGCGGCGCGATAATACGGTGCCCCAAGCCGCGGGCCAGCTCGTATCCGCTGCCGTCCGAACCGGTCGAAGGCGCCGCCTTCGATCCGGCCGCCAGTACGACGGCATCGGCCGAAAACGTTCCCTGACCGCTCATTACACAGAGGCGTTTCCCATTCCGCCGGATCCCGCGGACCTGACAGCCTGTCCGCACCAAAACGTCCAGACGCTCCAGCTCAAGCCTCAATACATCCAGCACCGCAGACGCCTGGTCTGAATTCGGATAAAGGCATCCGATCCTCTCCTTTGCCAGGATCCCGAGACCTGCGAAAAATTCCACTGTCTTCTCCATCGGAAACTGCCCGATCACCTTCCACGGAAAGTCTGCCTGGCTGCAGCGGTAATATTCCGGCTTCTGATCCAGATTCGTGAAATTACAGCGGCCATTGCCGGTGGAAAGTATCTTTTTTCCCACACGGTCCATATGCTCTAAAAGCACCACGGACGCGCCGGAACGCGCTGCCATGACCGCGGCCGTCATACCGGCCGCTCCGCCTCCGACAACCAGGACCTGCCTGCCCATACGCGCCTCCCGATTCATAAATGTCAAATGCCTGATACAGATTTATTGTACCTGTTTTCTATCCGGTTTTCAACCGGATTTTTTCCGGCGCGCAGCGCCCGTCCGGGCGGACGCTGCCTCTGCCGCCGCGAAACCGCGCTGCAAACGTCTCAGCTGGTATAGGATTCCAGATAGAAAAACACATCCAGCATCGAATCGAACCAGATTCCCTGCCGCAGCTTTTCCTGTTCTTCCTCCGGGAAATCCGTGATCGGGATATGCGTCTGCAGACACTCGTCCTTCTTTCCTTCTGTGAATACAAGAAGGTATCCGGTCTCCGATACAAGAAAAAACCGCTCCGTACGGACCGCGGCCGCGGCGGCTTCCTCCGCTTCCGACGGCGTCGCTTCCGGATCGATCGCAATACGAACTTCCGGAATCGTCTCCGTCTCATAAACCGTATCGGGAACCGCGTCCTCCACGCGTATATGCTTTCCTCCCAGACCGATTCCCACCGTAAAGCCCAGAAGCAGCGCGATCATCGCAGTTAAAAAGCAGATACCATACCAATTTTTCATAAGAATGCCTCCTTATGGTATAGTATCTGCCTGATCTTTCATTTTTAAACGCCGGTTCACGCCGCGCGTATTTCCACGCGGGAGAGCCGGCGACGCTCTGCCCGTCCGGTTTGGGCGGTCCGTTCCGGCCCGCCAAAGCGCCTACATCAGATGGAGCCTTCGCGCAAGTACGAAGATCCGTGTGCCGCCCGGCATCCGCTTCAGCTCCTTCTCGTTGACGCCCCGCATCAGAAGCAGCAGAACAAAATAGATAACCACCGCCGCGCAGACCGACACCGCGGTACTGACGAGATTACCGGCATATTTTAAGCAGAGCCGGTAGATCCCGTAGGCCGCGCCTCCCATAACGGCCGAAGCCGCAAGCGGAATCAGGAAGGTCCTGACGATCTCCTGCCGGTAGCGCCGCACATAGCGCGAGATCGATACCGCGTTAAATATACACACCAGAAGCGCGAAAATAATATTTGAGAAAAGTACCCCGTAGATTCCCATATGGAATACGATAAGCATTATATACAGGATCGCCACGTGGAGCACCATCGCGATACTGGCGTTGACGATCGGCGAGCGCATCCGGTTGATCCCCTGCAGCACGCCGTTTGTTACCGTAGACAGGGAAAATACGACCACAGCCGACGAACCGTAGGCCAGCATCGGAACAAGCATCGAATTATCGAGGTTCGGGAACAGAAGCCTCGATATCGGACCGGCCAGCACCGCCAGACCGACCGCAGCCGGAATCGCGATGATCATGGAAAATCGCACCGCCATCGCGATACGCGATATCACCTGCCTGCGGTTTCTCTCCGCCATCGCCATTGAAAGCGACGGAATCAGCGAAGACGACAGCGCGTTGGCGATCGCGACCGGAATATTGAAAAGCAGATGGTAGCGGCCGGAATAGATGCCCCACTGGGAGACGATCTCCTCCTCCGCGCCCGTACGCGCCATTACCTGCCCGAAGATCACATTGTCGATCACGGTTCCGCTGTTATAGATCGTGCTGCTTATAAGGATCGGCAGGATCGTCATTGCCATAACGGAAGAAATGGATCTGTAGCTTTCCACGCGGCGGCCGTCGTCCCTGCGCAGCTGTCTGCGGATCACCGGCCGTTGTCTGACCATCAGGATCAGGAAGCAGATAAGCGCCGAAAGAGCGCCTGCGCCCGTTCCCATCGTAGCGCCGACAGCGCCGAAGGCATAGGAATATTCCGTTTCGCCATAGACCAGATTGGACTTAAGACCCACGGCAAACAGAGTGCTTGCCGCAAGCAAACTCACGACCGCGTTGACGATCTGTTCCACGATCTGCGAAAATGCGGTCGGCACCATCGTGGAGTGTCCCTGGAAATATCCCCGCAGCACGCCGAGATACGCCATGATCCAAATCGTCGGGGCAAGCGCCCGAAGCGCGTAGGAGCAGTAAGGCATCTTAAGCATCTCGTTTGCGAAGAAATCCGCGCCGAACCACATCAGGCAAAAGCATAAGCCCCCTGCAGCGGTAGCGTAGAAAAGCGCCGCCTTCAGGATTCGGATGGTATTGCGGTACTGCTTAAGGGCCAGCCGGGACGCTACCATCTTGGAGACGGCCACCGGCAGGCTGTAGGACGACATAATAAGCAGCGTAGCGTATATATTATACGCCGCGCCGTAATAGCCGTTTCCTTTATCGCCGATGAAATTGGCCAGAGGGATCCGGTAAAGCATTCCGATCAGGCGGACGATGATGCCCGCGATGGCCAGGATGCTTCCCTGCACCAGAAAATTCGAACCGGCGCTCCCTTTCTTTGCCCTGCTTTGCCCTCTACTCGTCTTTTCCATGGAACTCCGTCTTGCTGAAATCAATCGTCGGTACGATGCATACCCAGGTCTTGCCCTGGTTCAATATGATTTCTTCATGCTTGTCATTATAATAATGGGTAACCCCGAACTCTCCGTCCTTCTCCCAGGAGAGCGCGATCGCCCTCCCGTTCGTAATATAAAAACCATACTGCGGAGCATGTACGTCGATATTGCGGTACTGCGTCGTCGCGTAATATCCGGCAGAACAATATTGTATAATAATATTCTTTACCGCAATCGGCCCCTCGCTGCCGCGGTGGACGTCGCCATACTGGTAGCGGTAATAAAGCCCGTCGTCTTCATTATACAAAAAATACGGTTTATTATAAGCATATCCCGGAATCACCTTATAGGCGTCCAGAGAATTTTCTTCCAGATTGATCTGCGCGCCGTCTACGACAAACTGGTAATGCCCCTGGTAGGACTCGGGATACTCCTGCGAATATCCAAGCTGTTTGATCGCCTTCTGGATGCCGTCGAAGCTCGCGTAGGCGTTATGCGGCGACTTCTTATCCTTTGAGCGGTAATACGCCACCGTGCCGATCCCTTCGATGCCGTTGATGTTGTCGATATACTTAAGATACGGCTTCGCAAATGTGCTCTGGCCGAAATGGGCGTAGATCGCGTTAAACTCCCTGGCAAAATAAACATAATACGTCCGGCAGCTTCTTACGGAGCCGATCCGGTCCAGGTCGTCGTAATCCTCCAGGATCGCCATATACCGGTTCATGGACGCCTCCACGGGGGCCTCGTAGACCACGCCCGCGCGGTTGATCCCATAGTTCGGCATCGCTTCCTTGTCATTGCTCATCATGATCGCCAGCGGCCGCCGGTTCGCCTTTTCCACATCCACCATTTCCCCGGTCAGATAGCTGCGGATCTTTCCGTCGACCTCAACCCGGTCCTCCGGCTGCTGGGCGAGCGGTTCCGGCTCCGTCTCGGGCTCTGTTTCCGTCTCCGGCTCCGGCGCGGTCGTCAGCTGTACAACCGTCGTTTCCTCCGGCCGTGTTTCTTCCTCCGCAGAAGGCGCCAGTGTTTCAAAAGTTTCCTGAGCCTTTTTGCCGCAGGCTGAAAGCGCCAGCAACAGAAGCAGCGCCAGAAGCGGCCATATAATCCAATTCTTCCTCATCGAAAGTACCCTCTGTTTTCCAGAATCTCCTCCTGTTTTTTCTCCATAACAAGCCGTTCTTCGTCCTCTATATGATCGTAGCCGCACAGATGGAGCATACTGTGCGCCGTCAGAAAAGCAAGCTCCCGTTCCGGGGAATGTCCGTATTCCTCCGCCTGGCTGATCACCCGGTCAACATTTATCATCATATCTCCCAGCATCAGCTCCCCGGTCTCCGGATTGAAGCAGTCGGCGTATGCTTCCTCCACGTGTTCAAAGTCCGACGGCCTGTCGTATTCAAGCGCCGGGAAAGAAAGCACGTCCGTAGGCCTGTCCATGTCCCGGAATGTTCGGTTGATCTCACGGATCTGTCCGTCCCCGGTCAGAACCACATTGACCTCCGCCTCATAAGGACAGCCTTCATAGGCAAGAGCTTCCTCCACGATCTCCCGGATGATCTTTTCCCAGGGGATGGCAAGCTCTCTTTCTGCCTCATAATCAATGTTGATCGTCATCTGTTCGCTGCTCCTGTTTTCCTAAATCCCCGCCGTCAGGGCGAGAGACCCGGCTCGTACGTTCGGTATTCTTTTGTTCCCGCGCTGGCGTCTGGTATCCGCCTGCCTGCGCCGCGCGGCTGTGAGACCTGTCCTGCGGACGGGCGCGATGCGCTCCGTCGTCACCCTGCCTGTCCTTTCCGGGCATATGATCCATGGGATAACGGTGTCCGCCGCCGGGCCCCGCGCTGCGGAATTCATATTCATCGTAAGCTTCCACAATCTTCTGCACCAGCGGGTGCCGCACCACATCCGTGTTGGTCAGGTAGCAGAAGCCGATATCCTCTATCTTCTTAAGGACTTTCACCGCCACGTCCAGTCCCGACACGCTGCCGGGCAGAAGGTCCTTCTGGGTCTGGTCGCCGGTTACGATCACCTTCGAGCCGAAGCCGATCCTGGTCAGAAACATCTTCATCTGCGCCGGCGTCGTATTCTGCGCCTCGTCCAGAATGATGTAGGCGTTATCGAGAGTGCGGCCGCGCATGTAAGCAAGGGGCGCTACCTCGATCAGGCCCTTTTCCGCGTTATGCTGGTAGCTCTCCGCTCCCATGATCTGATACAGGGCGTCATACAGAGGCCGCAAATAGGGATCGATCTTGCTTTGAAGATCACCCGGCAGAAAGCCCAGCTTCTCTCCCGCCTCGATGGCCGGTCGGGTCAGGATGATGCGGCCGACCTCGCCGTCCTTGAAAGCCTGGATCGCCATCGCCATTGCAAGATACGTCTTGCCGGTTCCCGCGGGGCCGATGCCGAAGACGATCATTTTCCTGCGTATCGCGTCCACATAGGCCTTCTGCCCCAGCGTCTTGGGCTTCACCGGCCGTCCGTTTACCGTGCGGCAGATGATGTCCTTATCGATCTCAAGGATCTCTTTATCCTGCTCAGAAAAGGACAGCGCAAGCGCATAGTCCACGTTCTGGGCCGTAATAGCGCTGCCGCGCCTTGAAAGCTCCAGGAGATTATTAAAGACGCTCCTGGCGCGATGGACCTCGTCCTCCGGTCCGATGATCTTCAGTTCTCCGTCCCGGGATACCATGGTCACATGCAGGGTCCGCTCGATCTTTTTCAGATATTCGTCAAACTGTCCGCTTACGTTGCGCTCATGGTCCATCGGGATATCAACGATCGTTTCGATTACACTCATTCCTGTTCTGTCAGCTCCTCATTCGGCGTATCCGGTATCCGGACGGCTCTTTCCCGAGTAATCTCCTCCTCGCCCGTCACCGTGCACTCGATCAGCAGGGATACGCCATACTCTTGTATTTTAACATTATTTTCAATAATGTGTACCCCTTTTTCACATAAATTTTCAATATATTTTGCTTCCTCCTGCTGTGCGGCCGCGGAAATCTCCTCCCGCGTATAAGGCCTCTCATAAAATGTATACTCTTCCGCCGTCGTTTTTTCCAGGAAAACCGGCAGATAGAAGTCCCCGAACAGGCGCAGCTGGCAGATCTCAGATGTCTCGTTCCAGAGTGTGTCGCTCCTTTCGCGCGCGGGCAGCTGCAGGAAACGGCTTAACCCCGTTTTCTCCGAAACCCATTCCATAAAGCTCCAAACGCCGTCCCGCAGCGCGGCCGGAAGCTCTCCCCGCACCGGAAGACGCATCCGCGCGCGGAATGCGCCGGCCGATACCGCAAAGCTTCTCCTGACGCGCCCGGTCGGCACCTCCTGCCGGCACAGTTTCGGCATTTCGCTTTTGTGGATAAACTCCATCCGCGCGTACACATCGGCGTCGGCATGGACATATTTCGTACGGACAATTTCCCCGGCGTCATTCATTACCGCAAGCTCGGAAGACACCAAAAGCTGCCCTTCCCCGACCGCGTCTCCGACCGCCACGCACGCACGCCCCTGACGGACGACCATCCGCGTAATCGTTCCCGCTCCGGACGCCGCCAGTTCGCAGGGCGAATCATCCTTTGCCGGAACAGCGGAAAGCACTTCATTTTCTTTAATACGCACCACGAGCCGCGTCCCCGTCACACTGGCCGATACCCAGGTAATCTCCGGAAAAGCGCTTCGGATCGACTCCTCCAGATCCTCGCAGCGAATCCGTCCTTTTCGCATCCCATAGCGGATATCCAGCGTTTCCAGATAGTGAAGCAGCGTATCGCGGCTATAGTGATAATTTCCCTCAAAAGTAATATTCCATACGAAAAGGGACAGCGCGTAAAGCAAAAATCCGCACAGAAGGAGTCCGCAGACAGCGCCCTCCCTTCTGCGGTTTCTGTAAATAAAAAAAGGAAGCCCATACCTTCCCACGATCCGCACCTTAACGCCCGCTTTCCTCACAAACGGCCGGATCCTTCGAAACTGCGAAAGCTCCATACAGCATTCCGCGCTGCCTCTGCCGCACGCGCACAGATTCCATGGTTCGATGCCGTTTGCGCTGCACAGATTCAGGAAGCGCTCCAGACCGCCCCCGCTGAGCCTTACCCGCAGATACCCCTTCCTGCGTCGGTTTAGTCCTTCTGTCAATCCACAAACCCCCCATTCTTAAACTTCCATGCTTACGGAAATGATCTGCCCGGCGATCAGCATCTCATCCTGCGTATAGTATTCGATTTTCAGCCTTTTTCCGGTCACGCTCACGCGGCAGGTCCGGGCCCTCAGACGGATCTCATCCTCGCAGAAACACTCGATCCGGCGGTAGTTTTCGATATACACGCTGTTTCGCCCCGTTATCGTGATCACCGGCTCTCCGGGCAGCACCTCCTGCGGAATGGAAAAAAACGATGTAATATGCAGATCACGCCGGCGCTCCTTCCCGCGTTCTAAAGAATTATGAGACGCCGCCGTCCTGCGGCTTTCAAAATCTTCCGGCATCCATCCTATCCTGCCATCCGTCGTTTCTCTATGTTTATGTGATTTCGGATTATTTTAGAAGGCATTTTTTATCCTGCGTCGTTTTCGAAAGGGTTTTATTCCGGCTCTGTTTCAGCGGCGCAGTATCCTGGGGCAGAAAAAGACCCCGACCGGAACATCCGCATTCGGGGCCTTATACATATTCCGTATAGGTTAGTTGTTGATCAGCTTCTCGTTCTCGTTGTTCCAGCTGTACAGCTTGCGGATCTCCTCGCCGATCTTCTCGGACG
>CANPYE010000068.1 GCA_947588005.1 uncultured Lachnospiraceae bacterium | reverse complement strand
ACCGCAGACATCTGGGACGGAGCGCCGGCGGTTCTTTTTTGCCTGTATTTAGCTGTGCAGAACAGCGTTACTGCGGGATATTTTCATTTGAGAGGGAGCGGAATATGAATAAGGAATGGTCTGAGTTTAATAAAACAATGCAGGCTCAGATAAAAAAGAAAGATACTTATAAGACGGGGATTGATACTTTGCTTCATTTGCGAAGCCAGTTAATGCAGACCTTAGTATCTTTCAAAGAGGAATTACGCAGAGAAGATTTTAACGCAATCCCCTTCATAAACGCGGATGGTTATCATAGTAAGACGATCGCTTATTCTATCTGGCATATTTTCCGTATTGAAGATATCGTCGCGCATACAGTGATAAATGGAGAGGAACAGGTGTTTTTTGCGGGCAATTATAAAGAACGTATCCATTCCCCCATTATTACAACAGGAAATGAACTTATAGGACAGCAGATCGCAGATTTTTCAAAACAACTTAATCTCGAAGAATTGTATTCATATATTTTTGAAGTATCTGAAAGCACTGAGAAAATGCTAAAACGGCTATCTTATGACGAATTGAAGAGAAAAATACCGGAAGAAAGAAAAGAATATTTGGAATCGCTGAAGGTAGTAAGCGACAGTGAAAAAGCAGTCTGGCTGATCGATTATTGGTGTAATAAGGATATCCGGGGACTCATTCAGATGCCGTTTTCAAGACACTGGATCATGCACACGGAAGCCTGCCTGCGTATAAAGAATAAGATCTGACGGCAAGAGTGGAATGTTCTCAGCAAAAAATCAGGAGGAGAATGATTATGATCAGCACAATACTTATAGTTTCGGGCGTGATATGGTTATGCGCAGGAATTATTGCAGTATTGATAAAACGCGATAAATAAAAGAAAAACAAATAGGAACGGAGGCAGAATTGTACTGTGTTAGAGCTTATTAAACGCTGTCCGGAATATGTCTGCGGATATAGAGAGTACTGTCAGGAAGCATTTGACCATAATATTATATACTTCCGGCCAACCGATCCGAAATTGATTGACGGGGAATGGTTCAGCCGGACGAAAAATTTGTATGATAAAAAAGAGACTGGTCAGATCAGGCCCATTAGCTTTCACTTTTGGGCTGTCGATGGAGAAAAATTTATAGGCGAATTTCAGCTCAGAACCGAATTGACGCAGGAAGTAATGAACGGTATAGGCAGTATAGGATATGCAGTACGAGTGTCCGAACAGGGGAAGGGGTATGGTACGGAGATACTAAAGCAGGGCTTTCGTATAGTGAAAGAACACGGCATGGATAAAGTGCTTATGAATATCAATGACGAAAACCTCGTCTCGGCGCATATATGCGAAAAACTTGGCGGGAAATTGATGGATAAAATACAATCCTATAACGACGCGGAAGGTCATCATATGATGCGGAGATATTGGATTTACCTGTAAAATGAAGGGATTGCGCTGAAAACGTACAACAGACGCAGGGATTGCGGCAAAGGATCAGGAGACCGGCTATGAGCAATATAAATGATACATCCGTCGTAAAACAACAATATGCGACAGCAAATAATCTGAGCAAAAGAATATCCATTCATGATAAATATTCAACGAATAAGTTAGGCTTCGGGAATTGGATATTTTCAAATTACAGAATTGCTAAAGGCGCGCGGGTATTGGAGTTAGGCTGCGGAACAGGAGATATGTGGAAGAACAGAGAGTCGCTGATCTGTGAATGTTTCCGGATCGTTCTTTCTGATTTTTCGGAAGCGATGGTCGCCGCGGCAAAAGACAATGTAGGAAGCTATGATAATATTGAATATAAGGTGATTGATATTCAGGAAATACCTTATGAAGAAGCGGTTTTTGATGTTGTCATCGCGAATATGATGCTGTACCATGTGCCGGATATGGATAAAGCGTTAGCGGAGGTACGACGAGTATTAAAGAACGGAGGTCGTTTTTATTGCGCGACGTATGGGGAGCATGGAATTATCGAATATCTTTCCGAAATCCTCTCGGCGTATGACGTTAAAGATAACGTAAATAAGAATTTCACACTTCAAAACGGATATGATATTTTAAGGAAAACCTTTTCAAAAGTCGAGAAAAAAGAATATATAGATTCCCTGGCCGTTACCGACCTGGACGATATGGTGGATTATATTTACTCGCTTTCAGGGATGACGTCTTTGAATCGCGTGCCTGCACAGGAAATGAAAGATATTCTGATGAAAAATACGACAGATGGGGTTTTGAACGTGCCAAAAGAGTATGGGATGTTCATAGCGGTATAAGAATGTGTGGGTATCACAGATAACAGAAACTAATTGAACGGATATATTAAAGTTTTTGTTTGAACTAAAATCAGGGCTTGATATTACAGTCAATAGCGACTAATCTAAAATCAGGCTTCAGATTAGTCGCTGTAAGGTGTTGTAGCGCTGCCTATTGAATATCTGTGAGAAAATGTATAAAAGCGGGATGAACGGATGATCGGAGAGAGAAAGCTGCTTGCGCGGCTGGATCAGATGCTGGAAGATGGGATCAACGGGACGCTTGCGGAATCGGATTACGATGAATCGTGGTTTTCCCAGCTGGAGTCCCGGTGGTTCCAGTATCTGACGGCGTCGAAGCTGTCGCGGCAGAATGTGGAGCGGGAGAGGGAGAAATTAAAGGAACTGGTCTCGGATATTTCCCACCAGACGAAGACGCCGCTGGCCAATATCCTTCTGTATACGCAGCTTTTGGAGGAACAGGAGCTGGATGCGCAGAGCCGGCAGCTGGCGGAGGAGATCCGTACGCAGGCGGAGAAACTGGAATTTCTGATCCAGTCGCTGGTAAAGACGTCGCGGCTGGAGACCGGGACGTTCCAGCTGACGCCGGAGGTAAATGATGTGGAGGAACTGGTGCGGGCGGCAGAGTGAGGACGTCTATCATCCGACGTCCATGAATATGATAAATAAAACAGCTGTCGGAGAAACAGAATGGGAAAGCAAAGAACGGGAACGGACCGGCTGTTCGGAAAAGCGGCGGTCCTGCTGACGGCGGTTTTGTGGTGTCTCTGCGTATTTGAAGGTCTTCCGGCGCAGGAGATCGTGCTGCGAGGGCTTCCGGCCTCGGCGGTAACGGGGAAAGAAAGCGGATACGCGGCGGCGGATCACGATGAGGCACGTCCTGCAGCAAATGGCCAAGCTGCCGCGGCATCGGCGGAGAGCGAGTTTACCTTAAACGCCCGATCCGCGGTTCTGATGGACGCGGATACGGGACGCATCCTTTACGCAAAGGACGCGGATACGCCCAGGCCCATGGCCAGTACCACCAAGATCATGACCTGCATCCTGGCGCTGGAGTACGGCGGTCTGAACGACGCCGTCACGGTTTCCTCCTATGCGGCCAGCCAGCCGAAGGTCCATCTGGGCGCGCCGGACGGCCGCAGCTTCCGGCTGGAGGATCTACTCTATTCTCTGATGCTGGAATCCCACAACGATACGGCGGTTATGATTGCTGAACATATTGGCGGCAGCGTCAGCGGATTCGCGGAGATGATGAATCAGAAGGCCAGGGAACTGGGGTGTGAGAATACCTGGTTCGTGACGCCCAACGGCCTGGACGCGGCGTCGGAGGACGCGGACGGAACAAAGCGGCAGCACAGCACAACCGCCGGGGAGCTGGCGGCGATCATGGCGTATTGCGTCTGGCAGTCGCCGAAGAAGGAAGAATTTCTCAAGATCACGGAGGCGCAGAACTATTATTTTACCGATCTGGAAGGAAAGGGAAGCTATTCCTGCTATAACCACAATACGCTTCTGAACATGATGGACGGCGTTATCTCCGGCAAGACCGGCTTTACCGGCGGGGCGGGCTACTGCTATGTGGCCGCGCTTGAGGATGGCGGCCGCCGCTATACGCTGGCGCTTCTCGGCTGCGGCTGGCCGCCGCATAAGACCTATAAATGGAGCGATGCCAGGAAGCTGTTCGGATACGGTATGGAGCATTACGAGAAAAAAGACGTCTTTCAGGAGCCGGAGCTTGCACCGCTTACGGTGACAGACGGTCTTCCGGAAAGCGGCGATCTGTCGGAGCAGGCGGAAGTGGAGCTTACATTAAATCTGAATGATGAAGAAAAGACGTTTCCGGTGCTTCTGAAAGAAGGAGAGCAGGTGCAGATACGGAAGATGATTCCAGATACGATAAATGCCCCGGTCCGCCGGGACGCGGCGGTGGGGCGGATCGAGTATGTGCTTGACGGTGCGGTGCTCCGAACCGATCCGGTGTACGCGGCGGAGGACGTGCCGGCGATCACCTGGAACTGGTGCGCCGGACATATTCTGGAGCTGTTTCTGCCGTGATCGGCAGGGAAAGGCATTGCATTGGTGTAAAAGAGGTAGAGAAGTGCCGAAAACGGGTGCGCAGCATAATTACAAAATGCATGAAAAATCAAACAATTTGCAGTTGCGGGAGCAATGTTGCGAATTATTTGGGGATATGGAAACAATACTGCGAACGATTCGCTGCTGCGGGGAGTGACTATAGATATCTCTCCCGCATCATCCGGATCTCCCGCGCATACCCGTCCAACTCATTGGGTGTCTCCAGATAGAAGGGCAGTTTGGAAAGCGCCGGATGGTTGACCACTCGCGTAAGCGCTTCCAGGCCGATCTTTCCCTCGCCAAGCTTCGCGTGGCGGTCCTTGCGGGAGCCCAGATCATTCATGCTGTCGTTCAGATGGATCGCCTTCAGGCGTTTCAGGCCGATGACGCGGTCGAATTCATTCAGCACCTCATCCAGATGATTTACAATGTCGTAGCCGGCGTCCCATACGTGACAGGTATCCAGGCAGACGCCCATTTTATCGGAGAGCTGTACCCGGTCCAGGATTTCCCGGAGTTCCTCGAATTTCCCTCCCACTTCGCTTCCTTTGCCGGACATGGTCTCGAGAAGAACTGTGGTCTGGTGCTGCGGCGTCAGGATCTGATTGAGCATGTCGCTTATATAGGCGGCGCCGGTCTCCACGCCCTGGCCCACATGGCTTCCGGGATGAAAATTATAGCAGTTTCCGGGCGTAAATTCCAGACGGCGCAGGTCGTCCTCCATGGTTCGCCGGGCAAAATCCCGCAGATGTTCGTCTGCGGAGCAGCCGTTCAGCGTATAGGGCGCGTGGGCGAGGATATGCTTGATGCCGTGCTGCGCGGCATAGGACAGGTAGTCTTTTACATCGGCTTCATCCAGCGCTTTTGCGCTGCCGCCGCGGGGATTGCGGGTAAAGAACTGGAAGGTATTGGCGTCTATGGAAACCGCCGTCTTCCCCATGGCGAGGTATCCTTTGGAAGACGACAGGTGGCATCCGATCGTAAGCATAGTTGTGTATTTTCTCCTCCTTTGTAGTGACAGCTAACCGTTTTGGCGCTGCGGCAGGAAAATAGATCCTGCGGGCGCGGCATTCGAACGGATTTTGCAGCGCTGCGTTTAGTCGGATATTCTATGAGCAGTATATCATTTTCATTTCCCTCTTGCAAGCGCGGGCTTTTCACATTATAGTAGGATAAGCGGCAAAGGCCGCATAAATAAGCAAGCGGCAAAAGCCGCATAAAAAGAATTGAGGTACACAACATTATGTACAAATGCTGTCTGTTCGATCTGGACGGTACGCTTTTAAATACCGTTCACGCGCTGACGAAAACCATGAATCTGACGCTTGCCCGTTTCGGGCTTAAGCCTATTACGGAGGATGATACGAAGGTTTTTGTCGGCGACGGATATAAAAATTTCGTCAGCCGGGCGTTCCGGTACCGGAACGCGGCGGAAGCGCTTCTGGAAAAGGCGTATCCGGTATATGTGGAATTTTTCCGGGACAACTGCCTTTATCAGGTGGACGCCTATGAGGGGATCCGGGAGGTTCTGGCAGAGCTTAAGGCGCGCGGGGTAAAGCTTGCCGTTGTCAGCAATAAGGGGCAGGAGCAGGCTTCCGAAAATATCGAATATGTCTTCGGAAAGGACTATTTTGACCTGATCCTGGGAGAGCGGGAGGGAATCCCCCGCAAGCCGGATCCGGCAGGCCCTCTTTACGCGGCGAAAACGCTTGGGGTCCTGCCGGCGGAATGTCTCTATCTGGGCGATACGAATACGGATATGCGGACCGGCGCCGCGGCCGGGATGGACACGGCGGGCGTCACCTGGGGCTTCCGTTCGAGAGAGGAGCTGGAGGCGTTCTGCCCGCGCTATATGATAGGTAAACCGCTCGAAATCCTGCGAATTATGGGTGAATGACCGGATATGGGGCAGTTTTGTGGGCCGTTTTTTTCATTTTTTATACAAAATCAGCTACTTTGTGGGAGAAAACAGCAAAAAAATATTTCCAATTTATGAAAAATGTGTTACAATGTACTGACCAACAGAAAATGACCGTACAAGTACATTAAACACAAAGGAACGAACGCATATGAAGAAATTGGAAATATGCCTGCTGTGCCTGTGTATTTGTCTGTTCAGTCTCTGCGGCTGCAGGCGCTACGAGCGGATCGAAGCGACCGCGCCTGCGCCCGTGGTCGTGAGCCGCAATTCCGATGAAGCGGAAAGTCAGGAAGCGCCGGAGACGGAGAACGAGACAAGCGCAGAGCAGGAAACTACAATTATAGAACTGACCACTGAGGAGGAGACAGAGCCCCCGCTGCCGGAGAGAATCCCGGTGAAGGTGAAAGGGGTTTATCTGACGGCCTATGTGGCGGGGACGACGAGCATGTTCGACGAGATCCTCAGTCATATCGACGAGACAGAAATCAATACCGTGGTCATCGATGTAAAGAACGATGAGGGGCGGGTTACATTTGCGATGGATTCCCCAATTGTAAATGAAGTCGGTTCCGTACAGAAGCTGATGGATATTGAATCGGTAATGGCGAAGCTCAAGGAGCGGGGCATCTATACGATCGCCCGCGTCGTGGCGTTCCGCGATCCGTATCTGCCGGAGCAGAGGCCGGAATGGGGACTGCATCTGGCGGACGGCAGTCTTTACCGGGACAACAAGGGCCTGGCCTGGGTCAATCCCTATAAGCGCGAGGTCTGGGATTATCTGGTGGAGGTGGCGCTTGAGGCCCACCGAGCCGGATTTGACGAGGTACAGTTCGACTATATTCGCTTTTCCACGGAGAAAGGCATTAATAACGTAGTCTACGACGAGGCGGACACGCAGGGCATGTCCAAGACGGAGATCATCACCGAATTTGTCGAGTATGTTTATCAGAAATGTCTCCAGGAAGGCGTGTTCATGGCGGCGGATGTGTTCGGCGCCATCATCGGCGGGGGCATCGATTCGGACAATGTGGGCCAGTCCTACGGGAATATGGCGGCCAGCCTGGATTATATCTGTCCGATGATCTATCCGTCCCATTACGCGGACGGTAACTTCGGCATCGAGCATCCGGATACCCAGCCCTATGACACGATCCTTGCGGCCCTGCAGGGCTCGAAGGCGGATCTGCGGGGCTATGCGAGGAACGGGGAGCATCAGGCGGTCGTGCGGCCATGGCTGCAGGATTTCACGGCGTCCTATTTGAAGAACTATATCAATTACGGGCCGGAGCAGATCCGCGCGCAGATCCAGGCGGTTTATGACGCCGGGTATGACGAATGGATGCTCTGGAGCGCCGCCTGCAGGTACCATTGGGACGGACTCCGTACGCCGGAGGAAGGCGAAGCGGAGATGAGAGAGCTGGAGGCGAAGCGGGCCGCGCAGGCGCAGACGACGGCGGCGGAGGAGACCCTTCCGGCGGAGACGGATGAATCGCTGGAAGCGGCCGGTCAGTCCGGCGCAGAAGAAGCCGGCGGACAGGAGAGCGCACCGTCCGGGAGTTGAGAAAAGGCAGATTAAGAAGGTGGCAATATGGAAAGGATTCCGAAGCCGGGAGAATTTTACCGGCATTTCAAGGGGAAGCTTTACCAGATCGTAACCGTGGCCGAACATACGGAGACCGGGGAGAAGCTGGTCGTCTATCAGGCGCTATACGGGGATTACCGGGTGTACGCGAGGCCGCTCGCCATGTTTGCAGGCGAAGTGGACCGTGAGAAATATCCGGATGCGCGGCAGACATACCGCTTTGAACGGGCGGAGGCGGATGCCGGAAGCGGGGATGATACCGCGGGGGAAGGCCAAAGCGCGCGGCGCGGCGGGGATGAAGCTGGAGACGGTTTGCGGGCAGCCGCGGCTGATCAGACAGACGACCCGGCCGGAGACGTCTTGCGGGCGGATGCTTCAAGCGAAACTGCAGACGGCGCGGGAACGGGCGGAGCCGCGGGGCTGAATCCGCTGATCGGCGCCTTTGCCGAAGCGGAGGATTACAGCGATAAGCTGGCGGTCTTCGCGTCCATGCGCAGGAGTATCACGCAGGCTGATTTGGAAGTAATGTTTGAGATACTGGATCTGCAGCAGCCTCCGGGCGGCGATACCAGGGCCCAGGCGGATTCGGTCGAGGCCTATCTGAAGATGCAACTGAAATATAGCGGAACGCGGCTGCGGTAAGCGGCCGCGTTTCTTTACGATGCGCATCGCCGCGCTTCTGTCATTGGCGAAGAACAGCATAATGTGTTGGCTTACAGAAACCAAATAGTATTTCCAAAGTGCACATCCTCTGCACGGCTGCGTCCGATTCTCCGGCTTGCGGATTCGGGCGATTTGTATTATGATAGAGTTTGGGATTCGGAATAAGCGGGTACCGGCCGGATCGTTTCAGGACAGGAAGGGATTTTCATGTTTAATCTGGAGGAAGAATTAAAAAAGCTGCCCGCGCAGCCGGGCGTTTACATCATGCACGATTCGCGCGACCGGATCATCTATGTGGGAAAGGCGATCAGCCTTAAGAACCGGGTGCGCCAGTATTTCCAGAGCAGCAGGAATAAGACGGCCAAGATCGAGCAGATGGTTTCGCGGATCGCGTGGTTCGAGTATATCATCACGGATTCGGAGCTGGAAGCGCTGGTGCTGGAGTGCAATCTGATCAAGGAGCACCGCCCGCGCTATAACACGATGCTCAAGGATGACAAGACCTATCCGTATATCAAGCTGACGCTTGGCGAGGCGTTTCCGCGGGTCATGATCTCGCGGACGCTTAAGAAGGATAAGAGCCGATATTTCGGGCCGTATACCAGCGCGGGAGCCGTCAAGGACACGCTGGAGCTGATCCATAAGCTTTACCGGATCCGTACCTGTAACCGGAACCTGCCGAAGGATATCGGAAAGGAACGGCCCTGCCTGAATTACCATATCCACCAGTGCGACGCGCCGTGCCAGGGCTATATCAGCCGGGAGGAATACGCGGCGTCCATCGCCCAGGTGCAGGATTTCTTAAACGGCCATTATGACGGCATTTTGAAAATGTTAAAGGAGAAGATGCAGGACGCTTCGGACCGGATGGATTTTGAGAAGGCGATCGAGTACCGGGATCTTTTGGAGAGCGTAAAGAAGGTGGCTCAGAAGCAGAAAATCACGAATGGCAACGATACCGACGACCGGGATGTCATCGCTATGGCGAAGGACGAGTCGGACGCCGTGGTGCAGGTATTTTTCGTGCGGGAAGGCAAGCTGATCGGGCGGGACCATTTCCATGTAAATATCGCTACGGCGGAGGATCAGAAGCAGATCCTGACCAGCTTTGTCAAGCAGTTTTATTCCGGCACGCCGTTCGTTCCCAGGGAGATCTGGGTGCAGACGGAGTTAGAAGACGCCGCGGTCATCAGTAAATGGCTGGAGACGAAGCGGGGCCAGAAGGTGCGGATCGTTGTGCCGCAGAAAGGCCAGAAGGAGCGCCTTGTGGAACTGGCGGAACGCAATGCCGCGCTGGTGCTTTCCCAGGATAAGGAGAAGATCAAGAGGGAGGAGCTGCGCACGATCGGCGCCATGAATCAGATCGGCCAGATGATCGGCCTGGACGGGATCCGGCGGGTGGAGGCCTACGATATTTCCAATACCAGCGGCATGGAATCGGTGGGCTCCATGATCGTTTACGAAGACGGAAGACCCAAGCGCAGCGATTACCGGAAGTTCCGCATAAAGTCGGTCAAAGGGCCTGACGATTACGCGTCCATGCGGGAGGTGCTGACGAGGCGGTTCAGTCACGGCGTTCGGGAGGTAAAGGAGCTGAGGGAGCAGGGGGAAGACCAGTCCTTCGGCAGCTTCACCCGTTTCCCGGATCTTCTGATGATGGACGGCGGCCGCGGGCAGGTGAATATCGCGCTGGAGGTTCTTGACGATCTGGGGCTTGAAATCCCGGTCTGCGGCATGGTGAAGGACGACCGCCACCGGACCAGAGGACTGTATTATAACAATGTGGAGCTGCCTATCGACACCCATTCGGAGGGATTTAAGCTGATCACCAGGATCCAGGACGAGGCGCACCGGTTCGCGATCGAGTATCACAGAAGCCTGCGGGGGAAGGATCAGGTCCATTCGATCCTGGATGATATTCCGGATATCGGCCCGGCCCGGCGCAAAGCCCTGATGCGGACCATGAAGTCGTTAGAGGCGGTAAAGGAGGCGACCGTGGAGGAGCTGGAGGAGATCCCGGAGATGAACCGGAAAGCGGCGGAGAGCGTGTACCGGTTCTTCCACTGACGGATGCGCCGTTTCGGGGAAATGAACCCGCTCCCGGCCGGCGGCACGGGCCCGCCGTATAAGGCGGCCCTGTGTTTTTGTGGATGACAATATATAAAAGATGTGATAAGATGTTCGCAGAGATTATAAAGGAGATCCAGATATGTACGGTGTAACGCTGCAGGAGCTGATCGATAAGATGCAGCTCCGTAATATGACTCCGGAGATCGACGTGGAGAAGGTGGTGCTGACCCATCCGGACGTGAACCGTCCGGCTCTGCAGCTGGCCGGCTTCTTTGATCATTTTGACAATGAACGCGTTCAGATCATAGGAAATGTGGAGCATGAATATATTAATCAGATGGAACCGTCCAGACGGAGGGCTACCTACGACCGCCTGCTGAGCGAGAAGATTCCCTGTATGGTTTACTGCCGGAACATCATGCCGGATGAGGATATGCTGGATCTGTGCAATCATTACGGCGTGCCGTGTCTGGTATCGTCCAGGACGACTTCCGCGCAGATGGCGGAGATCATCCGCTGGCTGAACGTAAAGCTTGCGCCGTGCATCACGATCCACGGCGTTCTGGTCGACGTGTTCGGCGTAGGAGTTCTGATGATGGGCGAGAGCGGCATCGGCAAGAGCGAGGCCGCGCTGGAGCTGATTAAAAGGGGCCACCGGCTGGTGACGGACGACGCGGTCGAGATCCACAAGGTCAGCGACGACACCCTGTTCGGTACGGCACCGGATATCACGAAGCATTTTATTGAACTGCGGGGCATCGGCATCATCGATGTAAAGAGCCTGTTCGGCGTGGAAAGCGTGATCGATACCCAGGCGATTGATATGGTGGTAAAGCTGGAGGAGTGGAACCGGGACGCGGAATACGACCGTATGGGCCTGGAAGACCGCTATACGGAGATTTTGGGCAATAAGCTGGTATATTATTCGATTCCGCTGAGGCCCGGCAGGAACCTGGCGCTGATCATCGAGACGGCCGCGGTCAACCACAGGCAGAAGATGATGGGCTATAACGCGGCCCGGGAGCTTTTAAACCGCGCCCAGGCGAATCTGTCGAAGGCGAAATAAGAGCCGCCCGGTAAGGCTGCCGGGGCGGTATTACGCAGATATCGGGAGTATTTATTTATGAATGACGCGTTTCTTCAGAAACTGCGGGATCTTCTCGGAGAAGACGCAGTAAAGACAGAGGAGAGTATGGCGCTCCATACTACGTTTCGTATCGGAGGGCCGGCGGAGTGCTACGCGGCGCCGGCAGACAGTGGCCGTCTCGTACATACGGTCGAGCTGTGCCGGGAATACGGAATGCCGTTTTGCGTCATCGGGAGAGGCAGCAATCTGCTCGTGAGCGATAAAGGGCTGCGGGGCGTGATCATTTCCACGGAGAACGCGGAGAGGGTGACGGTGGACGGTACGCGCATCACGGCGGAGGCGGGCGCCGGTCTGGCGAAGATCGCCAGGATGGCGCGGCAGGCGTCGCTTACGGGAATGGAGTTCGCGGCGGGGATACCGGGAAGCCTGGGAGGCGCCGTGGTCATGAATGCGGGCGCCTATGGCGGAGAGATGAAGGACATTTTGGTAAGCGTTGCTGCGATGGCGCCGGACGGAACGGTACATAAGCTGGCCGCAGAGGAGCTTGCGCTGGGGTACCGTACCAGCCGGCTCCCGAAGGACGGCTCCATTGTGCTGGAGGCGGTCCTTAAGCTGCGGGAGGGCGATCCGGATGCGATTCGGGCGCGGATGGATGAGCTGGCCTGTCAGAGAAAGTCGAAACAGCCGCTGGAATATCCCAGCGCGGGAAGCATGTTCAAACGGCCGGAAGGGTATTTTGCCGGAAAGCTGATCGACGACGCGGGGCTTCGCGGCTTTGCGGTGGGCGGAGCGCAGATATCGGAGAAGCACTGCGGCTTTGTCGTCAACCGGGGAGGCGCGACGGCGGAGGATGTGCTTTCGCTCTGCGGCGAGGTGAGCCGGATCGTCTATGAGAAATTCGGAGTGAGGCTGGAGCGGGAAGTAAAGTATCTCCGGTAAGCAATCCGAAGCGGATATGCTGCGCAGGAAGCTTGCTGTAAGTACGATAGAATGATAATGTGACCGAGGTGAAACGGTATGAAACTGACTGTGGTAACAGGCATGTCGGGAGCCGGCAAGACAGTGGCGCTTAAAATGCTCGAGGATATGGGCTTTTACTGCGTGGACAATCTTCCGATCCCATTAATGAAGGAATTTGTTTCGCTTCTGGCGGACAGCCCGGAACGGAGAGACGGCAGGGTCGCTCTCGGGATCGATATCCGGAGCGGACAGGAGCTACCGCTTCTGGATGGGATCCTGAAGGACTGGGAGAGGGAGAACGTGTCCTGCGAGGTTCTTTTTCTGGACTGCAGCGACGACGTTCTGATCAAGCGCTACAAGGAGACCAGGCGCAGTCATCCCCTTGCCGGTACCGGCCGCATCGACCAGGGAATCGTAAGGGAGCGGGAGAAGCTTGCGTTTCTGAAGGAGAAGGCCGATTACATTTTTGATACCAGTAAGCTTCTGACCAAGGATCTTCGTCATGAGCTGGAAAAGCTTTTCATGGAGAACGGCAACTATGACAATCTGTTTATCACGATCCTTTCTTTTGGCTTCAAGTACGGGATCCCGGCGGACGCGGATCTGGTGTTTGACGTCCGTTTCCTGCCGAATCCCTATTATGTGGAGGAACTGAAGCAGAGGACGGGTGAGGAAGCGCCGGTTCGGGACTATGTGATGCAGGGCGGTACGGCGGAGCGTTTCCTGGAGAAGCTTTGCGATATGATCGATTTTCTGATCCCCAATTATGTGCAGGAGGGCAAGAACCAGCTCGTCATCGCCATCGGCTGTACCGGCGGCCGCCACCGTTCCGTTACGATCGCGGAGGCGCTCTATCATCATATGCGTCTTCTGCGGCCCGTGGGGCTTAAGCTGGAACACCGGGATAAGGATCTGAACCGGCAGATACCGGCGGAGCCGCTTAAGTGAGGTGAATTTCATGTCATTTTCGTCGGGAGTGAAGGAGGAGCTGGCGAAGCAGTTAAGTCCTGCCAGGCACTGCCAGATCGCGGAAACGGCGTCGATCATAAGCCTCTGCGGGCGGATCCGGATCGACGAGGATGACCGCTTCCAGATCACGATTTCAACGGAAAATGAAGCAGTTGCAAGAAAGTGCTTTACATTATTGGAAAAAACATTTAATATAAATACAGATATCGTCATCCGGCAGAACGCGTATCTTCGCAGAAGCCGGGCCTATGTGGTTACGGTCACGGAGGATGAACAGGCCAGAAAGGTTCTTCTGACCACGAAGCTGATGGACAGGAACGGACAGATCGGCGAGGACTTTTCCGTGGTCAGGAATCTGGTGATCCAGAATAACTGCTGCAAGCGGGCGTTCCTTCGCGGAGCCTTTCTGGCGGCGGGATCCATAAGCGATCCGGAACGCTTCTATCACTATGAGATCGCGTGTATGACTGAGGAGAAGGCAGCTCAGATACGCGAAGTGATCGCCGCGTTCGGGATCGAGGCCCGGGTCGTAGCGCGGAAGAAATATTTCGTGGTCTACGTCAAGGAAGGCGACCAGATCGCCGATCTTCTGAATGTGATGGAGGCTCCGAAAGCTCTTATGGAGTTTGAGAACGTCCGGATCATGAGGGATATGCGCGGCAGCGTCAACCGGAAGGTGAACTGCGAGACCGCGAATATTCAGAAGACCGTATCTGCGGCGGTTAAGCAGATCGAGGATATCACATTTATCAGGGATACCGTGGGCTTTGGCTGTCTGCCTGAGGGGCTGGCCAAGATGGCCGAGCTCAGGCTGGCAAGGCCCGAAGCGACGCTTAAGGAGCTGGGGGAATCTCTGGACCCGCCGGTGGGCAAATCGGGGGTGAACCACCGGTTGAGGAAGCTTAGTAACCTGGCGGAAGATTTGCGGGAGAAACGCGGATCTGAATGGTCTGAGGACCATTCGGAGTAATGAGGAGGAAGAAGTTATGCAGAAAAAATCTATCACAATCGAACTGGATCCGGGTCTGGAGGCGCGTCCGGTGGCCATGCTGGTGCAGGTAGCAAGCCAGTACGACAGCAGTATCTATGTGGAGTGTGAGTCCAAGCGGGTGAACGCCAAGAGCATCATGGGAATGATGACCCTGGGGCTGCTGCCCGGCGAGGAGATCGTGGTAACGGCGGACGGCGCCGACGAGGAGACGGCGATCGCCGGTATTGAGAAGTATCTGACCGAGGCCTGAGAAGCGTTCGGAAGGCTGCGGCAGAATTTCAGATGTTTTTATCGCATACAGAATCTTGCAGTTTTGGGGCCGCACCGCGCCGGACTGCAAGTTTTTTGTGTATAAAAACGCCCGAGGATTTCTGCCTGCTCCTTGCCTTAGGGGCGGAAGGTATGATATACTTGAACTATTGGAAATGAATGGCTGGTTTATTCTTATTATGAAACGAGGTGACGGGAGTGGCATTCACACATCTTCACGTCCATACGGAATACAGCCTCTTAGACGGTTCGTGCAAGATCGGCGAGCTGGCGGCGAAGGCGAAGGATCTGGGCATGGACAGCATGGCGATCACGGACCACGGCGTGATGTACGGCGTGATCGATTTCTATAAGG
>CANPYE010000067.1 GCA_947588005.1 uncultured Lachnospiraceae bacterium | reverse complement strand
TTGTCATGAAGAAATGCGAAAAAAGATTGCGTTTCGTCCATACATTTAGTAAGAGGATTTTTGACGGAGGTTATCATGAAAAAATATGGAAAATACGCGGCTGCATGGCTGCTGTCACTGGGACTCGCAGTTAACGGTTTCGTACCGGCCCGCGCGGAAACTCCGCCGTCCGCCATCCCTGCCGGAAGCCAGCTGGTGAAAGCCGCCGCGGCGCTTTCCGGCGGCCCGGAGATCGCCGCGCCGTCGGCGGTTCTGATGGAGGCGTCCACCGGCCAGGTCATTTACGAAAAAAACGCCGACGAGCAGCGCAGTCCGGCCAGTATCACGAAGATCATGACGCTGATCCTGATCTTCGACGCGCTTGAGAGCGGGAAGATCCGTATGACGGACCAGGTCGTCACCAGCGCTTATGCCAAGTCCATGGGCGGTTCGCAGGTATTTCTGGAGGAAGGCGAGGTCCAGACTGTGGAAACGCTGATCAAATGCATCGTGATCGCGTCCGGCAACGACGCCAGCGTGGCTATGGCGGAGTTTATCGCCGGGGACGAGGGGACGTTTGTGCAGATGATGAATGAGCGGGCGGCAGGACTCGGCATGACCGGTACGCATTTCGAGGACTGCTGCGGTCTGACGGAATCGCCTTCGCATCTGACGACCGCCAGGGATATCGCGATCATGTCCAGGGAGCTGATCAACCGTTACCCGCAGATCCATAACTATTCGACGATCTGGATGGATACGATCACCCATGTAACGAAGCAGGGGACCAAGGAATTTGGCCTTGCGAACACGAATAAGCTCCTGAAAATGGCGACGAATTTCAGCGTGACCGGCCTTAAGACCGGCTCTACGTCCATCGCGAAATACTGTCTGTCGGCGACGGCGGAGAAGGACGGCGTGCGGCTGATCGCCTCCATCATGGCCGCGCCGGACTACAAGGCGAGGTTTGCCGACGCGGCGGCGCTTTTGAATTTCGGTTACGCCAACTGCCGGCTTTATGAAGACAAAGAACCGCCGCAGCTGCCGCTTCTGCCGGTGACCGGAGGCGTGAAGGATCAGGCGGCGCTGAAGTATGGAGGGACATTTTCCTATCTGGGACTGCTCGGAGAGGATTTCACCGCAGTGGAGAGAAATATTTCCATACCGGAGAGTATTGAAGCTCCGGTGGGAGACGGACAGCAGATTGGAACGCTGGAATATATGCTTAGTGGGGAGAAATTGGGAGAAATACCAATTCTGGCGGATGGAGAAGTGGAAGCGGCCGGGTATCTGGATTACCTGAAGGAATTCTTCGCGGAGTGGAGCGTGGGGGAGAGATAAAAAGATATTGACAAATGTAAAATAAAGCGGTAATATGCAACTACAAAATAGTTGCTGTAGGCATGCCATTGAATAATGAGTAAATTTGAAAAGGCGAAAGAACGCATAAAATCAATGCCTAAAGATTATACCTATACTGAGGCAAAAGCGTTATTGGTTCAGATGGGATTTGTTGAGTACAATAAAGGAAGGATCTCTGGATCCAGGGTGAAATTTTACAGAGCAGGTGATAAAAAGATCATATTACTGCACAAACCCCATCCGGAGGATACAATGAAACCGGGAGCCATAAAGGATTTAGTCAAATTTTAATGCGCGGGTATCGCAGGGAATTATTATGCATAAAGCTGAGAAAGGGGAGCCCGGGCGGGCTCCCTTGATTATTTTTCATTCCTGCCATTATTACGACAGACTCCCTGTGCTTTATTATTTCTTCGCCGCTTCCGAATACTTCGTCGTTACCAGATCCGCATAGGGCACCCGCTCCGGCAGCTCGCCGGCTTCCTCCAGGATGTTCTGCAGCAGGTCGAAGCTCTCCTGCTCAAAAACCGTATCGCCCTTCCAGCTGTCCTGGTCCTTATATCGCCCGACGATGATCGTGATATTCTCAAGGGGCGTCTCTTCGAACTGAGGCTGGATCGTCTTCGCGATCTCCTCGGCGGTGTGAGAGTTTACATAATCCATTCCTTTCTGGATCGCGTTGGTGAATTTCTGAATGATCTCCGGGTGCTTTTCCATATAGCTTTTCTTCGCGCTGTAGGCGGTGTAGGGGACATAGCCGGAATCGGTACCCAGGCTCGCCACCACATAGCCGCTGCCTTCCAGTTCCAGGCTGGTGGCGAAGGGTTCGAATTCCACGGTATAATCAGCGTCGCTGCTCATGAAGGCGGCGGCCGTCAGGCCGAAGCTGATACTCTGGTCGATGGACAGATCCGCGGCCGGGTCGATACCGTTTTTCTTAAGGATATATTCGAAGACCATCTCGGGCATGCCTCCGGCGCGTCCGCCCAGAACCTTCTTTCCTTTCAATTTCTGCCAGTTAAAGCTTTCGTCCGGCTCCCGGGCCACCAGAAAATTGCCGGCCCGCTGGGTCAGCTGGGCGAAATTGACGGCGTAGTCCTCCGCGCCGTTCGCGTAAGTATAGATACTGGCTTCCGAGCCCATGAAGCCGATATCGGCGTCGCCGCTTACGAGGGCGGTCATGACCTTGTCGGCGCCGCCGCCGTTGACAAGCGTCAGATCGATCCCTTCTTCTTCAAAATACCCCAGTTCGATGGCGGCGTACTGGGGCGCGTAAAAGATGGAGTGGGCCACTTCATTTAAGGTGACCGGCGTCAGTTTTTCCTCGGGTTCTCCTGCGGAGCCGCAGGCGGTGAGAGAAGCCGCGGCCAGAGCCGCGGCCATGGAAAATGCAAGGATTTTTTTCATAAGCTCCTCCTCGATCCTGAAATGCTGATAGTACATAATACTGCGGGAGAAGGGAAAATGTGCGCCGAAACATTTTACAGCCATTTTACAATACCGAGGTAGCGGATTTGATATCTTTGATGTACCATGAAACCGTACCTGGAAAGCGGTACGAAAAAGGATGAAGGAGATATTGAACTATGAACAGAAAAATAATGATGGCCGCGCTTGCGGCAGGCGCGGCGGTCTGGGCGCTTACAGGATGCGCCGGGAAACAGGCGGAGACGGTCTCGACCGACGGCTCCACGTCCATGGAGGAAGTGATCGGCGTGCTGGGAGAGGCGTTCATGCAGAACAACAGCGGTATTACATTTACCTACAATCCAACCGGCTCCGGTTCCGGCATTCAGGCGGTGCAGGAGGGGCGCTGCGATATCGGGCTGTCCAGCCGCAGCTTAAAGGAGGAAGAGAAGGCGTCTGGCCTTACGGAGACGGTTCTGGCGTATGACGGCATCGCGATTATCGTCCATCCGGACAATCCGGTCGCGGATCTGACGCTGGAGCAGATCGCGGCGGTCTTCACGGGCCAGATCACCAACTGGAGCGAACTGGGCGGCAGCGACGCGCAGATCGTGCTGATCGGCCGGGAGGCCGGGAGCGGGACCAGGGACGGCTTTGAGTCCATCACCGGCACCGAGGACGCCTGCAAATACCGGCAGGAACTGACGTCCACCGGCGACGTGATCACGACGGTATCGGCGAACGAGGACGCCATCGGGTACGCGTCCCTGTCGGCTGTGAAGGAGAATGTGAAGGCGCTTTCCGTAGGAGGCGTGGCGCCGGATGAAGCCACGGTGAAGGATGGAAGCTATGTGGTGCAGCGCCCCTTTGTGCTGGTGACGAAGACGGACGCGAAGCTTTCCGACGCGGCGCAGAAATTCTTTGATTTCGCCACGTCGGAGGACGCGGTGGAGCTGATCGGCGGAGCCGGCGTGGTGGCGGCGAGGTAGACAGAATGCCGGAAACTGCCCGCGGGCGCTTCGGTAAAACTATGAAAATAGAACTCTCGGGAAAGGAAATATAGACATGCAGAAACGAAAACAATTCACGGAAACCTTAATCCACGGCGTATTTCTCCTGCTGGGCCTGATCACGGTCGGCTGCGTCTTGCTGATCACAGTATACCTGATCGTCTCCGGCCTTCCGGCGATTCGGCAGATCGGCCTGGTTCCGTTCCTGTTCGGGAAAAAATGGGCCTCTACCGCGGCGGAGCCGGCTTACGGGATCCTGCCATTCATCCTTACGAGCGTATACGGAACGGCAGGCGCCATCCTGCTCGGCGTACCCGTCGGTTTCCTGACCGCCGTGTATCTGGCTAAGCTCGCGCCGCCGGCGGTGAAGGCAGTGGTGACGGAGGCCGTCAGCCTCCTGGCGGGGATCCCTTCGGTGGTCTACGGCCTGGTGGGAATGCTGATTCTGGTGCCGGGGATCCGGGCGCTGTTCCATATTCCGGACGGAGCCAGTCTGCTGGCGGCCATCGTCGTGCTGGCGGTCATGATCCTTCCGTCCATCATCAATGTATCGGTCACGGCCCTGGAGGCGGTGCCAAGGGAGTACGAGGACGCGTCGCTGGCTTTGGGCGCTACGCCGGTGGAGACGTATTTCCGGGTCTCCGTACCGGCGGCCAGAAGCGGGATCGCGGCCGCGGTGGTGCTGGGCGTGGGCCGCGCCATCGGCGAGGCTATGGCGGTCATGATG
This sequence comes from uncultured Lachnospiraceae bacterium, assembly GCA_947588005.1. Lineage (GTDB taxonomy): Bacteria > Bacillota > Clostridia > Lachnospirales > Lachnospiraceae > UBA3402. The sequence goes on along the minus strand of CANPYE010000067.1, from coordinate 11,158 downwards.
GTGTCCGGCAACGCGCCGAATATGCCGTCGCTGTTTGAGAGCGTCCGCTTCCTGACGACGGCGGTGGCGAGCGAAATGTCCTATTCCGGCGGGCTGCAGCGGCAGGCGCTCTTTTCCATCGCGCTGGTGCTGTTCCTGTTCATCATGATGATCAACGCGGCGCTGAATTTCTTTCTGAAGCGCAGCAGGGAGGCTTAAAAGATGGATGGAAAGAGAATCTCCGGCAGAAGAAAGCTTCTGATCGGCCTGCTTAAGGGTCTGATGCTTGTGTGCGCCGCCCTGACCTGCGCGCTGGTACTTTTTATAACCATATATGTGATTGCCAGGGGGATCCCGAATATCACCTGGGAGCTTCTGTCCACCGCGCCCAGCTACCGCAGGGGCAGCATCGGCATCCTGCCGGATATCCTGAATACGGTCTACGTGATCGCCGCAGCCCTCTGCATCGTGATTCCGGTAGGGGCGGGGGCCGCGGTCTATCTGACGGAATACGCGTCCAATAAAAGGCTGGTGGCCGTCATCGAGTACGCGGCGGAGACGCTTTCCGGGATCCCGTCCATCATTTACGGACTGGTGGGAATGCTGTTCTTCTGTGAATTTCTGAATATGCAGACGTCGCTTCTGGCCGGGGCCTTGACGCTTGTGATCATGAACCTGCCCACTATTATGCGGACGACCCAGGAGAGCCTGAAAACGGTTCCGGTAAGCTATCGGGAAGGCGCTTTCGGGCTGGGGGCCGGCAAATGGAGGGTGATCCGCACCGTGGTTCTGCCGGGCTGTATCGACGGCATCATTACCGGTTGCATCCTTTCGGTAGGGCGCATTCTGGGGGAGTCGGCGGCGCTTCTTTTTACGGCGGGGTTCGCCCATGTGCTGAATGGTTTTTTCGACGGCCTGGCAAGCTCCGGCGCGACCCTGACGGTTGCGCTTTACGTCTACGCGAAGGAGAGGGGCGAGTTTGGCGTGGCGTTCGCGGCCGCCGCGATCCTGATGCTTCTGACGCTGCTTGTCAATCGGATGGCCGCGGGCGTGGGAGCCATGTTCAAAAGAAGGAGGAATCGCTGAGTTATGATCACAGTCCATGATCTGTGCCTCTGGTACGGAAATACGCAGGCGCTGCATCACATCAATATGGATATCCCCGATAAGGCGGTGACCGCTCTGATCGGCCCGTCCGGCTGCGGAAAATCTACATTCTTAAAGACGCTGAACCGGATGAACGACCTGGTTCCCGGCGTCCGGATCACCGGCGAGGTGCGCTACAACGGGGAAAATATATTCGCGCCGTCCGTCGATGTAAATATGCTCCGGAAGGAGATCGGAATGGTATTCCAGAAGCCGAATCCATTTCCCATGAGCATCTATGATAATATCGCCTACGGCCCCAGGACCCACGGGATCACCAGCCGGATGAAGCTGGACGGTATCGTGGAGAGGTCCCTGCGGGACGCGGCGATCTGGGACGAGGTGAAGGACCGGCTCAAAAAGAACGCGCTGGGACTGTCCGGCGGCCAGCAGCAGAGGCTCTGCATCGCCAGGGCCTTGGCCGTGGAGCCGGAGGTGCTTCTGATGGACGAGCCGACCAGCGCCCTGGATCCGATCTCCACGTCGAAGATTGAGGAACTGGTGTCGTCTTTGAAGGAGAAGTATACGATCATCATTGTAACCCATAATATGCAGCAGGCGGTCCGCGTCTCCGACCGGACGGCGTTCTTCCTGCTGGGGGAGATGATCGAATACGACGAGACGGAAAAAATGTTCTCCATGCCGGCGGATAAGCGGACGGAGGATTATATCACGGGGAGGTTTGGATAATGCGTTCGAAATTTGACGAGCAGCTGGCGCTTCTGCACAGGGAACTGATCGCCATGGGATCGCTCTGCGAGGACGCGATCCGCGTGTCGGCAAAGGCGCTCAACGAGGGGGATCCGGCGCTTGCCGGAGACGTATCCGACAGCGCCGCCCGGATCGACCAGAAGGAGAGGGACATCGAGGCGCTGTGTATGCGGCTGCTTCTCCAGCAGCAGCCGGTGGCGAGGGATCTGCGGGCCATTTCCTCGGCGCTTAAAATGGTGACGGATATGGAGCGGATCGGCAATAATTCCGGGGACATCGCGGAGGTTGTCACGATGGAGCATATCGGGAAAGGGCAGGACACGCTGAACATTCACGATATGGCCGGCGCCACGATCCGGATGGTGACGGACAGTATAGACGCCTTTGTACACAGCGATATGGAGCTGGCCCGCGAGGTCATCGCTTACGACGATGTGGTGGACGGTCATTTTGACCGGATAAAGAAGGAACTGATCCGGCGGCTGGGAGAGCCGGGAGCGGATGGGGAGAGCGCCGTCGATCTGCTGATGGTCGCCAAATATTTCGAAAGGATCGGGGATCACGCCGCCAATATCGCCCAGTGGGTGCTTTTCTCCATTCTGGGACATCATGCGGACGACGCGCGGGAGGGGTGAAGGCTGTCTGTCGGTGCAGAATTTACATAGATTTTACATTACTGCGGCTGCTGATTTTAATATTCTGCGGTATACTGTAAAATAAGTGCAGATCCGTCTTATTTTTGCGGCAGAAAGAAGGAGGGAGCTATGATCCTGTGTGTGGAAGACGACAGCGGTATCCGCGACCTGATGATATATGCGTTGAATTCCGCCGGATTCGAGGCCAGGGGGCTTGTGTCCGGCGCGGAGCTTTTCGAGGCGCTGAAGGAGGAGAAGCCCCGGCTGATCCTGCTGGACATCATGCTGCCGGGAGAGGACGGCATCCGGATCTTAAAGCGGCTGCGTGCGGACGCGGCCACGGCGGATATTCCAGTCATCATGGCGACAGCCAAAGGGACCGAGTACGATAAGGTGATCGGCCTGGATTCGGGAGCCGATGATTATCTTGCAAAGCCCTTCGGCATGATGGAAATGGTATCCCGCGTGCGCGCGGTCCTGCGGCGCGCGCCGGGCGGCGAGGCGCCCGGAATCCTTAAGGCCGGGGATCTGGTGATGAATACGGGGGAGCATACCGTGTCCGCGGCCGGGGAGCGGGTGCAGCTGACATTGAAGGAATACGATGTGCTCAGAAAATTTATGGAAAATCCGGGGCAGGTATTTACCCGCGGCCAGCTTCTGCGAAGCGTCTGGGGGGACGCCTACATCGGGGAGACCAGGACGGTGGACGTCCACATGGGAACCTTAAGGACCAAGCTTGGAAAGTGCGGGGAATACATTGAGACCGTGCGCGGCGTCGGGTACCGGCTGGAGGTAAGAACATGACGAAGCGGATATTTCATTCGATCTGCTATGCGGCGCTGGGAGTTTTCGCGGCGTCGGTTCTTTTGTTTCTGTGCGTGCTCTATCATTATTTTGACGGGATCCAGAAGGAGCAGCTGCGCGTGCAGACGGATCTGGCGGCGCAGGCCGTGGCCCATGAGGGGCTTGCGTATTTCGACGGGCTTGACACGTCCGAATACCGCGTTACGTGGATCGCGGCCGACGGCGACGTGCTCTACGACAACCGGTCGGATTCGGAGGAAATGGAGAACCATCTTAAGCGCGAGGAGATCCGGGAAGCCGCCGCGTACGGGGCAGGGGAGAGCTCCCGCTATTCATCCACGCTGATGGAGCGGCTGCTTTACTGCGCCAGACGCCTTCCGGACGGCACGGTGATACGGCTTTCCGTTTCGCAGAGTACGCTTCTGACGCTGCTTTTGGGGATGGCGCAGCCGATCGCCGCCATTTTCCTGCTGGCGGTGGCGCTCTCGCTGGCGCTTGCGTACCGCCTGTCGCGGCAGATCGTCCGGCCGTTAAATGAACTGGATCTGGACAGGCCGCTAAGCAATGAAGGCTACGACGAGCTTTCGCCGCTGCTGCGCCGGATCGACAGCCAGCAGAGGCAGATCCGGCGGCAGGAGAATAAACTTCTGCAGAAGCAGCAGGAGTTCGATACGGTGACGGATCATATGACGGAGGGGATCCTTCTTCTGAACGCGAAGGAGAAGGTACTGAGCATCAATCAGGCCGCCCGCGAGATCTTCGGTGCGGATGATTCCTGCATCGGCCAGCATATTTTCTCGGTCAACCGGGGGCCCGGAATATCCGCGCTGCTTCAGAAGGCGGAGGCGGGCAGCCGCGCCGAGCGGATGGTCAGCCTGCCGGGCGGCAGCTGCCGGGTGATCCTGAATCCGGTCTTTTCGGAGAGCGTGCTTTCCGGCTACGTGCTGCTGGCGATCGACGCCACGGAAAAGGAGAAGTCTGAGCAGATGCGCCGGGAATTCACCGCTAATGTGTCCCATGAACTTAAGACGCCGCTGCAGACCATCGCGGGCTCGGCGGAGCTTCTGGCCGGCGGTATGGTGAAGGAAGAAGATAAGATGCGCTTCTATGTCCGCATCGAGGCGGAAGCGCAGCGCATGATCGCGCTGGTGGAGGATATCATCCGTCTGTCCCGGCTGGATGAGGGCGCGGAGGATATGAAGCGGGAAAAGGTCGATCTGTACCAGCTGGCGGACGAGACCGTGAAGTCATTGGCGGCGAAAGCGGAGAACGCGCAGGTGACGGTGACGCTTAACGGAGACTCTGCCGTGATCGACGGCGTGCCGCAGCTTCTGCAGAGCATCATTTACAATCTCTGTGACAATGCGGTCAAATATAACCGCAAAGGCGGCAGCGTAGAGGTAACGGTCGCGGACCGGCCGGACGGCGCGGTACTTACGGTCGCGGACAGCGGGATCGGAATTCCTCCCGAACATCAGGAGCGGATCTTCGAGCGCTTCTACCGGGTGGATAAGAGCCGGTCGAAGGAGCTTGGCGGCACGGGGCTGGGACTTTCCATCGTCAAGCACGCGGCCCGGCTCCATGAGGCGCGGATCGAGCTTCACAGCGCGGAGGGCAGCGGGACGACGGTTACGGTGACGTTTCCTAAAACACAGGGATGTGATATTTCCATGCGGACAGAGAGCCGCCGTTTATGATTACAGGAAATTCACAGGGATTATTCTGTCCTCGCCTCGAAGCGTTATGAGTTTATCATACATGCAAACGACTCCGCCCGGACCACGCTTTACGCCCGGGATCTTGTCCAGCAGATCGAAGGCTTCCACATCTTTTTTCTGCGGATCGGCGTGTTTTTTCATTTCAATAGGATACAGGATACCGTTTTCTTCAATCAGAAGGTCGATCTCATTCATATCCCTGTCGCGGTAAAAGTACAGTGGGAGATCCAAAATTCCCCGATTGTAATTCGCTCCCGATCAAGGAGCAGTTTGATTTGCTCGAATAAAGCCGGCGCCTTTTGAATTTCATCTACAAACACAGGCGGCGGATTATCCTTAAAAAAGGTTCCGCTTTCCTCCCCGGCGCTTGCCCTGAGTATGGGATCGTCCAATGTGGCGCAGTTCATCCCATCCGTCAGCCTTGCTAACATGGTGGTTTTGCCTGCCTGTCTTGGCCCGGCAACCAGCACGGCCCCAAACATTTGCGCAAGCTCCTGTACGGTTTTTTCAGCATGTCTTTTGATATACACGGCACAGCACTCCTTTCGGCTGATTTAATGTCTGATATTATTATAGCCGAGACAAACGCGCGTATCAATCTTTTTCATAAAAATTTTAAGAGGCAGGCGTGTCTTTCGTTTGGGAATTTAAAAGACGGCTGACCGCTCTGACAGTGTCCACGTCCGTTCTTAAGATCTGGTACTCGCTGATGCCGGGAAGTCCCATGGAGACGGCCGGATTGCGATAGGCCATGCCGCTTTCCAGGACGGTCTTGCCGGACATATGAAAGGTGCTGACGGCAGTGCGCTCTATCAGCTCGCGAACCGTATCGGCGTTTACGCCGCCTCCGGCCATGATAGCTGGTCCGTGATCGTCAGACAGTTCCGCCAGCTTCTGCAGCAGGGGGAGTCCCTCGCGGCAGGAGGACGCCTGGCCGGAAGTGAGGATCGTATGGACGCCCAGACGCCTGGCCTGTTCCCAGGCAGTAAACGGATCGCGGCACATATCGAAGGCCCGGTGGAGCGTGACGGACATGCCGCGGGCGCAGTCTATGAAACGGCCCATGCTGTCCGTATCGAGGGCGCCGTCGGGCCGCAGGCTTCCGACGACCACGCCGTCGGCTCCGGCCTCCGCGAAGGCGCGGATCTCCCGGCAGATGATGTCGGTCTCCGCCTCAGAGTAGAGAAAATCGCCGAAGCGGGGACGGATGAGCACGTGGATGGGCAGGGAGACAAGCTTCCGGACTTTCTCATACAGGGCCATCGTCGGCGTGGTGCCGCCGATGATCAGGTTGGCGCAGAGTTCCAGGCGGCCGGCGCCGCCGCACTCTGCCGCAACGGCGGACTCGGGAGAGTCGACGCAGCATTCCAGAAGATATGGTTTTTTAGCCGATGTTGTCATAGGACTCCTTTCACGGCGCCGGCTGGCGGGATGCGGATTCAGCGCGATCCTGCCGGCCGGCGTTTAAAGCAGCTACAAAAGATTATAGCACAGTTTTCTTTCCTGCGCGAAGAAAATCCTCAAATTTCCGGCGTCTTCCCGGCAATAAAAGAAACCTGTTTTTAAAACATATTAGATAATTGACCGGCCCGCGCTTTTATGGTATGGTTATCTCATGTTGCGGTAATGTGCAGGATTGAAAAGGCAATGGGGAGTAATATGAATTTACCAGACACGTTTATCCGCGCGGCAGGCCGGTACGGTATCCGGAAGGAAGATATCATCTTCACAGCCGCCGCGGATTTGGATATGGAATACCGCTTCGCGGACAGCATCGCGGCGGTTACGAAAAAGCAGCTGATCTTCGCGGCGTACCCGTACCGGGAGAAGCGGGAGTACCGCTTCGGCGGTTACAGCGGCTGGCAGTTAGCGGATACGAAGGAGCTCGACGAACCGGCGATCCAGCTGTGGGATCTTAAGCAGGTGGAGCGGCTGGAAGTGATCCGGGAAGTCAGCACCGGCGTGCTGATGGCGGTGATCGACGGCACGGAGCGGTGCCTGTGTCATTTTTCCAACACCCGGATGGAGGTGTTTCTGCGGATCTGCCGGATCCTGGATAAGATCAAGAAGGAAGAAGAGATTACGGCCGAGGATCTGGATGTGAAGAAGGGCCGGGAGTGCTGTCCCAAGTGCGGCATGATCTATCCGGATCAGGAGCGGAAGGTCTGTCCCAAGTGCATGGACAAGAAATCGATCCTTCTGAGGATCCTGTCGTATTTTAAACCCTATAAGCCGGCGCTGGCGGTGATGGTCTTCTGCTATCTGGGAACGGCGGTCCTGAACCTGATCTGGCCGTACTTAAGCGGTACCATTCTCTACGACCGGGTGCTGGCCCGGGATGAACGCTTTCTGGCGCTTCTGCATCTGCCGGCGGGGCGGTTTGTAACCGTGCTTGTAGTCCTGGTGATAGCCATGATCGTGACGAAGGTTGCACTCCAGGGGCTGGGTATCCTGCAGGGCGTGATGACCGCCCGGATCGCCCCGGAAGTAGTGGCTACGCTGAAAAGCCAGGTGTTCGATTCCATGGGGAGACTGTCGATCAGCTTCTATTCCAGAAGACAGACCGGAGGTCTGATGACCAGGGTCTCGGACGACGCGGAGGAGATTTCCAGCTTTTTCATCGACGGACTGCCTTATGTATTTATCAATGCAGGTATCCTGCTCGCAACCGGTATCATCATGCTCTGCCTAAATCCCCTTCTTGCCGTTGTGTCCATGGCGCTCATGCCTGTTCTGGTGGTTATGAGTGTGAAAATGATGCCGCACCTGTGGCATTATTACGGCAAGCGGCACCGGGCCAACCGGCGTTTAAACGCGCAGATGAACGAGAACTTTACCGGCGCGCGCGTGGTGAAGGCGTTCGGGCAGGAGGAGCAGGAGACGGTCCGTTTCTCGTCGAGCAATAAGCGGGTCCGCGGCGCGGAGCTGGACCTGGCGCGCTACGATAACAAATTTTATGCGCTTTACGCCGCGGTGGAAGATACGCTGAGCTTTCTTGTATGGGCGGTCGGCGGCGCGCTGATCATCAGCGGCTCTAATATGGAAGTCGGTATGCTTCTGACCTTCTCCGGCTATGTGGGGCAGCTGCAGGGACCGCTGGAGTTCATGTCCAGGATCGTCCGCTGGTACACCGACTGCATGAATTCGGCCCAGAGAATGTTTGAGATCATCGACGCTGTGCCGGAGGTGAAGGAGTCGCCGGAGCCTCTGCGGCCGCAGAGTCTGCGGGGTGAGATCGAGCTGAAGCATGTGACCTTCAGCTACGAGTCCCACAAGCCGGTACTAAAGGACGTCAGCTTCCATGTGAACGCCGGCGAGGTATTCGGCATCGTGGGCCGGTCCGGCTCCGGCAAGTCCACGCTCGTGAACCTGATCTCCCGCCTCTACGACACGGAGGAAGGCGAGGTGCTGGTGGACGGCGTGAACGTGAAACAGTACGGTTTTAAGGAGCTTCGCAAAAATGTTGCCATGGTGTCCCAGGAGACCTATATTTTCATGGGAACCGTGGCGGAAAATATTGCTTACGCCCGTCCCGACGCCACCCGGGAGGAGATCATCCGGGCGGCCATCCAGGCTAACGCCCATGATTTCATCTGCCGGATGCCGGAGGGCTACGATACGATCCTGGGCGCGTCCCGGCGTTCCCTGTCCGGCGGCGAGAAACAGCGAATTTCAATCGCCAGGGCGATCCTGGCGGATCCGAAGATCCTGATCCTGGACGAGGCTACGTCCGCCGTAGATACGGAGACGGAGCTGGCGATTCAGAAGTCGCTGGAACGCCTGGAGAAAGGCCGGACGGTGCTGTCCATCGCTCACAGGCTGTCGACGCTTCGCAACGCGGCGCATTTGATCGTGCTGGACGAAGGGAAGATCACAGAGTCGGGAACCCATGAGGAACTGCTTGCGAAGAAGGGGACTTACTATAAGCTGAGCGAGCTGCAGACGAAGGCGCTGGCGATGCGGGGAATCGAGTAAGACTTTGGTTGGCGGCCGGCGGAATCGGTTCGTGGCCGGCGGCCGGTGATGTGCAGACCGGTGGCTGCCGCAGACTGCGCACAGGATGGAACGAAGAGATCAGCTGCCGCGAATATTGTGCGGAGAGAAGGAAATAGAAAGAAGGTATAGATATGCCGCCAATGAGAGAACAGGAACACCAAGATCTGTTGAACCTGCGTGAGTTTGACGAGGAAGCGCTGAAAAAGGAATCAGAGGAGCTTCTGGAAATGCGCCTTCTGACCCGCGACAACGCCCGGTTCGCCCGGACGGGAGGCGGATTCATTTCTCTGAAATACGGCGAGAAGGAATATTCCCGCGTCGGGGTCTATCTGACGTTTCCGCTGACGGAGCCGGATGAGTTCATCTCGATCCGGGAAGCGGACGAGAAGGCGAAGGAGATCGGCCTGATCGAGAAGCTGTCCGATCTGGACAAAGACCAGCAGGAGATGATCCGCGAGCAGATACGGCTTCGGTATTTCATGCCGGTCATTGAGAAAGTGCTGGACGTGAAGGACGAGTACGGATACGCCTACTGGAACGTGACCACCAGCTTCGGGGCCTGCCGCTTCACCACCCGGATGAGCGGCGACGCGGTGATCTTTCTGGGAGACAACCGGCTGATGGTGACGGACATCGACGGGAACCGGTACGAGATCCCGGATTTCTATAAGCTGAGCGTCCAGGAGAGGAAGAAGCTGGATCTGTTTATTTAAGTTTTAGAAATGAGGCAAGTTACATGAAGTTATTATATACACTAACGTCCGCCCAGACGGAGGCGCTTCATCTTGCACCCGGCGAGAAGCTGTGGTACTGCGTCCCGGTGGATCTGGCGTATGACAATCAGGCGAAGAAGGCCCGCGAGACCTATACCGACCGGATCTGGCTGGCCGTAACCCAGAAGCGCTTTCTGGTGCTGGACGGCGGGGCGGTGACCGCGTCCTGGGAGCTGGCAGCCTGCGAGCGGATCCGCTGCGAGCACCAGGTCCATAGCGGGATCGTGACCGTCCGGACGAAAGCCGGTCAGGAGATCTGCGCGGCCCGGTTCTCCATGCGCCATATCATCCGCGTCTCCTATGTGGCCCGCGGCGCCCAGGCGCTGATTGCGGCCCTTGAGGACGGCCGGATCCCCGGTAGCGAGGAGCAGGTCCACAGCCACGAATATGAGAAATACTGCGAAAAATGCGGCCGCGCCCTGCCGGGCACCAGCAGGTGTCCGTACTGTTCCGGCAAAGGCGATATCCTGCGCAAATTTTTCACGCTCTGCGGCGGGTATATAGGAAAGCTCCTTCTGATCTCCCTTCTGATGGTCCTTGTGTCCGCTGTGAACCTGCTGACTCCTATGGTGCAGAGGGATTTCATTGACAATGCCCTTGCCACGGGACGGGGAACCTGGCGGGATCTGTGGATCTTCGCCGGGATCAGCTTCGCGCTTCTGCTTCTGCGGATCATTCTGTCGGTGGTGCGCTACTGGAACTGCGCTAAGCTGGGCGCGTCCTTAAGCATGACGCTTCGCCAGAAGCTCTACATAAAGATCCAGAGCCTGTCGTTGTCTTTCATCAATAACCGCCGGCCCGGCGAGCTGATGAACCGCGTATCCAGAGATACCCGGCAGGTCCGGCAGTTCATGGAGGATGTGTTCGGCGATATGTTCTCCACGCTTCTGACGATGATCGTTTCTCTGGCCATGATGCTGACGATCAGCTGGCAGATGACGTTACTGTCCATGGTGTTCGTGGCGCTCGTATTTGTACTGTTCCGGCTTTTCCAGCACCACACGCATGTGATCTTCCATAAGCAGTGGCTGAAATCGGACGACTTAAGCAGCCGCCTGCAGGATATCATTTCCGGGATCCGCGTGGTGAAGACCTTCGGCCAGGAGGAGCGGGAAGCGGAGCGCTTCCGGCAGACGGCGATGGAGTTCGCCGCCATTTCCCGGAAAAATGAGACCTTCTGGGCCGTGCTGTTCCCGATCATCACATTTCTGATGAGCTGCGGCACCTATTTCGCGGTCCTTTTCGGCGGTCTGGATGTATTAAACGGAAGGATGAGCATGGGTCAGCTGGTCCAGTATATCACCTACTGCGGCTATCTCTTCGGCCCGTTAAGCTGGATGACCCATCTGCCCAGGGCGGTCATGCAGCTGGTCATCAGCCTGAACCGGATCTACGA